>WQYP01000085.1 GCA_009781185.1 Phycisphaerales bacterium | reverse complement strand
CCCGCGTGCAAAGCAACCACCCGACTCTCCCCCCCCCGCCCCCCCCCCGCGCAGGCCAAAACATAATCCCGTCACCCCCCCCCCCCCCCTCCTCTTCCCTCTTCAAACAACGCCTTGATCTTGTTCGCCGACTCTTCGGGAGAACGGATGGTCAGTTCGTCGGAAGAAGCGTACCTTTTCAGGCCAAGCTCTTCCGGATTGAGCGTGAAATGCGTTGATTGCGGCGTCTGCCCTTCTCCTCTTCCCGCATCAAACTTCGCAACATGCGTCGGCCCTGTGATCGAAATTTCACAGATCGCTCCCGCACTCACATCCCGTCCACAAACCACCATGGCGCGATCCGCCCCCAATCGCACCAGCACCTCCAGCAGCTTGTCCGCCAGCTCCGGCGAACGCGTCCCCATCAACTGACACCGAGCCCCGGCCGGATTCGTCAAAGGACCGACCCAATTGAAAATCGTCGGGAACCCCAGATTCTGCCGCAGATTTGCCACATGCTTCATCGCCGGATGGTGCCTTGGCGCATGGGCAAAACATATGTTGGCATGTCTGAGGCATGCAGCCTCCTGTTCCGGCGTGGTGTCAATATTCACACCAAGACATCGCAGCACATCCGACGAGCCGGACCGCGACGTAATCGAGCGATTCCCATGCTTGGCGACCGGAACTCCGCAAGCAGCCGCCACCAGCGCTGAGGCGGTCGAGATGTTGAAGAAGGACGAGGACGCTCCGCCAGTGCCGCAGGTATCGATGACGCGATCGGGCGCATCGATCGCCACCACGTGCCGCCGCATGACCATCGCGGCGCCCGCCAGTTCATCCACCGTCGGCTCCCGAATCGCCAGAAACGTCAGCAAAGAGGCCGTCTGCCCGGGATCAGCTGCCCCGACCATGATGTCCGTAAACGCCGATTCCGCCTGCGCTCTCGTGAGCGAAGTCCCGTGAACAAGCTGCAGCAACAGTTCCTTCATGTCCGCATTGTAATGGATTTCCGCCTCTCCGGCAGGACCATACCGAAAGGTAAAGGGTAAAAGTTAAAAGGTAAAAGGAAATCATCCTTTTGCCCTTTACCTTTTACCTTTTAACTTTTACCCTTTACCTTTTAACTTCCGAACCATGAGGAGCCTCTATGTCTCGCGTGCTAGCAGTTGCGGTTGGTGTACTGACGATGGCCCTGCTGGCAGGCTGTCCGCCCGTTCAGCAGTTGCAGGACGATCACGGCGCCTCGCTGGAAAAGTCCATGGTGATCCTGCAGATGCAGGCGACATCACCGGACCCGGCGGTACGGGCGAACTGCATCGAAGCGCTCCTGCCCTCTCGCGATCCCCGGGCAATGAATGTCATCGAACAAGGCATGTACGATCGTGAATGGGTCGTGCGATTCGCGTCGGTCATGGCCGCGGGCAAACGGAAGGACACCGGCTACAAGCCCAAGCTCGTCGCAATGGCCGCCAATGACATCAACGATTCCGTCAAGGCCGCGGCCATTTACGCGCTCAGGCAGCTCGGCGATACGGCGAATATGAACGCATTGGCCAAGTTCCTCGAGTCGCCGGACTGGTCCGTGCGGGCGAACACCGCGATGGTATTGGGACTCATGGGCGACCCGTCAGCCATCCCGCTGCTCCTGTCGATGCACCGTGAAACCGATACGCGAACCAAGTTCGAGATCACTGCCGCATTGGCCCGCCTAGGCGATAAGAACGCTCAGAAGATCATCAGTGCGCTGGCCATTTCGCAATTTGCGGAGGACCAATGGAACGCGATGATCGTCTGTGCGGACCTGCCGGCCGACGTAGCCGTTAATCCGCTGTTCCTCGGCCTTGTCGACCCTCCGCCGCAAACGCCCGCCGATCTGCGGGGCCTCACGGTCCGCCTGCAGCTCATCGCCTCCCGATCCCTTGGCAAGCTCGGCGCCCCCCAGTTTGAAACACCGCCAGGGAGCAAGACCCATGTCCGCCGCCCTGCAGAAATCGCCGTCGAAAATCTCACGAATGATGATCCGGGCATTCGCGCTCTGGCCGCTTTTGCCTTGGGCGAAATGCTGGTCCCCCAGCAGGCTGCGGCTTTGACCCCGCTGCTCAACGATCCCGACACGACCGTCCAGCGAGCCGCCGCCGCCGCGACCGTCAACATCTACAGCCGTACCAGCCGCACTCCGCAAAGACATTAATCATTCGACATTAGAGCCCGGCCTTGAGTTGGCGCTCGGCTTCGTACCAGTCGGCGACAGGGTCGCCGGGGGTGTAGCCGCGGGAGGCGTAGAGGTCGTAGGCCCGGCGTTCGATTTGTTCGCGTGTGATGATACGCGGGGCGGGAATGGAGGGAGAAGCAGTAGCGCCGGAACCTTGTAAGTTGGAGCGTTGAGGGATGGGGACGGATGGGGTGGGAATGGAAGGGGGAGGGGTAATGGTAACAGGGGCAGCGATCGGGGAGGATTTTTTAGTGCTTCGTGTTCGAGAAAAAGCCATGGTTGTCTCCTTATCTTATATAGACTCTCAGTACATCATCTCAAATACAGCAGGGCGATCTTAAACGTACTCTGTTGGCGTTTGATGCCCTGAACGGCTAAGAATTTATGAATTATCAGACGAAAGGTCAAGAGGTTAGCCCGACATCAACTCGTAAAATTCGTTCAATTCGTGAAATGCGTAAAATTCGTGGAGGGGTTCATGACGCCCGAAACGTTTAGCCGCGAGCCGACAGGCGAGCGTTTTTCCACGAATTTTACGAGTCATATGGCCGTCTCCAGTGTCATGCATCCTTTGCCGGTGGCTAATAGGGGACCTTTATCGCGGCTCGCTGCTTTGCTGTATACTGCTCTCACGGCCCAAATTGCGAACTACTACGGACGATGTATTATGCAAATTCATTTTCACGGCGCCACGCAGACAGTCACCGGCTCTCTGCATGAAATTCGTTTCCATGCTTCAGCCGACAGAACCATTTTGTTGGATGTGGGGTTGTTCCAAGGGCCGCGAGAGATGGCCCGGCAGATCAACTCCAACTTCCAGCTCGATCCCAAATCGGTCCATGCGGTGATCCTCTCTCATGCGCATCAGGATCACTGCGGCAATTTGCCGAACCTGGCCAAACAGGGCTTCAGCGGACCGATCTACTGCACGCGTGCCACGGCGGCGATTGCGGCACTGATGCTCATGGATTCCGCCAAAATCCAGGAAGAAGACGCGGCATACCTGAACCAAAAAACAGTCAAATCGTGGAAACACAACAACAAAAGCATTCAGCCGCTGTACACACGGGAGGACGCGGAGAAAGCGATCTCGCTGTTCAAGCCGTTGGAGTACCGCGAGTTGCTCGATCTTGGGGGCGGCACGGTGGAATTGCGCGATGCGGGACACACGCTGGGATCGGCATCCGTGCGGCTCACCGAAACTGCAGGAGTGGGCGGCACAACAAAAAAATTGGTTTTCACAGGCGACGTAGGACGGCGTCATTCGCCGATCCTCAGGGAGCCGGACCCGTTCAATGCCGCCGACGCGCTGATCACCGAGTGCACTTATGGCGGCAAGAGGCACACCCCGATTTCGCAGGTCCCGATCCAATTGACGGAGGTCATCAACCAGACGGCGAAGCGGAACGGGATTCTGATGATTCCCGCCTTTGCGCTGGGCCGGACACAGTCGGTGGTGCAGGTGATCCATGAACTTCGTCTGCGGAACAAGATTCCGCAGAAGTTGCCGATTTATGTTGATTCGCCGCTGGCCACGAGGATCACGGAAGTGCATCGGCGGTTCTCGAACCTCTTCGACGATGCGACCCGGGCGATGACCCAGCCGTTTGATTTTCCGAATCTCACGTATGTCGGTTCGCCGGACCAGAGCCGTGCGCTCAACACGATGCGTGGTCCGTTCATCGTGATCGCGGGCTCAGGCATGTGCGAAGCAGGGCGTATTTTGCACCACCTGAAGCACCACATCACCGATCCGCGGAACATGGTGCTGCTGCCGGGCTATCAGGCGGTCCATACGTTAGGTTGGCGGATTCAGAATCGCGATCAAGAGGTGCCGATCCTGGGCGATATGATTCCGCTTCGCTGCCAGGTCGAGGAGATGCACGGCCTGAGCGCCCACGCCGATGGGAAGGAGCTTTTGCATTTCACCAAATCGCTCAAGAACGCCAGGACGTACCTGGTGCACGGCGAGATTCCGCAGGCACAGGCACACGAAAAAACACTGCGAGCGGCAGGCTTCGCGAACGTCGCCATCCCGATTCGCGGCGACGTGGCGGATGTATAGGGGTGCGCGACATGTTTTGCAGGTCCTCCCCATATCGCATCCAAGGCGAACGAGCGTTGATCTTCGATCAACGGCTAAACTTGTGCGGACATGCCCTCCCCTCCCGGCACCCCGCAAAGCGGGGTCGCTACTTTGTTTTGCATTTTGTGTCACGCACCCGATGTATAATTGCTCATGATTCGGTTCGTGTTGATAACGTGATAATCCCCCTATGCTCCGATTCTTTTCTTTTCGTCTGATTCAGTCCGTCCTCGTGTTGTGGATTGTTTTTACGGTTACCTTCATTTTGCTGATGCTTGCTCCTGGTGATCCGTTTATTGGGGATAAAAAGCCCCCGGATTCCGTCGTCCGGGCATTGGCTCAGACCTATGGTCTGGACTACCTGGCGACCACGCCGGAAGATCGTAGGCATATGTCTTGGCAACAGCATGCGTCCCAAATGGCCAGGGCTTACGGCAACTCCATACGCAACGCACTCAAGGGCGATCTTGGTCCCAGCATCGAATACCCGAACTTCTCGGTCACCGACATCATCCGCACGTCGTTGCCCGTCTCGGTGGCGCTCGGGTCGCTGTCGCTGGTCATCGCGCTTTGGCTGGGCATTGCCGCGGGCACGCTGGCGGCAGTTCGCAAGGGACGTGTCCTGGATTTGATTCTTTCCGTCGCGACGCTGCTGGGCGTGAGTCTTCCGACTTTTGTCATTGGCGTGTTGCTGATGATGCTTTTTGTGGTTTACATTCCGCTGTTTCCGGCTGCCGGATGGGGCAGGCCGTCGCAACTCCTGCTGCCCGCTTTGACCTTGGCGCTGTTCTTCCTGGCGTATATCGCGCGACTGTCGCGATCGAGCGTACTTGACGCTCTCGCGGCCGATTTCGTCCGCACCGCCCGCGCCAAGGGACTTTCCACGCCGCGAGTCATCACTCATCATGTGGGCGCCAACGCCGCTCTGCCGATTCTTTCCTTCCTCGGCCCGGCCGCCGCCAATATCCTCACAGGCTCCTTCGTCGTCGAAAAACTCTTCGCCATCCCCGGCCTGGGAACGCACTTCGTCAACGGATGCCTGAATAAAGATATTCCGCTGGTGCTTGGTGCGGTCACGGTCTACACGCTGATCGTGGTGGCGTTTAACCTGCTGGTGGACCTGGCCTACGCGGCGGTGGACCCGCGAATCACGTTGCGATGACGCTCATCATCAAATTACCCGATCACCAACTAGACTTCCCCCAATCGGCGTGTTACAAATACGGGAGATACCGTCCATTCAGGAGCTCCCCTTATGGCCAAGATGTTCTACACTACCGAAGAAGCTGCCCAGAAGCTCGGCGTTACGACCGACGCGCTCAAGCAACTCGTCAGCGAAAACAAGCTCCGTGAATTCCGCGATGGCGCTCGTGTCATGTTCAAGGTCGACCAGGTCGACCGCATGGCCGGTGACACGGGCAAGGCGCCCAGCCCGGGCCTCTCGGACTCCGGCATTCCGCTGGGCCCAAGCGCTTCGGGCTCCGACGTCATCAGCCTCTCCGACACCGGCGTCCCCTCCACCGCCAAGGAAGACACCGTTGTCACTGGCCAAGGCGTCCAGGTCTTCGGCAAAGGCGAAGTCAAGCCCGCCGATGCCGCCGCCCAAACCCGCATTCAATCCGCCATTGATGACCAGCTCTCCCTCGAAGGCGTCGGCTCAGGCTCAGGTCTGCTGGACCTGACACGCGAATCGGACGACACTTCGCTGGGCGCCGAACTGCTCGACGAAATCTACCCCGGCGGCGAAAAGAAAAAGGGCGACTCCGGCGTTGGCTCTTCCTCCGGCATCTTCGAACAGTCCGCCGAAGCCTCCGGACCTTCCGGTCTCGAACACATCGCCGGTGCCCCGGTTGGCGCTGCCGTCGATTATGTCGAAGCCCGTGACCCTTACGCCGGTGCTTTTGGCGGCATGGCTCTCGCCTCCGCTTTGATCATGTTCCTCATCGGGGGCATCGCCGCCGCCGTCGGCATGGGCTACAGCCCGGAATGGCTCGAAAAAATCTATCAGACCGGCAGCGGCGCGTTCATCCTCGGCGGCGCCCTGTTCGTCCTCGCTCTGCTCTTCGCCGGCGTCGGTCTCTTCGCCGGAAAAGCCTCCGCGCGGTAACGAGCACGCTCCATCACACGGAATACACCGCAGAGGACGCAGAGCGGGCATACCGCCTGACCATGTGCGTGACACTTGAGGTGGTCGTCTCACTCGTAAAATTCGTTCAATTTGTAAAATTCATGGAAGGGAGAGACCTTTCCACGAATTTTACGGGTTCGTATCAGATAGTCGCCTGAAGCGTCATGTTCCCCTCTGGCCTTATTTCCCGCGTACCTCTTGCACCACCTGTTCCATCGCACGGAGGATTTCCGCGTTGCCGGCCTGATACAGATCATTATGCCCCGATGAAATAGCTAAATGCGTCACTTTTCTCCCGGCCTTTTCCGCTGCCGCCTGCAGATCCAGCGACATCTGATAAGGAATGAGCGTATCATGGGTTCCATGCACGATCAGGATCGGCCCATGTGCTCGCCCGATCTTCGCCACCGAACGAAAATGGTGCCGCAGCATCCACCCGGTGGGAAAGAACCAGTACTTCTGCCTCGCCCAGGCATCCAGTGAACTGAACCCCGAACAGATCACCAATCCCCCCAACTCATAGCGTCCCGCCGTATCGCACGCCACCGCCGCCCCCAGACTCCACCCCACCGCAATCACCTTCTCCTGCGGCACCCCTCGCTGCTCCAACCACATCAACGCCGCATCCGCCGTCTCATAACACCCCTTCTCCGACGGCTTCCCCTCCGCCATGCCGAACCCCACATATTCCGCAATCGCCACATTCGCCCCCAGACGCCGAAACGATTCCATCTCCCACGCTGTCGAGTTCAGGCACATCGCATTGCCATAAAAATATAAGATCGTAGGACACGTCACCGCATCCTCCCGCCGCTTTCCGCCCGACGTCAACGCCACCCCGTAATGCACAAACACCTTCTCCCCACTGGCCGTTCGCAGCTCAACCAATTCCGTATCCCCCATCGGCTGCACCACAGCCTCCGGTTTCCCCTGCGTCATCCATCCCCCCGGGAAAATCAATTTCTCCTGAACCATGCAAGTCCCCAGCAGCATCGCCACATACAATACGCCCAATACCTTCACCCAGCGAACCACCTTACGCCGCGTCCAAGCCTTCCAACTCTCCGCGTCTTTCGATTTCGTCGTGGTACTCATGAAAGAGAGTATACCCCCATTTCGTCATTCGTCATTAACTTCTGGCTACTGGCTTCTGACTTCTGGCTTCTTCACTCGCGGCGGCCACGTGCTGACAAACTCCCGCGCCCACGCCTCGTATTCCCGCTGCAGCATCTCGACATCGTCGCAGATATACTTCCGCAGATACGTCGGCCCAGCCACCGTATTCCAATTTTCACTAAATCTCTCTATTTCGATCCGTGAAACGCCCATGCCCTTGAGCGACTGCACAAGCCGCCCGTCATTGGCATCCGCCAGCAACCTCTGCAACCCCTGACGATACCGCGGTGAACTCTCCAAAAATCGCACAAAACTCCACACCTGCGCGTAATACGCATCCACCTGTCTCTGCGACAACTTGATCACCCGCCCCGCATGCGTCGACGCCAGATCAGAAAGTTTCCACAAGCGGTTCTCCCGCATCGCCGCCTTGAGCGCCAAAAATCGCCGGTAATTCAACTCTGGCCGAAACACCGGCAACGTCCCCTGCCAGTCAATCGCTTCATTCTGCGTCGCCAGCCCCTCATCCAGCCACGCCGGCAAACGATCTTTGAACGCAAAATGCGCATACTGATGCCACGCCTCATGAGCCACCACCGAAAGCGTCGGCTCACGCCCAATATCGTATCCCGCGAACACCCCTTCCTGGCAGTAACCCCCCGCCGCAATCTGCAGGTAAACCGCTGCATTGCCGCCAGCGTGTACACGCGTATACGTCTCCCACTGCCCCCGTGTAGCGAACACATAACAATCCAACGGCCCACTGACCCGGGACTGCGGATTCAACAAAGTCGATCGAGCAAAATTCGCCTCCAACAATTTCGCCAGCAACCGCTGATAAATCGGATCCCCAATCGTGGTATACACGCGATAATGCGGCGTTGCGATCATCACCCCCGCATGATTGCCGAACTGCCACGCTTGCGTCGACAACGGCTCACTCGCAAGCGCCGCGACCCCCTGCGGATCATTCTCCACCCGCGTCTCCCCCCCCCCCATCGCCTGGCACCCCGCCAACAGTCCCCCCGCCACGATCACTCCCGCCAGCTTCCGCAAGCATATCCCGGAAAAATGCACCAAAACCACTCCTGTGCCAGACGAACAATCAACCTTCTGCCAAGATATCGTTTTGCTCTTTGAAATGCTATTTAGCCGGCAGGCTTGCCTATCGTTCGCCAAGGCAATTGCATATGGCCCCAAACCGAAACCACGAAGAACACAAAAAACACGAAGACCCACGAAAACGTCCTCCCTCCTTCCTCAAAGATAACTTTCGTGCGTCTTCGTGGTTTCGTTTTAATCATTTTACCGCCGGCATCGGCAGACCCAGCGGCGTGCCCAACTGCTGATAAGTGTCGGTCATCCTTTGCTGAAGAAGCTGACTTACACTAAGCGGCGCTGCCTTGACCGCTCCCGCTCCCGGTACTGGCGACGGCGTAAAACCCGGGATCTTCGCCACCGCGACTGGCAACGGCGGCGGCGGATCCCTGTCCTCGCCTACCTGCATCATCCGCTGAATCCCAGGATACAAACTCGCATCCGAGAGCGCCATCGCCTCTTTTAATCGCTGAGCCTGAATCGGAAATTCCGACAGTCCCGCCACCAGTTGATCCCGATGCGATTCCAACGCCGACTTCTGCGCTCGGATCGTTTCCATATCCTTCATCATCGCATCTCGCCGCAGGATCAGGTCCCCCACCGTCGGCCCGTACTGCGGCCCAATGAGCTGATTGAGCGAATTGACCGCGGAGAGAATCGCGTTGTAATCCGTGCCCGCCCGAGTGATCTGATTGACAACGCCAGCGATCGCCTGCTGCTGCTCCTGATACGCACGGTCTAACTGTTCCATCGCTTTTTGCGCCGCCTGCCGATAGGCCGCGAGTTTGCCGTAGGTGTCAAGCGTGACCCAGGTCGAGCCCCAGCGATAGAGTTCCCTGGTCGCCATTTCCTTTTCCATGCGAGGTTCAGCCGCGTTGAATTGCCTCGCTAACTCCATGAACGCCGACGACGTGCGATCGCCTGTGAAATTGACCATCGCCTCGATCGTGTTGTCCAGCACCATGCGATTGTCCGGCGCCGCCTGCAGCGCTTTGAGATAATGGCGCAGGCTTTCCATCGGGTTATTTTGCTGTGCCGCGATCACCGCCAGATTATTTTCCGCCAGCGGCGTCGACGGATCGACCTGTCCGAGTTTTTTGAAATACTCCCTCGCCGTCTGCAACTGATTCAAGCGATACGCCGCCAGCCCGGCCAACGTGATCGCGGTTGAATTCTGATCATTTGCTGCCGCCAGTTTCGCGGCGACCTCCAGGCACTCCCGCATTTTGCCGGCGCGGTAAAAATCCATCGCCGGACGTGCTTCCTCGTCCCACGTCCGCATCATCACATCCGCCTGCACCGCCGGCATCCAGCGTCCGCGGAACTTCACCGCCTTTCCCCCACCCACCCCTCGCGCCAGCCGCTGGTATTCCTCCAGCGATGTTCGCACACTCGCCGAAATCGCCTGATCCGGAAACTTCTCCAGAAACTTCTGATGCAGTTCGATGATCGTCGCAAGTTCCATTGCCTTTCCCACCTGCACCGCCACACGCGTCCATTCCGCCTCTGCCGCCTTCTCCGGCGTCACGACCTCACCCGTTCCCGTCAGCGTCACACGGACGATCTGATCAGCCGTCGTCGCCACCGTCGTCTTCGTCCCATCCGCATCCGTCGTCGTGATCGTCACCCCCCCCCCATTCCCCCCACCTACCCCTGCATCCCGCCGCATCGTTCCCGAAAGCACCCGTCCATCCTTGAGTTCAATGACATCCCCCATCGCCACAGCGTTCCCCACCATCATCATCAGCATGATCCAACACCCGCGCATCGCCGTCTCCTACCCGCAGGCCACACACGTCATTGTACCCAGTTATTGGTTTGCTACACTATGGCTCTCAACCATGAAAAAAATCTACCTCGAAACCTTCGGCTGCCAGATGAACGTCCTCGACTCCGAGCTCGTCGAGACCCAACTCCGCGCGATCGGTTACGACTTCACGTCTTCCCTCGCAGATGCTGACGTGGTCCTTTACAACACCTGCTCCGTCCGCGATCGTTCCGAGCAGAAAGTCTGGTCGCGTCTGGGCGCCTTGAAGGAGCGCAAGATTGCCGATCCGTCTCTCATCATCGGCGTCATCGGCTGCATGGCCGAACGCGACGGCATCTCCCTCATGAGACGCATGCCGCAGGTGGACCTCATGTGCGGGCCGTCCCAGCTCGACCAGCTTCCCACTCTCCTCGAAAACGTCCTGAAAACCAGCCGCCAGCAACACGCTCTCGCCGGCAACACTGCCCGCCGCTCACAAACAAAAAAAATCGAACAAGCACAGGACTCCGAGGACCGTCTCGAACGCCTCGACCTCTCACGCTCCTTCTCGGCCGACCGCAACAAATTCCAAGCCTACCTCCGCATCGTCCGCGGCTGCAATAAATTCTGCTCCTACTGCGTCGTCCCCTTCACCCGCGGCCCAGAAATCTCACGCTCCCCCCAAACCATCCTCGACGAAGCCAAAAAACTCACCGACGCCGGCGCCCTGGAAATCACGCTCCTTGGCCAAACCGTCAACCACTACAAACACGAACGCACCACCTTCGCCGAGCTCCTCCACCTCCTGCACGAAAAACTTCCGCACCTTCCGCGTCTCCGCTTCATCACCAGCTACCCCGCCGACTTCGGCGACGACATTCTCCACGTTATGGCCGCATCTCCACGCATCTGCCGCTATCTCCACATCCCCGCCCAGTCCGGCTCCAACCGCATCCTCAAACTGATGAATCGCGGCTACTCCGTCGAGTCCTACCTCGACCTCCTCACCCGCGCCCGCTCTATCCTCCCCAAGGATGGGGGGGGCATCCAATTTGCCAGCGACTTCATCGTCGGCTTCCCCACCGAGACCGACGAAGATTACGCCCTCACCCGCAGCCTCGTCGAACAAGCCCAATACAAAAACAGTTTCATCTTCCAATACTCTCCTCGCCCCGGCACCCTCGCCGCCAAACGCTATCAAGACGACATTCCCGACTCCGTGAAACGTTTCCGCAACAACGACCTGCTCGCCCTGCAAAACAGCATCTCCCACACCCTCAACAACCAACTCATCGGCCAAACCGTCGAAGTCCTCGTCGAAGCCCCCAGCGGCTGGAACAGCAAAGAGAGCGACACCCCCCTCATCGCCGGCGATCAGAGGGAAGGTAAAATCGAGCTCGGCCTCCGCCTCGCCGCCGCCCTTCACCCCCAAAAAACCCGTGGCATCGGCGCCCCGCCGATGTCCACTCATCCCATCCAACTCACCGCCCGCACCCAACACGATCAAATCGTCGTCTTCAACGGCCCCACAACCCTCATCGGCCAAATCCTCCCCGTCACCATCCAATCCGCCCACAACCTCACCCTCTTCGCCACCCTCCTCCCCTCTATTTAGCCGGCATGCTCGCATGCCGTTTAGCGTACAGGAAACAACCGCCATTGCTTTCATGAAAGGCCACCGAAATCGCTTGCAGCGTCGCGAACCTCTCGATCACAATTTCACAGCCCAATTTTAGAGCATTTTTCATGTGGTCGTGGCGTGATGACATGCGCAGGAAGCGAGAGCCAAAAGCCCCGCATTGCCATGCGGGGCTCCAAAACGCTACGGGCGAGTGAAAAATGCTCTAGCGGTCGCCCTTGGGCGACCCGTATAAGTTTCGCCGTTGATCGAAGATCAACGCTCGTTCTGCAAACCATGTCACGCACCCGACGCGACCGTAAGAGCGCAACTGACTTTACATTGTTTGCAACACTGATGTAAAACAGGCATATTCATGCTCTGGAGCGGGACTGTCCCGTTGATTTCGATGGACCTTTGTGGAGGAAAATCGCCACCGTAGTAGACGAAACAAATACGCCGCTTTGCGGTTTCCACCAACTCCTCCGTTCCTAACTTCTTCCTACTTCCTTCAACTCCGCGCGTCGTTGCGCGCGTCACTTGGGGTACTCCAGTTTCTTCCGTTCCAGTTTCTTTCGTTCCTCCCGCCCGCACCCCGGACGCCCTGGCGAAAGTGGAAGGCGTCGGCGTCCTTGGCGGTGATCGTGCGTATGTCGCGGTCCTTGCCGAAGAATTGACGCAGGCACCGCCATGTTTGGCCATAGAATACGCGTGTGGATTCCTTTACCTGCAACGTCGTGGCGACCTCGTCCAGAAAGGCCTTCAGCGGGATCGCGGCGGCGGCTGGGACAGCAGCGGGGGCTTCGCGGGGTGGCAGGACGCCGGCGTCGACGAACTGCTGGTAGGGCTTGTCTGAAAGCTCGCCGGCCCAGGCCAGGGCGTCGGCTCCGATCAGGTTGGGCTGACGTCACAACTGAGCAACAGCGATTGCCGCTCACTCGGTAACAACATCGCGATCCGCCACCGGCCCAACCTCGCCGGACGGGTCAAAGAAGCCCGCGAAAAAACTCGGCGTCATCGCCGCCCGCTTCGATCAATTCGATGAAGAGCTTCATACGCAATTGACATGCAGAATTCGGCAGCTAGCATTTGTGATTGCTCGGTGGGACATTGCGTAACAGGTGGGCGTTGAAGGTATTGATCGCAATTCCGATATTCAATGAAGAGAAGTACGTGGAGCCGGTGCTGCGCGAGATTCGGAAGTACGCGCGGGCGGCGGCGATCGGGGATATTGCGTTGGAGACACGGGTGCTCGTGGTTGATGACGGCTCGACGGATCGCACGCCGGAGATGCTGCGGGATTTGGCACAGCGGGGACATATTGAACTTTTGACGCATCCGGAGAATCGGGGTTACGGGCAGTCGCTGATCGATGCATTTCACTTCGCAGCAGCACATGGCCATGAGTGGGTCATCACGATGGATGCCGACGAGCAGCACGAGCCTTGCCGGATTCCGCTGTTTATCCGGGAGATCAAGAAGGACGACGCGGACATCATCAGCGGATCGCGGTATTTGAACGTGGATGCGGGGGGAGGGGGGGACGGAACACCGCCGGTGGATCGGCGGAGCATCAACCGCTTGATCACGGAGCTTTTGAATTCAACGCTGAAATTGAAGCTCCTCGACGGGACCTCGGAGATCACGGACGCGTTTTGCGGATTCAAAGCACATCGGGTCTCCGCGATGCGGGCGCTTCGCCTGACGATTCCGGGCTATGCGTTTCCGATGCAGTTCTGGGTGCAGGCCGATGCGCATCGGCTGCGGATCCGGGAGATTCCCGTGAAACTGATCTACAAGGATCAAACGCGGCACTTCGGCGGAATGCTCGACGATCCGACCGCGCGACTACAGCACTACCTGACGGTGTTGACCCGCGAGCTGTACGAGTTTCGAGTTTCGAGTTTCAAGCAAGGACAGCTTGAAACTCGAAACTAGAAACTCGAAACTAACCGGCATGAGTGATTTTTCCGTTCATCAAGCAAACGCGGTGCGACCGGATCCGGCACGGATCGTGGTGCCGCGAAAACATGGACAAGTGTTGGTGGAACCGGGGTATGGGGTGTTGGTGGAGGCGATGCGTGAGGGGGGGAAGCGGAATGAGATGCGAAAGGCTGCGCGGGAGCATTTCTTGGAGGCGGCGAAAAAATGGGCACGGGCGATTGGCGTAGAGGGGCCGGATGCTCAAATGCTGGAGAAGAAGTGGGTGATCACGGGGCACCAGGTGGAGTTTTATCATGCGGGGGTTTGGGCGAAAGTGATCGCGGCGGATGAAGTGACGCGGCGAGTGGAAGGTGTGGCGTTTGATCTGCTGGTGGATCATGACGTGGTGGATCATTTGGGGGTGGATGTGCCGGCGTACGAGAGTGAGAAGTGGCGGCGGGTGATGGTGGCGTGGGATGAAGCCACTGCATTGTCAGCGGATTCGATTGAGACGCCGAACGTCAAGCAGTTCGAAGCGTGGGATGCAAAAATAGCGTCGCATCCATTGACGCGGACGGATTCGATGGCGATGGTGCTTGCATCACTGCGCGACGGAGTAAGGGGGGAAAATTATGTGAGATGGATGTCAGGGGCGCGGCGGAAGTTTGAGCGGGCGATGGGACTGACGGTCCATCATGTGCCGACGAGTTTGATGTGCGAGATGCCGGAATGGTGGATGTTTGTGTGGCAGTGGGCAATCAACGCGGATCAGTGGACGCGGATTTATAATGAGGAACTCGGTGCGTATCGTAAACGGCAGGGGATTAAGAACGATCATCATCCGATGCCGGACCTGGTGCGGAAGGAGGGAGATGGGGATGTGTTTGAGCTGCCGTTCTGGATTTATCGGCGTGGGGAGGCGCGGCAGCGGCTGATGCTGCGGAAGGACGGAGAAAAAGTTTTCATGTTGCATGATGGAGTAGCGTATGAATTCAATTCACTATTCACCCTTCACCATTCGGACCTGCTGGTGCGGCCGCGGGCGTTGACGCTGACGATGTTTGTGCGACTTTTCCTGGCAGATTTATTCGTGCACGGAATCGGCGGAGCGCTCTACGATCAGATCACCGACGGCCTTCTGGCGAAATTATTTGGACAACAGTTGCCATATGCATGCGTATCGGCGGCGTGGTTATTGCCGCTAGGGGAGGGGGGACAGCCGCTGGAGAACGGCGGAGAAATCAATCAGTTGCTCTCGCAACGGCATCACCTGCTGCACAATCCGCAATTGGCGATCGATCCATCAACGGCGGAAGTGGCCCAGCGGCAGGCACTGATCAGGAAAATCGCGGAATCTCTGGCAACGGCGCGACGGGGAAAAAAAGCGTTTGAGCAGCGACGGCAGAGGTTCGAACAACTGCATGCAATGAATGAAGCATTGCACGCGAAAGCGCCGGATATTCTGCGAAAGTTGGACGTGCAAATCGCGGAGTGCCGACGGGCGAGAGAGCGGAACAAAGTACTGCTGTGGCGAGAGTATTTCTTCGGATTGCACACGATGGCGTCGCTGCGGCAATTGATCGAGAAGATGCGAGGGGGGGAGGAAAGAAGCCAGTAGCCAAAAGCCAGAAGGTTTCAAATTTGCGGTTGATTCAAAACTTCCGGCTTCTGGCTTCTTTATATGTGCGATAGTTCCTTTGGCGGCAGGGCGGCGCGGAGTGCGTTGAGGACGGCGACGAGGTCGATGAGTTCCTGGAAGAGAGCACCTGCGACGGGGACGAGCAGGCCGAGGGCGGCGAGGGTGATAGCAATGATGCTCAGGGCCATGCCGCCGACGGCGCTGCTCATCGCAACGCTGCGGAGACGCCGGGCAATGTGGAGGAGCTCGTCCAGCTTCCGAAATGACGGTTCGAGGATGACGGCCCCCGCGGCTTCGGAGGTGACATCGCTGTTGGCGCCGAAAGCAATGGCGGCGGTGGCGGCGAGCATGGCGGGAGCGTCGTTGATGCCATCGCCGAGGTAGAGCGTAGGGTGTTGAGCGGTGGTGCTGCGGACGATCTCGAGTTTTTCTTCGGGGGTTTTACCGGCGAAGACTTCTTTGATGCCGGCGTGTTGGGCCATGCGTTGGGCCTCGTCTTCGCGGTCGCCAGTGAGGAGGATGATGCGGGACATTTTGTGTTTGTTGTTTTGGGGGCCGAGGTGACTGATGAAGCTGGTGACGTCAGCGCGGGGCTCATCCTGGAAACGAAGCAGTGCAGCATAGCGATTGTTGAGCAAGACAACACATTCGAGGCCGCCGGCGATGGGGGGGAGATGGTTCTGAATATCGACGGGGACCTTGCTGCGACCTGTGATGATGAGGTTGGAGCCGTTGACCGTTCCCGTGAGGCCGTGGCCGGGGGGTTCGCTCACGTCGATAGCCTGCGGAATTCGGACGGCTTCGCGTTTGGCGGCTTCAACGACGGCGTGCGCCAGCGGATGGCGGGAGTATTGTTCGAGACCGGCGACGAGAGCAAGGAGTTCCTGGCGGTCGAAGCCGTCGGCGGGGAGGAGTTCGGTGAGGCGTGGGCGGCCGTAGGTGAGGGTCCCGGTCTTGTCGAAAAAGACGGTCGTGCATGTATCAATGCGTTCGAGGACGGCGGGATCGCGGATGACGATGCCACGCCGCGCGGCAAGAGAGACGGTGCCGATGATCGCGACGGGAATGGCAATAATGAGCGGGCAAGGCGTGGCAACCACAAGAACGGCAAGGAAACGCGTGGGATCCTGGCTGATGTACCATGCAAGGAGAGCAATGAGAACGGCAGCAGGGGTGTACCAGGCGCCCAGACGATCGGCAAGTCGGCGCATGCGGGGACGGCGCTGCTCGGCATCACGCATGACACGCATGATCGCTTCATAGCGGGAATCTGCCGGGGCACGGAGAACCTGGAGTTCGAGCGCCGCTTCACCGTTGATGGCGCCGGAGAGGACTTCGGAGCCCGGGGTTTTGGGGACGCCGTAGGGTTCGCCGGTGAGGAAGGATTCGTCCATGGAGCCATGTCCGCGAATGACACGAGCGTCGGCAGGACAGGTTTCGTGAGGGAAAACAGTGATGATATCGCCGGGATGGATTTCCGAGAGCGAGACATGAACGAGCGACCCGTTGCGTTGGACATGCCCGACGGAAGGCATACGTTTGGCGAGAGCGCGCAGGACCGAGGAGGCGCTGCGGATGGCGTAGGCTTCCAGAGCGGTGCCGCCGGAGAGCATGAGCACGACGATGGCGCCGGCGAGATACTGGTGGGTGCCGTTGTGATGGATGAAGAGGGACGCGACGATGGAGAAGCCCGCGAGGAGGTCAGCCCCGAAGTTGCCACGAAGGATGCGGCGGAGCAGATCGAGCCAGAGAATCCCGCCGCCGACGACGAGCACAACGAGCAGCGGAATTTCGTAGTGGAACGTTGAGCTGCGGAAAATGAACCGCATGACGAGGCTGGCCAGGATGCCAAGCGTGGCGAGGCATGCGACGAGCAGATCGCGTCGAACGATGAGGGCGTCCCCAGTGGACGGTGCAGAAGGCGTCAGAGGCTGCTTGAGGATGTCAGGCATGTGTCTCCTGCGATAGAACGTTCCACTTTAATGGCCTTGCATGAAAACGCAAGACTATTCGAGAAAGCAAAAGGAATGGGTCGCTTTTGCGGAAGCGACCCATTCGAACTGAGGAGGAAAGGGAGAGTCGTGTTATTTTTTGTTGGCGTTATCAGCGGAACTGCTGGAGGATCCGCTGCCACTAGCTGATGCAGCGTTGTGGCCGATGAGGCCGTGGCGCTGGTGTTGCCAGAGCAGTCCGAAGATAGCGACGGTGGCAACGAGAATAGGCATGAGAATGGGTTTCTGAGTCAGGTTGGAACTAACATCGTGAGCCCAAGGGGAACACTTGATGAGCAGCGCCGCGGCGCCCAGAACGAACATGGCCGCCCCCTGAACGCAGGTGAAAAGGATCACCGAGGTTTTGAAGAGGCAGAAGGAGAGGAGTCCCAGAACCGCGAGTCCGACGATGCCGCCGGCCCAGGCCATGTCCGCGGGCTGTTCGAAGTAATTCCAGACGACCATGCCAACGACGGCACCGACGAGCCCGCCGCAGATAGCGACGGCGTATTTCATGAGCGGCCAGGAGATCGCGCCCAGAACCAAAGCCCCAATGACAGCAGCGACGGTAGCGATCCGCTCTTTCTCGCCTAAAAGTCCGCCGAGATAAAATCCCAGAGCGACGCAGTTAATCACGACGATCCAGCGATAGGCCTTGAATCCGAACACAAGGAAGAGAAAGCCGATAACGAGAACGGCCGCCGCGAAATAGACCTCTGCGGAGACAAGAGAATGGATGATCTGCGATTGCTGCGGAAGAGTATGTGCGGCAAGCACGGGGAGGAACGGGAACATGTAAAGTTCTCCGAAAAGGCTTCAACCAGACGTATCGGAGATTTGAGGAGATTTTCTGAAAAAATAGCCTTGCGAGGAAACGCAGAGGTGAGTCGCGCTGGGGAGTTTCACCCCAGCGCTCTCGCAGAACCGGACGGGAATCTCTCGATTCATCCGGCTCCCATCATCCTTTGGCTCTAAATGTCCCATTTTTCAACGGGACTGGATTCCCATCCGTCAGTG
>WQYP01000084.1 GCA_009781185.1 Phycisphaerales bacterium | reverse complement strand
CATGTTCGTGCGTTATGCGGATGACTGTAACATCTACGTACATAGCGAGCGAGCCGGACTGCGTGTGATGGAAGGTGTAAGCCAGTTCATCACGAAAAGGCTCAAGCTCAAAGTCAATGAGTCTAAGAGTGCTGTGGATCGCCCGAGTCGGCGTAAGTTCTTGGGCTTCTCCTTCACCGTCAACAAGCCTCCCAAGAGGCGTATCGCCTCCGAGAGCCTTGATCGGTTCAAGAAGAAGGTTCGGGAATTGACACGTCGGACTCTCGGCCAGAGTATTTGGCAGGTCAGAATCCCGCTGAATACTTATCTGCGAGGCTGGCGTGGCTACTTCGGCGAGAGGAATGGTGGAGGCGGTTGCCAGACGCCCAGCGTTTTGAAACTGCTGGACAAATGGATTCGCCGCCGTCTGCGCAGTATGGCTTGGAAGCAATGGAAATACGCTCGGAAGCGATTTGCGGAACTGTCCAAACGCGGCGTGAGTCTGAATCTGGCGGCCCAAACCGCCGGCAGCCTCCACGGCCCATGGCGGGTCAGCAAAAGCCCGGCCTTATCCATCGCCCTGCCCAATAGTCTCTGGGACCGACTTGGCATCGAATGTGTCTTTGTCAAAAGATGAAGTTTAACCAACCGAACCGCCGGATGCGGACCCGCATGTCCGGTGGTGTGGGAGGGCGGAGACCGAGAGGTCTCCCCCTATCCCGATTGTCACACGGGCTTGCTAGAGCCTCCATGCGGCGGATTACGGCGCCGCTTCCTGTTTTTTGCGGTTCCGTGTTCTGCTTCATTTGTCATACACCAAAAAGGAATCAGGAAGGCTCCCAACGAGAGCGTCAGGAATAGGTGGGCGGAAGAGCATCCGAGGCGAATGAGCGTTGATCTTCGATCAACGGCCTCGCATTACCATGCTGGGCTCCGCCCCGCAGAGCGGGGTCGCTACTCTTAGATTGGCGATGCGGGGATGATGGTCATGGTGGCGGTGGATTTGAGAGGGTCGATGGCGTAGAGAGGGGAAGAATCGAGCGTGAGAATGATGTTCTGGAGTTCTTTGGGGGTGCCGTCGGCGATGGGGATGATGGTGATGGTGATGGATTTTTTGCCTTTGGGGAAGGTGGCGGAGCCGGAGAGGGCGGGGTAGTTGGAGTCGGGCGTGGCGGAGCCGGAGACGGTGTAGGTGATGGTGAGCGGTTCGTTGGTGGGGCCGGTGCGAGTGAGGGTGAAGGTGCCTTTGCCGGAGCCGGTGGGCTTGATTTCGGATGCGTTTTTGGTGGTGGTGATGGCGATCTGCGGGGCGTTTGCGAGGATGGTGATGGTGGCGGAGGAGGGGGCGCTGCCGAGGTAATAGGCGGAAGAGGAGTCGATGGTGATGGTGACGGTTTGGGGGTCTTTGAAGATGTTGTTGTTGAGGGGGATGAGGTTGATGGTGGCGGAGGATTTGCCGGGGAGGAAGGTGACGGAGCCGGAGAGGGAGGTGTAATCGGTGCCGTTGGAGGCGGTGCCGGAGAGGGTGTAGGTGACGGTGAGTGCTCCGGCGTTGTTGCCGCCGGCGCGCTTGAGGGTGAAGGAGGTTTGGGCGGTTCGGGCAACGGTGAGCTTCTTGGCGGTGATGGAAAGAGTCGGGGAGTTGTCGGCGATGGTGATGGTGGCGTTGGATTTGGCGGGAGTGATGGTGTAGTTGTCGGAAGAGGCGAGAGTGAGGATGACGGTTCGGGTGCCGTCGGCAATCCCATTGTCGATCGGAATAAGGTCGAGCGTGACGGATTTTTTGCCGGCGGGAATGGTCACGGAAGTCGGCATCGTCACATAGTCGCCGTCGGCGGCGGTGCCGGAAAGGGTGAAGTCGATGGTGAGTGGATCGGTCGTGGAGCCGGTGCGGGTGAAGGTGTAGGTGCCTTTGCCGGAGGTGGTGGGCTTGGTTTCGGAAGCTTTGGATTTGGAGGCGGTGACGGAGACGGTGGGTCTGAGGATAGTTGAGATTTTGACGGTGACGGGGGAGGCGGAGGTGAGAGCGCCGTCGAAGGCTTTGACGGAGAAGGCGGAGATGATGCCGTTGGATTTGGCGGAGGGGATCCAGGTGAGTGTGTCGGATTCGGTAACGAGCGTTGTGCCGGGGACGACGGGGGAGCCGTTGATCAGGAGTGTGCCGGAGTTGACGGCCTGGATGAGGAAGGAGATGTCGTCGCCGTCGATGTCGGCGGCGTTGGAAGCGCCGGCAAGCGCAGCATAAGTGATGGTGTAAGGACTCAGCTCGACGGCGCCGCTGAAATTGGCGATGGAGGTGAGCGCGGGGGCGTGGTTGTCGGGACCGGCGATGGCGGAGGTGTTGACCTTGATTTCCGCGACGTTGCCGTAGGAGCCGTCGGGACTGAGATAGCGGAAATACTTGTAGGCATTTGGATTGTTGATGGTGACGACGGTGTAGCCGTTTGCGTCGGGGGCGGAGGTGATGGTGTAGAGGTTGACGACGCCGGTGGTGAAGGTGGGATCGTTGGATGCCTGGAAGATGCCGCCGATCATGAGATCGGGTCCGTTGGTGATATCGTTGCGTGGCGCGAAGCTGATTTTGGTGATGCGTTTGGCGGTGGAGAATTGGAGGCCGACCCAGTTGCCGTTGGGAGTTGGGCCGTTGAAATAGGTGTTGAGGTTGCCGTCGAAGGCGTTTTGCCGGGTGCTCTCGGAGCCGGGGCTGCCGATGACAGTGGTGGGACTGACGATGCTGATCGGGGTGGAGGCGTAAATCAGCCGTGATCCGGCAGCATCGGTGATGTAGCCGAGAAGATAGTAGGTCCCGGAGGTGACGGTTGGGAGAGTGATGGAGATAGAACCATTGGTGATGTTTTTGGCGGCGGCGAGGTTTTGCGTGGTCAGAGCGATTTCGTTGCCGTTGAAGGGATTCTGGTCGGTGTCGAGGTACCAGGTGATGGTGGACTTTGATCCCTGGTCCTGATATTTGAAGTTGACGGTAAGGTTTTGTCCGATGGTGTAGGCGGAGCCGGAAGTGATGCTGAGGAAACCGATGTCCGCCCATGCGGGCTGTGTGACGGAGACGGAGGTTCGAGAGGCGGTACCGCCGAAGGCTTTGCCGATGCCGTCGGCGGGGCGTGTGGCACCGCCGAGCGTGGTCCAGGCGAAGCCAGTGGTGGTGCGTGTGTCGCCGGAGTACCAGGAGGAACTGGGGGAGAAGAGGGGTTCGCGAGCGGTTGGGGAGATGGTGCCGAGGTAGTAGAGGTGGACGTTGTTGTGGTATCCGCCGGGGACGATGCTGAGACTGGCGTATCCGCCGGGGAGGGAAAGCGGCCCGACATTATGAGCGCCCGAGACGGCAAATCCGGTGGCAAAAGAATCCTGCTTTTGAAAGTAGTTGTCGAAAAAGATCACGTTCTGAAAAGCACGGACAACGGGATCGTTGTAGAGGTAAGAGGAGGCGGTGCTGGGGACGGGATCGAACGTGGTGAGCTGATCGACCCAGATATTGCTTTTCCCCAGATCGAGCGCGATTTGTCCCACGAGCGAAGCCCCGCGGCTGTGCCCGATGAGGTGGATTGGAAGACTCGCCAGCGCTGCGCCGCCGAGGTCAGTGAGGAAGGTGGGATCGATGAGCGCCGCGGCGACTGCTGCGCCGACGACGGAGGTCGGAAGGGAATAGCCGCCGAAGATGCCGATCACGCTCAGATCGCCCGCGACGGCGGACCAATCCAGATCGATAAGGATTTCAGGCGACTTGGAGGAGTCCAGCGGCGAAGTGCCGGAAGTTTTGGAGATGGTGACATTGAGCGATCCGTTTTTGTTCGGATCCGTGACGGTCATGGTGTAGGTAACGAAATTGCAGTTTGAGAGGTTCGCTTGCGCGGCGATGGCGGAGGTCATCGCCGGAATCCATCCGTAAGTATCGCCGCCGAGACCGTGGGTGATGATCGTAACGCCCGCAAGCAGCGTCCGCGGTTCGAGAGATTCGAGAACAGGATCGTGGTAAGCAGAGCGACGAGCACGCCGAGAAACGCTTTTCACGGAAACATTCTTACGGGAGAACAGGGAAGAAAAAGAGATTTTCATGAATGAACTCCTTGTTCCGAACCTCGCATCATTTTCGTTTCGTCTCTGTAATGCTTGGTTTTACACATGAAGTAACGCTGTGGCAAGCATCGAGATGCTTTTTCATGCGTAAAATTCGTAAAATGGGTTCAATTCGTAAAATTCGTAGAGGGACGAGACAAAGGTTCGCGGCTTTCGTCATCGCATCGAAAGTATCCCTCCACGAATTTTACGAATTGAACCCATTTTACGAATTTTACGAGTCAGGAAGGCCTCCCCAGAAAAACGGACACACATTTTGGAAAGATAAGATCATGCGGGAGTTGACGAATCGGCGAACCAGATTGTACGCTGCGCGAAATGCTTGAGGAGCAGTGATGGCCTTTTATCCGGAATCGAAAACGCCTGTAAGTGCTTTGGCGGTGGGAGCGGTGGCACTGGGCCTGTGCGCGATGGTGCTGGTGTATGCCGGGCCGCTGCTGGGGGCGGCGGCGGTGGTCATGGGGGTCTGGGCGCTGGTGGTCATCAAAAAAGGTGTGGGAAAAGAGGGTGAAAGTAGAGGGCCGGCGCGGAGGGGCAAGGGATTGGCTGGACTGGGAATTGTGGCGGGAGTGGCCGGAATGCTGATCTCGGTCGCGATTTACGTGGCCGCACCGGAATGGTTCTCGCTCGAGCACCCACGGGAACTGTTGAATCGCATGGTGGATGCCAAGAGGGCGGAGGTGTTGCTGCGCGAGGCACTGAGGAAGGCAAAGGCGGATGACGGTCAGATGCCGCCGCATCTGGCGGCGGTGGTGCTGAAATGGTCGCCGAACAATTATCATATATTGTTATCGAAAACTTCGCACGCAACGTTGTTGCCGCCGATACGTAGCGATGCGACGTGGCAGGAGATCGCCGAACAGGTGGACGCTTCCAGCGATTACCTGTACGTAGGGGCGGATGTGAATTTGACAGGGCTGACGAATGAGGCAGGAGGAGGAGCGGGTCAGGTGATCGTGCTTTATACGAAGAAAGATGTGTATCCGGATCATGGGAGGTTGGTAGGGTATGCCGACGGGCACGTGGATTGGGTGACAGCGGAGGAATTGAAGAGAGCTTTTACAAATTCAAACCAGCAACGTACGGGAATGAAGTTGCCCGCGGTGGAGATGGATGGCCCGCCGCCGGCGCCGCTGGCGCGAACGGCGGCCACAACGCAGACGACGACGCAAATAACAGAAGCCCCCAAAGAAATACTGACCGTAGCGGATGCGATGGAGGCCCTGAAAACACGCGATTTGAATCGGCGTCAGACGGCAATTCGCTTCCTGCTCAAAACGCCCTCAGAGCCTGAGAGCCGACGCGGGGTATCGATCCTGCTGGGGCAGTGCGTGGCGGAACCGGCGCTGCGACTCGAATCGCTCACAGCACTTAAAACGTGGGGAACCACAGAAAATGTGCTCGGATTGACGAATCAGCTCAATACGCTGAAAGAAAATGATCCGCTCAGACCGTACATTTTGCTGGCCCTTGGCGGAACGGGCGATGTAGGCCAGGTGGCGGGCCGGCTGATCGAGGAACTGAAAAAAGATGCGACGCGACCGAGTGCGATCGAGGCGTTGGTGATACTTGGGCCGGACGTGGAGACGGTGATGATACCTTATCTGGATGATCCGAAAATCGGTCGAGCGGCATGCGAAGTGCTCGCCAAGGTCGGAACGGCCAGATCGGTAACGGCTCTCAAAACGGTAAATCCCAAAAACAATCCCGGCTTGAAACGGGAAGCGGAGGACGCCATCAAAACAATTGAGACGAGAATCGGAGCGACGCCGTGAAAGTTAAAAGTTACAAAGTTAAAAGTTAAAGGGAAGTGAAAAAGGTTTTCATTTGACCTTTTACCTTTTAACTTTCTTTTAATTTTTAACTTTTTAACTTTTTTTCCTTTTAAGGAGCCACCATGACCGCCGTTGAGATGTTGACTCAGACCTTGCAGCAGGCACACCAGATGTTGAACCAGGCCTTGGCCGATTTTTCGGATGCCGATCTTCTGGTACGTCCCGTGCCCGGCGCCAATCACGCGGCATGGCAACTGACGCACATAATCGCCGCCGAAGTCCACATGATGTCCGCCACCAAGTCTCAGATGCCGTCGCTCCCCCCGGATTTCGCAAGCAAGGCCAACAAGGAGGGCGCCGCTCTCAACAGCCCCGCCGATTTTCTCAACAAAGCTCAGTTCCTGGCCCTCATCGCCCATGGGTTTTGAAAATTTTGGTCGCGCCAAGTTGCGATACCCCGCGCAGGGCCGCGAAAAGGCGGTTTTTATTTTTTCACCATTCCATCGTGCGAATCAATGCGAGCTAACGCGGCAGAATGCTGCACCGGATTTTGCACCACCGAACAGAAAGCGAATGGGTGTAATCTCATTTTAAGAGTTCGGGTCTCGTGCATACTCGAACGCCAGAAACCCTGCATCAGACGGCGATCATAGTTAAAAAAAAAGGAGTCTATTTGAGACTCGAACGTTTGCCCCACAATAAAGAGGCCCGGGCTGATCGCTTTGGTGATCAGCTCGGGCTCCATGACAAATAGGAAATGCATTTACGATCGCACGCTGACAGGCGAGCTCTGTATTCCCCCTGCTGCTTTGAGGAAATGTTCGTCCGTGACCTGCAGGTAGTGTCGGGCGGCAACAATCTGAGAATTGCCGATCCAGGCGCACGCTACGTGAAGTGGCCAGCTTTCCGCCAGTTCCGTTTCCCGCGTGCTTCGCAAATTCTGGAACAGTTTGGGCCAGGGCATTACGCCTGCACGCCGAATGATGCGTAGGAGTTGGGTGCGGAGGTTCATATTGGTGCGACGGTAACGCGTAATGACATATTCAGCGCCTTCGACAGCTAACTCGGATACTTCACGCAAATAGGGCAGCAGTTCAGGAAAGATCGGCACCCAACGTGATTCTCCGCCGATGTGGTGCTCGGTCTTCGGGCTGTGAACCAGCATGCGGTTCTTCTCCCAATCCACATCCGTCCAGCGGAGATTCAGATGCTCCGAAGGGCAGCGAAGTCCGCCGTAGCGACTCAGCGCGAAAAGCAGTCGCCATTCGGCATCCGGGCACTTGGCGAGAACTTTTTCGGCGATCTCACGAGAGATGAAAAACATCCTTGCGGGGTTGGCGACTATGCCGCTCTTGATATCGCGGAACGGATTTTCCGGGATGAGCTTGAGGCGTACCGCGGCTCTGAAAAACTGCTTCGCGATGCCACTACGACGGCGGAGCGTGCTGGGTGAAAGTTTTTCCACAGTCGACAGGTTCAACGCCCATCGGTCAGCATCGCCGGGGGTGATTGTGCCCATCTCCTTCTGCTGACCGAAGAATGAAATCAGATTGCGGCAAGTGTGGCCATACACAACCTGGGTCGCGGGCTTAACATCCTTTCGGCTCTCCAAATAATCAGAAAGGAATGGCCCCAGAATCGCACGTTTGCGTGGGGTGGCGAGATGAAGGTCGGAAAGCTTGGTATATGTCTCGTCATCCAACTTGGAGAGCCAAAGGAGGGTTTCTTCACGAGGAACGTAACCAGTGATGCGGGCGGCAATCAAGTCTTCAAGCCGAATTTTGAATGCTTCAGCTTGCCTTTGCGCTACGCGCCCGAGCCGTATTGAATGCCGACGGCCATCGGCAGCAACAAATTGAATCGTGCGACGTCCCGTCGCTCGATCATAACTAATGCTAGCCATGAAAAATTACCTTTCGTCCGGTTGTAGTTTGAGGTGGTCTTCGGGCTCGCTTTGATTTGACGCGGCTAATTTCGCCAGCCAGTCATTGAGAACATTGACGGGATACACGGTGATGCGCTTGCTGAGTTGGACGCATGGAACCTGACCGTTTTGGGTCATCTCCCAGAGCAACCGTTCGCCGATACCAAGAGCCTTGGCTGCCTCGCGCGGGCGTAAAGCGAGTGGTTCCCATTTTTGATGTGCGTCATCCTTGAGCATCGTCGCCTCCATGCAACTTGTTGGAAGCGGCCCTCCTTGCGAATTTGTGGAGCTAACCGAGACCAACAGCCGACAACGCTACCGATGCCTGGTCGCACGGCGGTCGCACGATGCGATTGGATCTAAAAATTATTGTTTTTTAGAGACTGAATTTCAGATACGTAGTAAAATTGAGATCAATGAGGGTTTATTGAAGAGTAAGGATCACATATGTCCCAAGAACCTTGCAGGGAAGCCGAGTCGGTCCCGAATGAATCACCGCTGAACGAGCGGATACGGATGCTTCGGGTTCGCTTAAAAATGCCGGTTACTTTCGAATCAGCATAGGGACAAATTCTTACAGACGATGAACGAGTAAAGCTCGGGGATAAGAAACAATATCTCGACGAAAATGGTTTTTGCTCAGCCCGTCTATATCAACGTGTCCGAGGAGGAAGTCTCGAAGAAGCGACACTTCAAGTAGCTTTCTTATTAGGGGTTCTGCCATCTCTCGAATTTAAATCGTTGCAGCAGCAGCTCAGGTTGGCTCAGGGACGACCAACGCGCCGAACTCGTCCCGTTAGTGCCGATGCAATGGCGTTGCTGCAACAGATCGAATCGGCGATTTTTTCTCATAAATTAGTGGTTGTAAGTGGAGAGCTGATCCGAGCGGTGTATTGGCAATCGCAACTGCTGCAAACAAGATGGGAAGGGCGTAGTGTTGGATGGGAACTGATCCTCCGGTTGGCCGAATTGGGTTCCCGGGGCATGAAACTCGAACCCCGAAATTTATCAGGCGAGGTCACCCTTCGAAAAATCGCAAATCGTCGCAATAATCTCAAAAGGTTCAACTGGTTGCCTGAGGAATTAGTAAACCTAATAAAAACCTGCGAGGGAATGGTTGAGTTGGCTCTTCCGCGTGAGGACATCATGGTCATTAAGGCTGGCAAGACATCTTTGTCTTTTTACGATTTGCCTGGGGCTGAAGATATATCTGATCCAGATGACGAAAGTTGGTAACGCTTGAATGTACCTTTACCTGGCCTTCACTCCTCAGACCAACCTCTACAGAACAATTATCTCTAATCGCTTTTTCAACCGTGACCATCTTCTTGACGTTCATCAGGTGGAGAGATCGAAGGTGTTGTATTTGGTAGAAGGTTTTGCCTCCGGCGTTGCCGCCGCAGTATGAGAAGAGCCAAGTCCCGGATTAACTGTTGGCGGGACCGTGAATATGCGGAAGCGGGTAACGGGGCAGACTGCAGTGCCTTGCACTTAGGTGAACACATATGTATTCCTCCTCTTTAAGAACATCTCATGAACCGCGCAACAAAAAAGCCCGACTCCAGAGGACTCCGGAATCGGGCAAAGTGCCGCTCGATGGATTATCTGTTTTTAGGCTGCCGTATTTTTCCGGGGACGACCTGTGTTCGTTCTCGGCTTCGGCAACGGTAGACCGCGTATTTCATACCACCTACGATACGCTGCGCAGCTGTTGCCCGATCCGATAGATTTGTTGTACTTGTTTTTCAATATCTGAGCGATAACTCGAAAGCCCTTCCTCTCCACATCATAGAGATGTCGGACTTCGTCGGCGATATTGTCGACGAATGGTGGCGGAACGAGGAAGACTTCTTTCGTTGTTTCCGTCTTTAGAGCATTTTTCGCCCGCCTCTGGCGCCAGCATTGCGAACAAGTTAAGATGATGTCATTAACAAGGAGGTTAATGACATGGCCTATCCCAAGGAATACCGGCGAGCAGTGGCAGAAGCCTACGATGCGTGCGGATCGTCGGCACAAGTCGCAAAACAATACCGTTGCAGTGAGTCGTGGGTCAGATTGCTGATTCAGCGAAGACGAGAACTCGGAACACTTGATCCGCTGCCTGACTACCGGCCAGACAACCACAAACTCAACCATGCAGATATGGAGCAATTTGTCAAGCTCATCGCCGATCGACCCGACATGACCTTGGGCGAACTCGCGGATGCTCTGGACAAAAAAGTGAGCGTGCCCACAGTGCATCGTGCCACGAAGAAACTGGGGTTGTCTTTTAGAGCTTTTTTCACTCGCCCGTAGCGTTTTGGAGCCCCGCATGGCAATGCGGGGCTTTGGCTCTCGCTTCCTGCGCATGTCATCACGCCAAGACCACATGAAAAATGCTCTAAAAAAAGTCGCTCTTCGCTAGCGAGCAGGACCGGCCGGATGTCAAAGAAAGACGGGAGAACTGGTACGAGCAGTTCGCTGGCGTAAGTCTTGAAGCTGTAACGGTTCTTGGCGACACACGCGGGACTGCCGACCGTGCGATGAATTCGGCTCAACCACCGACATGACGCGGTTGTATGCTCGTGGTCCTGTAGATCAGCGCGTGGTCTGTAAAACGCCGCGGGGACATTGGAAAACCATCAGTACGATTGCAGCGATGAGCGGCAAAGGGATTGTCAGTGCATGCTGTTTTGACGGTGCGACGGACACGGCGATGTTCGTTACGTTCGTTGAGAAGTTCCTTGTGCCGGTGCTCAAGGACGGCCAGATTGTGGTGCTGGACAATCTCTCGGCCCATCGTTCTCCGCGTGTTGATGAATTGGTGGAATCGGTTGGAGGACGTGTGCTTCGCTTGCCGCCGTATTCTCCGGACTACAACCCGATTGAGATGGCGATCTCGAAGATCAAGTCATTGTTACGCAAGTGGTCTCGCCGCAGTGTTACCGATCTTTACGACGGCATTGCTTGTGCCCTCGACTCGATCACACCGCAGGATGCTCGGAACTTCATACAACATTGCAAATACGCCAAAGGCGAGTGAAAAATGCTCTAATTCCGCCGATACGCCGCCGAGATTTTTCTGAAGCGTTCCGATGAGGTTCGGGACAAACACTCCCGTGACGATCCAGTCCTTTCGGGCAGGTCGACGCTGCGCACGCACTTCGATCTGGCCACCGACTAAGTTGCGAATGCCTGACGTGATTCCATTCGGACCTGTTGCCGTCGCCATTGACGCGCTTCGAACACTTGTCGCGAACCTGCCTTTTTTCCAGACGTGGACCGGCAGCGCCGACGCGACCGTCGCGATCAAACGCATCTTCACCGGCGAGGTTGGATGGCAAATCGTCGGCGTCACCATTGCCGGCGGCATCATCACCGTCAAGACACGCGAACCGCATTCCGTTGTCACAGGCGATACCATCACCATCGAAGGCGCGTCACTGGGTCCGCAGTCGGAACTCTCGATCGCGGGAACGTATCAGGTCGCCGACGTGCCCGATGCCACCACCGTTCTCATCGCAACCACACTCCGCGACGTTTTGCCTCCATCGCCATATCCGGACGGTGGCGAGATTCCCGACTTCGGCTTTCTTTTCCCCTTTTCGCGTCCTCTCGCTGTCGTCAGTGAAGATAAGAATGCCGCTAATGCCACCAGCGTTGGCACTGGCGGCGCTTTCGTCTGCTCAGGCACTCTAGACATCATGCTCGAGGCCGACGTATCGGCGGCTTACGTCAGCGACGCCCCCAACGCGCTCGCCGAGGCCCGCAGCGCCACCGGGCAATTTCTTCAGGACCTCGCCAGCACGCAGGGAACCGCGGACCTGATGTGCCTCAATAATATGCAGATCGTCCTCGGCCCCGAGTTCACCGCCCGGCCGGAGCAGGACGATAACACCGCCCGTTTCGAACGCTGGCGGGCCATCATTCACGTGACGTGGGGGATTTCGTGATGGCCAACCCAATCGGAAAATTCCTTGGCAAGGCGATGTTTCCAAAGATGACAACTCGCGACGTGATGCGGGAAGTGAATGCGGCGGCCGGCACGCATGCCAGTAAAACGCAGTTGTTTTACGCGACCATCGTGATTAACCCTCAGCTTTTGAATGCCATAAAAAGCGCCCCTGATATTGCCCGTACAGCGCTCGATGCCGCCGCTGATTACTGGCATACCAAAATACTGCCCCTGCACTTCGCGAGAGACGCGGCGGAAAAATACGATTATGCCCCGAGAACCGATCGATATCTGAGACAAAAAAGAAAAAGGTGGGGAGGGCGTCCTGACTTGATGTACAGCGGATCGTTGCGCCGCGATCTGACGACAAAGGCCGCCATCAAGCAAATGGGTTCTGATCGTCATGTGGTTGTCGAGTTGCGAATGTGGGCTCGCGTGCTGAACTTTGTGCCCAACATGAACTATGACGATACGTCGAAAAGAGTCAAGCACTCGAACTCGACTCATATTGGCTACCCCAATATGAAGCGGGAAATCAGGGCGATCACGCCAGAAGAAAACGAAGCTCTCGCGGCCATGATCACTGAAAATATGACTTACATGCTAAATAGAGATTTTTAAATATCGAAATGTCACATGAGGCGCAGGAGATAAACATGCTTCCCATTCGATTCATCCCCCACGCGGTCCAAGTCGCCGCCGGCAGTGTTAACGCGTGGATCAATCAAATCGCCTCCACCGGTCCCAACGGCGGCGTTTCATTGTTTGAAGAGACTGCCGGCAGCGAGACAGACCGCGAGTTCGCCGCCGCACAGAATATTCAGCCAACCGTGTCCATCAACACCAGCGACCTAACCTTCCTCGCCACATGCGGATTCTCTGGCATTCCCATCACTCCTCCCGGCATCACGGTCTATGGCCGCGAGCTGCCCCTCGGCGGACTCCCCACAGCCCTCGCCACCGGCAATCACCTGAAGCTCTCTATTGCCGGCGGCATCATGGCGCCGGTCTCCATCCGCGCATCACATAATAGCGTCGCCACGCTCGACCTGATGATTCACGCGATTCAAAGCAATCAGACGCCACCGACGCCGCCGTTTGTCTGGGAGGCCGGCCAATCCATCCCCTCGGGCGCTCAGCAGATCGCCAGCATCTTCACCACCGGCCCCGTCAGCTACACCATCAGCGGCGGTTCCTCCAGGCTCCTCCAAGGCATATCTGATCTGTCGGTGGACTTTGGCATTCAAGTCCTTGTCGAAGGTGACTCTGGGAACGTTTATCCAAGCCACGCATCCATCATTCGACGCATGACGAAATTTGAATTCACCACGAAGGACGTGGAAGCCGTCAGCGAAATCGGCGACGGCGTGGCCGTGAGCGCTTTCGGCATGTACTTTCGCCGTGTCGCCCCCAACGGGCAACGTGTCTCCGAAGGAACCACGACTCATATTGGCGTTTCCGCCACTTCCGGCATGATTACCCCCGGCGCTACCACGCTACAACACGCCCAGTCCGGCAGTTCATCATTCACCTTTACGCCAGTTAAAGACACCAACTTGATCACCATCAGCACCACGGCGGCGATACCAACGTCGTGATTTCTCATTTTTATTTATAGAAGTACATATATGGCAACTGTTGTTAATTGTGGCTGGTACGGCCGTGGTCCCAACAAAAAGAACATGCCGAAAGAGGTCAACTGTGGTTTTGTCGCCGATGACGACAAGAAAAACAAGGAGGCGACGATTCCTCAGTCTGTCGAAGAAATCGAAAAGGCCGAAGAAGTTCCAGCCACCAAGCCAACGGCCAAAACCAAAAAGTAACATACCAGAGATATCGAGGTTTCTTTTTAGGAGGTGGCCATGGCCATCGACAGTACCAAGCTCACAGAGATCGGTCAGAAAATTCACGACTTGCAGAAGCGGCACGAGGCGGCTCAAGCGACAGTAGCGAGCACCGCCAAAGAAATGAACGCGGTTCGCGACGCACTCCACGAAGAATCGCGGCAACTGCGAGCCAAACATCAACCGGCGATCACCGAAGCGCACAACAAAAATACCGAGGCGGTCCAGACGGCGGCAAAGATCAACGCCGAGCTTACCAAGGCACAGGCCGAGTTGCAGCGGTACCTGGCTAAAGGCGAGACAACGGAGACTTGATCGTGCGACGATTCCTTTACTACATCCCCGGCGTGCCGGGCGTCAACCCCGCCATGCTCGCGGATCGCGGGCTGCTCGATCGCTTCACACGCCGCCCCGGCGTCCCCGACGCTTCCGACGGCCTCATCGAATACGGCGTCACGCCGCTTGATGCTCCACCACCTGGTGCCGCCGCTGCGGGTCCGCATGCTGGCGTCATCGTCGCGGCGGGAAATTGGCAGCCAGACCTTGCCACCACCACGGAGTGGGGAGATGGGGGTGGGGGAAAATTCTGGCTCGCCATCGAAGGCGGGGGGGGAAGGGGGCCCAAGCCGGAGGACATGGAACGGGAGTTGGGGATTTCCGGCTCGGTCATCACCCTCGCCGACGGCAAACAGTGGCGTGTCCCCCGCATCCGCACATGGGACCGCGAGAAGATGGCCTACCTGCCCAATCTGCCACAGGCTCTCTCACCAGTCGGCGGAGAGCGGTACGAGCCGAAAGTTGTACCGGCGTTCGCGGCGATCGACGCTCTAGCGGATCGGATTTTCAAAGCTTTCGCCGCCGCCGAGACAGTCAGCGTCGAACAACTCTTCGCCGACGCCGTCAGCTTCCTTTCGCTCAACTACCGCATCGGCGTCGAGGAGGCGGCAATGCTGGGAATGATGGACGAAACCGACGCCGTGCGTGTGCTGATGACGGCGATCGACATGGAGGGCCTCACTGTCCACGCCCAGGAGATGAGCGTCTGTGGCCTTGTCAACGGCACCCCCCGAATCGAGCAGGAGGAACTCTGATGGCTAAAGGCGACGTCACACTCAAATTAGACTTTCAGACCGCGGAGGCTTTTCAACAGTTTCAGCAGCTCAAAAACAAACTAGTGGGTATGAAGGACGGCGTTGAACAGTTCAACCAGACGGCGGCAAAAGGCGGTAAACAGGTGTCGGAAGTTTTCGCGGCCGTGGCCGGGCAACTGGGGCTTGTCACCAGCGCCGCCGGCGCTGCCACAGCTGCCATCGCGATGGCACAACAAGCATACTCTAATATATTAAAACAACGCGAGGAACGTGCAAACGCCTACGTGGATCGCGCAAGAAATCTCGATCAATCACTCGCCAATAGCGGTCAAATTGGTAGCGCTCCCGCAATACGTGAAGCCATCAAGCAAATCTCTACTCAAAAAATTAACGGTGCAAGTTTTAGTGAACAAGAGTTGACTAATTTTTTTGGGGGAATCTCGTCGCAGATGGGGTCAAAAATTTCTGCGGAAGATAAACTTTCCGCGATGAAGGTGGCCGCAGATGCTTCCGCGACAAGCATGAGCAACGAAGCGGCTGGCGGGGTCGGCCTCAATTATGCTCGGTTTCTTCATCAGCGAAACAGAGGCGGCTTCAAGGGAACATCAGATATTCAACTGGAAAATCTCGCCTATCAAATGCAAATCGGTTCTCCAGGCGGAATTTCCGAGCAAGACCTCCTCCTCTTGTCTCGCTTGGATGATAAAGATTTCGCCGCGAAGCTCATTATGGCTAGCGGCAAATCGGATGAATCAATGAGAACCGTCAACGCTCTCATGGAGAAATACAAAGGAAATCCCGAGAGAATGAAAGCGGCAATTCTCAATCCAAGAGGCAAAGACAAATTTATATTAGAGAATCTAAAAAAAGGCATGGATGAAATTGGACAACTTCCTTCAATCGGTGACGAGGGGAAAAAATACGCCGCTGGAGATTTCGCCAGTCATAGCGTCCGAGCGGAAAATGAAGTAAACGCATTCAACCAGGACACCACCGCGAGTACTGGCGAGAAAGATAGTTTGGATGAGCAAATTAAACAAAAACAAAATGCATTATTTTTGAGAAACCATCCAACGAAATATGCGTGGGGCATGAGAGGTAATAGCGCTATTTCAGGCGTCTGGGGTGGTGGCGTTCAGGAAACAGACGAAGATCGATTTCTTTCTTCTGAAAAAGCTCCAGAAAAATTGCGATACAGGCAATCTATGGACTTGTCTAAAGAAGAAAAAAATGAACTTTTAGATGCTATGATGGCGGCGGTTGATGTACTTAAAAAAATCGAGCAAAAAACCGATGGCTCTCCCGTCGCCCACAACAATCGCGAGCACATGGTTAACAATTCACCTGGTCAACAGTAAGGTCTCATGAGCAGCATCGGCACAATCTCATTCGACATCATGCGGGGGCTACCGGCGCTCCTGAAGAGCCGCGTGGATACGTGGGAAGTCCCCGGCGTTGACGGCTACGGGGCGCAGCTTTTGGGGAAAGGGGACGCCGAGTTTGATCTCGTAACGATTTCTTACCTCGGTGTCGGTAATAGCCCCAACAATGAAGCACAGTTTCACATCTTAAATTGCGCCGCCATGCAAGGCACGATTCAGACAATCGTGGACGACTGGGGCGACAGCTACGCGAACATCCTCATCCATCACTACGAGGCGATAAAACAGCCCTGCATCAAGGACGGCGTTCAGCAGGTTCGCGTCGAGGGCCACTGGCACTGCATCACCGCGAGCGGCGATACTTCAGAACCAGACGAACCAGATGGGGAATGATCATGGGCACAACAATCATTGGGCCGCGAGCCGACGATGTCCCCTACGAATACGCGCCGCCGATCATCGAGGTTGCGAGCATTGAAGGTGACGATTCCGGAGATTGGTGGATCAATGATTTTGAGGTTGACGAAGACCTTGAGCTTGTTTCGATGGGGCTTTACGCATCGAGTTCCCAGGTATCGCAGTGCTCGATTCGCTATCGCTACGGCCAGGTCAAGCAGCCATCCGACGGCGACTTTGTAACGCTATCCGCCCGCAGTCTCGAAGGCTCCTGGATTCGCGTGAGTCTTCCCGACCCCAACGGTGGCGATCCCATCGTTCAGTTCATCGGACGCCTGGACTCCGAGTCGCGGAACATGTTTGGCGATCAGGATTACGCCGCCGGAATCCAGGAATTCCAGGTGACGGGTGGCCTGAAGATTCTTCAGAAGATCACCGTGCGCCAGGCGTATTTCGATAACGGCAACCTCGGCACATCGCTCGTCGGATGGCTGCCGTCGATCAACAAAAAAGACCGCCGAGGCCTCATGGTCGGGAACCGAAGCAAAGACAGGGGCGGCACAAGTTACAATTACGGTGGTACGGACTTATGGACACATTACGATTATCTTGAATACCTGATTGCAAATTTCGTGCAGGGGATAGATGGTTCCGGCCTTCCCGCATGGCCCCAGTGGACCATCGGCGGACAGGCCGACATCCTGAAAAATATCAAAACAACCATCGACCTCGGCGAGTCGGCGACGGCGGCGCAGATTCTTGGAAAACTCATCCCCGTCCGCTACGGCCTGGATTACATGGTCACGCCAACGGATACGGGCTTCGAAATAACAGTATTCGCCCTCTCGAAGGACAACATCGACTTTTCCGTCGACGGCGAAACGCAGACGATGACTGGAAATCCCAACACCGTGGAAGTCCAGCGTGTTGGCCAGCACGATTTGATCGACGTGAAGCTAGCCGTCTCATACGAGAAGAAGTACGACAAAATCGAGATCGTTGGCAAGCGGATAGTGGTCTGCGGAACGTTATACGGCGAGTATTATGGCGTCGCATCGCTTGTGCCGAAGTGGTCAAATGATCTCGAATCGCAATATAAGTCCGCCGGCGGCGACGATCCGGACGCCACAAGAAAAAACAGCGACAAGTTCCGCAACGTGTATCAATATCTGGGAGCGCCGGAGAATTGGGATTTGGATGGCAAGGCGTGGTGTATCGAATTTGATGACAATGGCAAAGTGGTTCAGGGAACGAATTTTCAAAACTCTATCCGAGAAACGCTTTCATGGGTGCCGATGAAAGAGGGGTTTGATTACTCTGTTGACCCACCCATCGACAACACTGAAACGGACATGCCGCCGGATATGAAGCATCCGCTCGCATGGATTTATGATGAACAGCCGGTCGGAAATTACGATAATCCACGCCTCGTTAAATGTGACGCCGTCGGGATCCACGTGAGCCGACCCTACAACGACTGGGGCGTTTTTCTCAGCGCGTCGTTCAATCATAAACTGGCACTCAATCACTGGAATAATGATGAAATCTATTCTAGCGAGTACCCCGAATACGACTACACCATGGTTATCGCCACGATTGCCATCGAGTCCGATCAGCGTATCCGCCTCGTCAAAAACGTTCCTTACGAGGCCATGGCTTACGATGGTTCGGTCATGCGAGTCTTCGATAACGAGGCGGAATGCTGGGTGATGCTCGATCAGACAGTTGTTGATATCGATGAGAATGGCGAGCAAGTAAAGTGGACGGGCGGATTGCGAGAACTCCGCAACGACATCGACCGTCTCACCCTGCTCATGGCCGGCCTGATCGGTCGCTACACCTACGAACGCGGACGGGCATCGCTGACGTTCAAGGGAATTCTGCCACGAGCCGACCTGCTCGGCTCGATCATGACGACGATCACGCAGGGTGGCGAGGTCATCGACATCAACGCACCCATCACCTCTATCGAGTGGTCCGGCACCAGCGGCGGTAAATCGAACAGTCCCCAACTCGTAATGAAGACGGGGTATGCATAATGAGTGACCGTCAAGGATACAGTCTCGAACGCCCAGCATTACCTACTAATGCGCGAACAACATTTCTCGCCCGTATCACTTACGTCTCCGGCTCGTTCCCTGTCTGGTCCTACACCGTCCAGCGAATCAGAAAATACGATCCTTCGCAGACCGGTCCTGAAGCGTGGGTAACGGACGGAAAAAACATCACCGGCGTGCTGAACCGCTTCGAATGGACTCCGGCATCCTATCCGTACTGGCATGGCGCCGGCGT
>WQYP01000083.1 GCA_009781185.1 Phycisphaerales bacterium | reverse complement strand
GAACCATGGCTACTTTCACCGCCATCCAACCCGGCGACTTTTATGCCCCGACCACCTGGCAAGGCGGCGCCAGCCCCATCATGGGCTCCGACGTCGACCTTGGCAACTTGGTCATCATCTGCAGCGACGATCCGCCATCACTCAACAGCATCAGTAACGGCAGTCTCTTCGCACCCATCGGCACCACCCGCATTCTGATCGTGGCCACACCACCAACTAGCGTCACGCTGCTTGGCACGTGGCAGACTCCCACAGGCGACACAGCATTCTCAAATCCGGGCATCACGAACGTCAAACAAGGCGTGGCGTATATAATTGCAGGCGCGGAAAAAGTGGGGACATTTGATCCCATCACCGACAATTATACCGACCCCGGCGTCGAGAACGTTGCATACGGCGCCACTTACGTCTTCGCGGGGAACACGCTGACAGGCGAATACGATCCCTCTTCGGGCTTCACGGACCCCGGTCCAGAGAATGTGAAACTCGACGTCGCCTACCTCTTTGGAGGGATCAGCGTCGTTGGCACGTACAACCCAATCCCCGACGCAAAAGCCGCTCAACTTGCCGAGGATCAAGCGGAAGTCCTGGCAAATGCACAGTGGATCATTCAGCCATCAGATGGGGGGCCCATAATTTTGTCAATCGAAGGGGTATTTGATCTGACGGTGGCGAAACAATCGGCGGCAACAGCGCAATTTGTCATTGACCAGTCAGAGGTTGAGGCGAACAAGCAATTTATTTTATATACGGCGTCGATTTTGGGAATTCAAGGAATTTTCCTGAAGCCGATTATGTGGGGTGGTAGCTGTATTGGAACTCTCTGCGTCGTCGATAGTTTTGGCTCGCCTGCCTCAGGTGTTGAAATTCAGTTTCAAGGCAGTGGCGAAGGCGACGCAGATGGTGTCGTTTACGATGCAGCAATCGAAATATCGATCAGCGATAACAATGGTTTCATTACGCGCATTTTCCCGGCCGGCAGCGTCGCTTATCGCTACAGACGAGGCGATGGTAATTGGGTCAACTTCCGAACCGCAACTAATAATGGCGATACGTTTTGGATTCCTAGCAATGTTGGATGACGTTCCAAATGATCGAGATCGTTTTATCTCGCAAATTCAGGCCAGACAGCCCTATTTTCGTTGAGTGGTACAGAGAGTTATTTGGCGACACAAGCCGCAATCATGATGCAATATGCGGAATTCTTGCGAAACAAGCGAGATCGCGAGCAATGTATGTCAAGTTTCCAGCGGGATGTCGAGCGGACATCATCCAAGAAGCGGTACTTCGAGCAATAAGCAAGATCGGTTCATACAAATCATCTCGCGGATGTCCAATCAAGTATTTCGATAAAATTATAACCCGCGCAATGTGGAGAGCTTCCGGCAAAGAGCAGCGATGTATCGCAATGACTGACAACAGCGCCATCGACAAAGCCTCGTCTTTCGTGATTCCTGATGTGCTCTCTACAGAGATGGCAAGAGCCAACCGCGAGCGAAAACAAAAAAAAAACGTACAGAAAATCATTGAGAATCGAATCAGCGAAGTGGTAACAGCGTTTCGTAACAGTGAAGCGGGGTCTCCTCTACAAGACAAGCTACGGTTTGTTCTGTGGACGCTTCAGGAAGTTTTGTTTGAGGTCAAGGGAAGTTTTTCGCCTATCCGCACGGACGGTATTCGTTACAGCAAATCTCACCGTTTACACGACTTGGAGTTTGCTTAATGCCGACGATGCCGAAAACATTGGAGCAGCGACGGCGCCCATCTCATGAGCGGGTGAGAGAGATGCAGCGAGGCGGCAGACGGCAACTTTACAATTCGTCCGCTTGGCAGCAGTTGCGGGCGGTGGTTCTCTCCGAAGAGCCTATTTGCAAAGATTGTGGTATTCAACCAAGCGAGCACGTCGACCACATTCAAGCATTGCGGTCTCGACCAGACTTGGCGTTGGTGCGGTCGAATCTGCAAGGGCTTTGCGGGGCATGCCACTCGGCAAAGACACGAAAAGAAGGTATCGCATGAGACCACTGCATGGAGAGCCTGAAACATGGCGGGCGTTTTCGATATTGATGGCTTCGGCAAAGTATACAGAAAAAATCCGAAGGAGGTTTTACCATGAAATCTACGGAGAAAATCACGATTCCAATCAAACTCGGGAAATATGCGAAGGCCGAATGGGATCGGGTGATCTGCATTCTCTGCGAGCGAGGTGAGTTCGACGCGGAACTTGACCGTGCTGCACTGACGAATTACTGCATGGCGTGGGGAAGTCTGCTCGAAGCGGAGCGGATGCTTTCGAAAGGCGAAATGACTGCGACGACGAAAAATGGCACCGATATCCCCTCCGTTTGGCTCGGCATCCGCAACACTGCACTCAAGCAGGTGCGCGAGCATGCGAGAGAGCTTGGCTTCACTCCATTGGCACGAAAGGAGACTCGCGGTCGAAAGAAGAAAGAGAAGGGGATGGTAGATATCCTCGATGGTCTTGACGATTCCGATGTCCTGAAGTTCCCAAGACATGCCTGATGTTCCGATGACAGAATCTTCGAGGGTTATCACCTTCATCGAGCGGCTGAAGCATCCTGCCGGCACGGAATGGTTTGGTCAACGGATTAAGCTGCTGGAGTGGCAGAAGGAATATCTCCGAAAGCTGCTCGACACGAAGTCAGATGATGGATCAGCGAGATACGAACAATCACTCTTATTTCTCCCTAAAAAACAGGGAAAAACGACGTTCGTTGCTGCTATCGCTCTCGCCCTGCTGTTTCTTCGAAAGCACCAGCAGGTAGCAGCAGTGTCGATCTCAAAAGATCAAGCCGCAATCACCCACAAATTTTGTCGGTCAATGATTGAACAAGAGTCGAGCCTCAATGCTCGATGCAAGGTCTATAAAGGGCATGTCAAAAAAATCGAATGCCCATACTCGGACTCATCGCTCCGTGTGTATAGTTCAGACGCAACAGGCGCTAACGGATTCGACTGCTCCATCCTGATCTACGACGAGGTGTGCTTCGAGAAATCGTCAGAGCTTTGGGATGCGATCGTTTCCGGCGGCATCAATCGCATACACATCCTCGCTATTGGACTCTCGACAGCTGGCGAGTCCGCATCAGGATTCGGGTACCGCCTCTACGACAAGGCAAAGTCGATCCAGAAAAATCCAGAACTTGACCCGTCATTTCTTCCTGTGATTTACGAGGCTCCGCGAGGGCCCAATGGAGAACCGCCAGACTGGACAGACCCGAATGTTTATCTCGCATGCTCGCCGACCTTCAAGGAGATCGGCGCCGCTGCGATCGCTCGCATCAAGAGGATGATTGAGTCGGCGAAGAACCATCCCGAAGAGATTCGCAAGTTGCTCCGCTACCATCTGAACCAATGGTCAAGCGTCGATAATACCGACCCGTGGATTGATGTTGATGCATGGAATGCGTGCCCAAACACGCTGAAGCCAGAAATTCTTCTTGGTCGTGAATGCTTTTGTGGAATTGATTTGGCAAGCAATCGCGACATGACGGCAAAGGCGCTGTTGTTCAATCTTTCAGACATCGAGGTTGGTTTGTGGGCGGTACTCTTGAAGTTTTACATGCCGTCCGTCGGCCTAGATCAAAAAGAAAAACGCGACGCTGGCGCGATGTACACCACTTGGTCAAAACTTGGAATCCTCACGGCCACCCCAGGCGATGTCACTGACTACAACTACATTCGAGAGGACTGCAAAAAAGACCGAGAGCTTTATCGAGTCCGCGGCATCGCGATTGACCGTGGCCATGGCTCCGGGTACATCTCCATGCAGCTCATCGAGGATGGGCACGACGTTATCCCTGTGGGCCAAGGCGCTCTTACTGTTGCCCCAGCCGCCAGAGAGTTTAGCGACGCCGTGTTCTCAAAAAAGCTGGTCCATTTTGATAATCCTGTCTTGCGGTGGAACATCTCAAATTGCATCGCAAGGCTGCTTGATGACGCTGGAAATGTGAAGCCATCAAAGATGAAAAGCTCCGGTCGCATCGATGGGGTTTACGCGATTATAGATGCCTTTGCGCTCGCACAGTTTCAGAGAATCCCAGCGAACAACGTTGGAACGCCGAGGATATTTGTGTTCTGAGTGGACCGCTACGGCTACGGTTTCGTTTCTTCGGTTACTCTGCCGGTGTGCCTTTGAGCAGGGCGTCGATATCAATGGCGGGTAGACTGTAAATATTTTTACGGACCTCATTGGCTCTTTCGAGAGTGTATCGCACATCTGCCCCCATATCATTCTTAGTTTTATATTTCACAAATTCGACGTATGCACCTTCTTTTTTGAGTATGCCGAAGGCCATATTGATGCCATCCATCAGACGTGCGTCTGGTTTTTCGAAGACAACCAGGACGGAAGGGTCGTCTAAGTGGCCACTCCACATACCTTTCCCGACGTAGACGAAGTCACAATGCTCATCGACTTTCTTGGCAAATGCGGCAAAGTTCGTTTTGGCGAGATTTTCGAGTTCAGGCGTCATAACAAGAGGTTGAGTTCCGGCCCGCTTGGACACTAGGTTTTTGAGGATATCACCATCTATCACGGTGTTTCCACGATTATTTTTTCTGAACACGAGACGACCAAGATGATCGGGCGTCGGAGAGTTATTTTCCTCTGCATAAATCCAGCAGGCGAGGACGATGGTGCGAAGGTTTGCAGCATCGGCTTTGCGATTAGTAAGTTCTTTGGGTGGGGATACGGGAGCGAAAATCACGAAGGGCACGAAAATCAATATCGCCAACACGACAAGAACCGCTCCGCACCCAATTACTGCGGGGATAATCCAACGAGGCCTTGTCGAAGATGGAGCTTTTTGCGGGATTGGACGCGCCGCTGTAGCGGTCATCACGGGCGATGTTTTTAAAACGGGTACAGACGTGGATTTGGCGGAAGACTTCAGCCTTTCGAGACATTCGGAGCAAACAACGTTATCGTTCCAAAGGTGGGGCGTTTCGAGTTTGCCGATGACACGGTCGCAATTGCTGCATTTTTCGATGGGTGCCGCCATGACGATCTCCTTCTTGTTGAGAATAGCGGCATCTTACTCCCACCAATAGCGGTTTGTCACGTTTGCGTTTCGCTGTCTTTTTTAGAAAGTTCTTCGAGTTGATCGAGTTGGTTCTTGAAGGCTGCTTGTTTTGCCGCGAATTCGGGGTTAACTGGCGTTTCGGGTGGCAGTGCATGACGATGCCGTGGTCCCAATACGAAGTGCCGCTCATCTTCGGGAGGATTCGCGGGAGGCTGCGCCACGTTGCGTGTAGGCTCCTCGACGACCTTGGTGTCGTCTTCGTGGTCCGGATGCGCCAAATCGCCCGCAATCGTGTCTGGTGGGGTAGGATCGAACGGTTTCCCGTCTTCCCATGTGACCTTGAGGCCCAACACTTTGAAAATAGCCTCTAATTTTTGCGTTGTCGTCGGCCTTCCACGCATGTATGCGTAAAGCATCATAGCGCCCATTTTTCCCTCTAATTTCTTAGCGAGCCAATACTTAGTTTTTCCCATCTCGGCTAGGCGATCTTCAATAGCTTTGCGATGATTGGTGTAGTTTTTCATGGCGAATATTTTACCTCTAAAATACCACATTTAAGATAAAATATTTTATCGTACAGAAAGTATACGTCAAGTAGAATAATTTATTTCAAATAAAATTACTACCGATAAAGTATTTTACTTGACTTTCTCTTTTAATGGGAGTAAATTAGTCAAGTGTGGGACGCCGAAGCGTCTCTCAATAAAGTGCCCCCGCGATTGTTGATACCAACCGCAGGGGCGAGAACCAGGCGAGTAGCCGCCCAATTCACGTCGAATTGTAGCAGCTGCTCCCCGCAATTCACAGGAGTAGCCCTATGAAAAACATCGCCCTCCAATTAGACCCCAAAAACAACCCAAGAGAACTGTACGGTTCCCTGATTAAAAGCATGACGCCGGAGCGACGTCTGGCTCTGTACCGCATCTGCAACGAGGTAATACTGGAGAATCATGACTTTTTCCTTGAGAGGTCGGAACGTGAAGCGATGCAGCCAAAACTGCGGCTGGTTCGCGATGACGACCCAAGCGAAGAGGATAGCGAGGCCGAGGAACTTGCCGGTGCGAACCTCTCCTTTGATGAATGGTCGGATATTTACTCGCCGAAACGCGGCGCATAACCAAGGAGAATGACGTGAACTCATCAGAATTTTCAAGATATCTGGCGTCCGGACTGTGTGCGATTCCCGCGATACGGGATCAGAAACGACCAATAAGCTCGTGGAAGGCATTCCAGTCTCAGCTTCCGACCGAAAAAGAATTGCAGGCGTGGACGACGCTCAGAGAGTACGACGCCATCTGCATCGTGACCGGCAAAGTTTCTGGCAATGCCGAGATTATCGACTTCGACGGCGGGGGCGAACTTTTCGAGGACTGGAAAGTGTTGCTCCCGCCGGAGCTGTTCGCTCGCCTCGTTGTCGAGCGAACACCGCGCGGCGGGTATCACGTTTTCTACCGATGTTTTGTCGCCGTCGAAGGCAATCGCAAACTCGTGACGAGAGAAGGAGCTGACGGTAAGCAGGTCACGCTCATCGAGACTCGTGGCGAGGGCGGGCTGTTCCTGTGTGCCCCAACAGCCGGTTACGAAGTGATCCAAGGTGATATCGCTCATCCACCGGTGCTCACGGAAAGAGAGCGAGCTTTCCTCTTCTGCGTCGCCAACGACCTCAGAAAGCCAGGGATGAAGTCACCGCCACAAGAATCTGTAAGGTCTCAACGCAGGCAATCGTCCACGCCAACGCCGATCTCCGTCGATACCACTGGTAGTCTCTCTGCTGCACTCAATCTGATCGCATCGCTTCCTCTGTCGAAGGATGAGAAGGCCGAGATGGTGCGGTTTCTGGCGGCGGAAAGACGAAACGCCGCGTAAATCACTCTATTTTCCGAGCATTTTGGGCCATGGTGACATCAGTTGCCACGGCCTTTTTCGTGTCTTGGCACCCCCTGCATCCTCCGACGCTGGCTATAGAGAGAGGTGTAGGAGGATTTTCGCTTGGCCTCAGAAGTAAAAGCAAAAAGATCGCTCTTGGGAGCGTTTGTTGACTGGTTCAGATTGTCAAAAAAGAACTCTGTCCTTGGACCATTCATGGGGTGGATGAATCCCGCCGCCGCCGGCGTGCAGATTGGCGACCTGACGGCACAGCAGGCACAGGCCGTCAGCAGCGTTTATGCGGCCGTGCATACCTATTCCAGCACCATCAGCACGCTCGGAATCAACGTATGCCATGGAAAACGCGGAAATACTGACGGAATTGCATGGGACCATCCACTGCAAGCATTGATTGGCAGCTGCCAGTGGAACGACGAGCAGACGGATGTTGCCGTTCTTGACTACTGGATGTCTTCGCTTTTTCTTCGTGGAAATTTATACGGTCAGATCATTCGGAATGCATTTGGTAAGCCGCTTCAGATCGTCCCCATTGACCCTGATTATGTGTTTCCTCGGCGTGTCGATGGGCGAATCAGCTATAAAATCTCCAACGTCAGCGGACAGGAACCGCGAGAGATGGATGGCCAGACAATCGAAGCCATCGACATGATCCATGTCCCCATCAACTGGAACCCCAAGGTTTTGCGTGGGATTGGCATCATCGCTTACGCACAGGTGTCTATTCAGTCTGGTCTTTCGCTTGACCGATTCGCGTTTAACTTCTTCACTCAGGGAGCGACGAGCCGCATCGTGCTCGAATACCCCGGTACGTTGGACGAGAAGCAGGCGAATCAAATCCGCGAAAACTTCGAAGCTCGCATCTCTGGCTTGGAAAATTCCCATAAGACGGCCCTCATTCACGCTGGATTAAAACTTCATCAACTCTCGCTTGCCCCGGATGAATGCCAGTTCCTTGAGAGCCGCAAATTCACAGTGAACGAGGTGGCGAGATGGTTTGGACTTCCTCCGTCGAAGATTGGTGGTGAGCGAGGCTCTGGTACTTACAGTAATCGCGAACAGGACGCGATGGAGTTCGTCTCCCATTCAATCCGCCCGCTTTGCGTGGCGATGGAGAGAGAATTTGAACGCAAGCTCATCCTGCCATCCGAGCGGCACAAATTCTTCCTCCAGTTCGATATCGACGCTCTTCAGGAAACCGATGTGAAGACGCGATTTTACAAGTATGAAGTTGGCCGTCGAATCGGAATGTTTTCTGCTAACGATTGCCGCGCCATGGAAGGTCTGCCTCGCCGAAATGATCCAGATGGCGATTCATACAGTAACCCGAACATCACTCCAACATCTTCAATGCCAAGCAATTATGACGATCTGAAAGGAAGTCTCAATGAAAACGGCAAAACCGAATGAAATTCGCGCACTGCGATCCACTGTCCGCGCCATTCCCGCATCGGGCGACGTTAAAGCCAGACGCATCGGCGGCGTGATCCCGTTCAATTCGCAGACGGAGCTACTCTGCGACGAGAGCGGCATGTCTGTCGATGATGTGCGGACTCTCCGTGCCGCTGGCGGTTGCTTCCGCGAGGTTATTGCGCCCGGCGCCTTCAATTTTACTGATGTTCGCGCCCTTGCTCAGCACCATGGGTGGCCAGTGTATGGGCGCACCACCGCCAACACCCTCCGCATCAATCAGAAGGACGATGGACTGCATTACGAGCTTGACGTTCCTGATTCGCCCTCTGGTGCCGACCTTTACACGAGCATCGAACGCGGTGACGTGGCCGGCGTGAGCTTCGATTTCAACGTGCGTGACGGCGGCGAGGAGTGGGATTTCAGGAGCCGCCCCCCTGTCCGCACCCTCCGTGCCATCGACATCAGCGAGATCAGTTTCGTCGGAACCCCGGCTTATGCACAGACCTCCGCTGCGACGCGGTCGATGGTGGCAAACGCAAAAACCGCTACTCGCACATGGCAAGCGGGCGAAAGCAAAGAGGCAGACGCCTTACGCGCGTGCCGTCTCGCCGCGCAGACGTGTATGTCGGCTTGTGATGCCGTGATCTCAAAATCTTACGATAACGCCGCCATGAGGCAGCAACTTAAGCAGGCGTATGCCTGCTGGCGGGCTTGCCGGGCGCTTTTGGATGCGGAGTGGGATGGTTTTCCACAAGATGAATTCGCGGAATTGGTGGCGATTGGCGCCAAGCGTTGCGCCAAAGTCGTCCGCGCTTTCGATGGCGCCACCTCCGCCGCTTGCGTTGCGGCCTGCACCGCTCTCGCTGAAGCCTGCGATGCCTACTCTGCGATTGACGAGCCGAACGAAACCATCGACGACGACGCGGACGATGAGCCCGCCGCCACAGCGGAATCCGACGAAACCGTAGAACGCGAATTGGCCACACACAGAGAAAATCTCGCCCGCATGCGGTCCTAACTCCTCCGACGCTGGCTATAGAGAGAGGTGTAGGGCTAATTTTGATTTGGCACGTTTTTTACATGGAGTGACACAAATGAGTCTGACTGCTCAAGAAGTTTTGGAACTTAAGGCGAAGCGGTCGCAGTTGGCCGACCAATATGACGCGATTATTGACGCGGCCGGTAAGGCCAAGCGAGTCTTAACGAAAGAAGAGGGCGAAAAAACGACCGCACTCCTCGCAGAGAGCGAGGGCCTTGCCAATTTAATCGCGGCTTCGGAAAAATCCACCCGTGACCGCGAGGCCAACAACGCGCCAACTTTTCAACCAGCCCTCCGCGACGATACCCGGCCGAATGACGATATAGCCGACGAAGTTCCGGAAAAGGATATCGCTCGATATTCTATTTTGAAGGTTATTCGGTGCCAGTGCGAAAAGGGTGCGAATCTCAATGGCATTGAGCTTGAACTTCACCAGGAACTTGCTCGGCGAGCGGTTGTGGATGGTAGACGCTCTCCTCGTGGAATCATGGTACCAACCAGTATCATGGGATCGGTTGAGCGTTCACGTCGGGCACGGATTGCCAATCGCGAACTCGATACTTCGACGGGCGCTGGAGCAATCAAGACTGCGGTCGCCTCCTTTTACATTGACCTGCTCCGCCCGATGACGGTCCTCGGCCAGCTTGGTATCACCATGATGGGAGGTCTCGTCGGAACCTTTGGTATTCCTCGGCAAACAGCAGGCGCATCGACGTACTGGGTGACAGATGGCCAAGACGTTACTCCGAGTAATCAGACGTTAGGACAAGTAACGCTCAGTCCGAAGTGCATTGGTGCATACACCGATATTACTCGGTCGCTTGCGGTGCAGAGTTCGATTGACGTTGAGAACTTTGTCCGCAACGATCTGTTCAAACAACTTGCGGTCGGACTTGATAAATCGGGCTTCTCTGGATCAGGCACTTCTGGTCAACCCATTGGCTTGTTTAACAACACAAATGTCCCTGTTTTCAATTCTGCTGCCGCGCCGACGTGGAAAGATATCGTCGCCCTTGAAACGACCGTCGCTAACGCTAATGTGACCATCACCGACGGCGCTTACGTCTCAACTCCCGCCGTTCGCGGCTTGCTCAAAGCGACTCCCAAGATTTCCAGTCAGGCATATCCGATTTTCATTTGGGGCGACAACAACGAAATGAACGGCTACGAAGCTGTTGCATCGAACGTCATTCCTGGCAACTTGCCGCTCGCCGTTCCTCCAGGCTCGGGCGATCCGCCTGATCCGCTCAATCTTCACGGCATGGTATTCGGAAACTGGATTGACATGATTATGGGCATGTGGGGTGGCGTCGATTTGCTCGTTGATCCGTACAGCCTCAGCAAGAGCGGCGGCCTTCGCATCGTGATTCTTCAGGATGCCGACATTCAGCTTCGCCACAATGAATCCTTTGCCGTCAACAAAACCATCGACGCCAGCGGTGTACTGCCGGCCGCGGCGTAATTTTCCAATAAATGGGACCGCCGAAGGCGAGGCGAATATCGCTCGCCTTTTTTTATTTGAGAAATTTTGATGGGTTTGTCGCAGATTACTCCTCCCGATGGTGAACCGCTCGCACTGAACGACGCGAAGCTCTACCTGCGTGTGGATAATCCCGATGAAGACGCTCTGGTTTCCGCCCTCATCACTGCCGCGAGGGAACGGGCGGAGCAGTTCACGCAGCGGCAACTCATGACGGCGACATGGCTTTTCACCACGGGCGATAATTTGCACAGGCAGGCAACGGCGTATGATCCCGTCACGAATCGCATCACTCTGCCGAAACCGCCGCTTCAGAGCGTTGTATCGGTCGGTTTCGTCGATTCCAACGGCGTCCTCAATCCGATGGACCCGAGCGAATACCGCGTCTCCGTCGGCGAGGAGCCGGGGTTCATCACGCTCAACACGATCCCAGCCTACGATACCAACCGGGACGACGCTTTTCAGATTCAGTTCGTCGCTGGCTACGGCGACGCCTCTGCCGTCCCCCAGGGGATCGTCACCGCTATGAAATGGATGATCGGCGAGGCGTATGGAACGCGCACGGAATCCGAAGCCGCTCAAAATTCGTCGATCGAACGTCTCTTGGGCATTTACAGGGTGTGGAAATGGTAACAACCGTCCCGACATCTTGGACTCGAACGCCCGACGCCGGTGGCTTGCGGCACCGGGTGAGCTTGCAGCGTGCGAAGAATGTGAAGGGTGCAGCCGGCGCACTGAAGCCGGGTGAATGGGTTGAGTACGCTTACGTATGGGCGGACTGCCGCGATTTGACCGCCACGCAAACCTTCAAGGCTCGTCAGGCGATGGCAGAGGTTTCAGCGACGATCAAAATCCGCTTCCGGCGAGGAGTCGAACCTGATGACCGAGTGGCGTGGATGAGCACTCCGATCCCGGCGCCATCGCAACTTGCCGCCGCCGTCAACAACGTCAATCCCATTCTCACCCTCGCCGACGTTTCCGGCTATCCCACGACTTTCCCATTCCTCATCAGGATCGGAGATGAGGTTATCCGCGTCACAGAGTTACGGAACGGTTCTTACACCGTGATTCGTGGCTGGGGAGGCACTACCGCGACGAAACATGTGGCTGGGTCCAGTGTTTATCCCGTCTCGCTTCGCATCTTCGGCGTCATCGCCCCACGCGACGAAACGGGAAACCGCGAGTTCCTTTTGCTCGATTGCAAGGAGCTGTTCAGTGCAAGCTAAAGCGACAATCAACCTCAAGGGGCTGAAAAGGCAACTTGACAGATTCGCAGGAAAAGCGGGCCAGCTTACTCAATTTGTTGTCGTTCCCGCTCTGCTCGACACCGCTCCGACGATCATGAAGGGACTGAGCGACGGCGCTCCGAGAAGCACTGGACGTGCAGAAAGATACCGCAGAAAACGAGGATGGATGCCGCTGCATTCGACGATTGATGTCAACCGCAACTCGAAGGGGCGATATAAAACGCCAGACATCGTCGGAATTCGTATTGGGCCCAGGTATCCAGACGGCGCTCAGGCTCACCTGCTCGAATTTGGAACGAAAGCACGATTTGCCTTCGCTCGCGATGCCAGCGGAAAGAAAAAATTCACATATCGTCGCGGAGGCAAATTCACCTACGATCGAGACATCAAAAAGTACCGCGGACAAGTACAGCCGATGCACTGGATGGAGAAGGCGTGGAGCCGTATGGAGGCGCAAGTTCAGCAGGAATTGGAAGCGAATTACGAAAAGCACATGAATGCGTACATAGAGAGGCATTCAAGGAATTTGGAACAATGATTAAGCGGGCAATCTATTCTCTCCTCACCAAAGACGCGAGCGTTGTCTCGGCAACGGATGATCTTGCCGCGCAAGTCGAGGACAATTTCAAAATCCTCCAGCCGATCGTCGATACCCGCATCTACTCGATTCAGCTTCCGAAAAATGCCACACAGTACATGGCCGAGGGGATGGAAGCGAAGATGTTCATGTACGTCACCGACTCCCACAACGACAAATGCCACGATGGGCCGCTTGATCTGACCCGAGCACACGTTCGCATTCACTGTGTCGCCAGCGATGCCGACAGCGTAACGTCGGCGCTCGTGGCGGCGTCCAACCTTCTCGATGGATGGTATGGCGTGGCCGGTCGAGGCCAGCCTTTGCCGCCTCTCGTCGTCCAGCGGATTTGGTCCGTCGATGGCGTTGATGCGATGGATTTCCCACTTGGTGCAGCAGAATTCGGGCTCTATGAGAGCCTGATCGAAGTTCAGTGTTGGTACAACAACCCCTAAATGGAGATTTAATCATGGCGAAAACAAATGCGATTCTTGGCGCTGGCGTTTCGATTGGATATTCGGAACTTCCATTGGCGTCGACGCCGGTTTACACAAAAATTGTAAACCTTGAAGACGTGACCGCGCCACAAAACCAGCGTGACGATGTGGAAATTTCCAACCACGACAGCGATGGACTGCTGAAGGAATGGATCCCTGGATGGAATGGAGCGACTGATCCAACGATGAAATGGATTTTTAAGGCTTCAGTTGCTGCCCTGCTTCAGGGGTTTCAGGCCGACGGGAAGATTCGGGCGTGGCAGGTTCTGTATCCCGACGGCTCGACGCAGGCATTCACGGCCTACATCAAGAATTGCGGCCCGACGAGCCCACGTACTGACAAGATGGTGATGGAGGTAACGCTCAAGATAGACGATTCCAACCTCAATTTCGTCGCACCGACGACCCCGTAACAAAAAACAGTTTCAATTTTTCAAATAGGAGACTATCAAATGCCACATTTTGAAGCACGAGCCACCGTTCAACTACCTGGCGAGGAATCGCCACAATTGCACGAGTTTTTTTTCGATGACACGTTTGGTGGCGATGTTGGTAAGGCGAAGGAGTATTTCCAGTCGCTTCACAAAACGGCAACCAACGTTCGTGTTGTTCCTGTTGGAACGAGACGCACAATCTCATCGCCGCCCAAGGTCCTTCCGCCCACAAAGACGGATACCACGGCGCTGCCATCAACTCCAGCTTCAGCCGGTTAGAGCTCCGAGCCAAGGGCTGCTCGCTCCCCGCGCCAGCCCTTCGGCTTGTTTTGAGGTGAATCATGATCCCAGAAGAAAGAATCGCAGTTGCACCGAAGCCTTCGAGCGTATCCCGTGTCTCGGGATACGCATTGCTGTGGGGCGAGAAGAATGGGCCGGTGGCCAACGCGAAAGGAAAGCACATCGAGATTTTCCGAAAGGGATGCTTCGTCGAGTCGATCCTTCGCGGCGACGTGACGGGCACAATTGGGTTCGGCGACGACGCAGAAGTGATCGGCTGCCGCTCGGATGGGCGTGTACGCGTTGTCGAAAACGATGTTGGACTGTGGTACGAAATGACGGTGCCGGAAGGCGTCTCCGCCGAGGAGATGCTCTCGCCGGCGTCCGTCCGAATCGTCTTCCAGTCGAAGCTCCCTCGCGGCAGAGGCGACGCGCAGGGAGAGAAGTGGAGCGACGGAGAAGATGGGCAAAGAGTCAGGGAAATTTTGGACGCCGATCTGGTCAGCGTCGGCATCATTTCGAAGGATTGAATATGTCGAATTTAAGAGACGAACTGCTCGAAGATCGTGAGTTGCGAACAGCGACGGCGGAAGTGACGACGCCGAAGGGCGTGAAAAAAGTGACCGTCCGAGAGATGACGCTTGACGATCGGTTGGAGTTCGAAGCGAAGGTAGAGCAAAAAGTCGGCTCATGGTCGGCTTGTCTTGTCGTTGCATGCGTGGTTGATGAGGGTGGAAACCAGCTTTTTAGTTGGGAAGATGCCGCGACTATGGGTGATCGCAATGCCGACCGCTTCGCCGACGTTCTCTCGAAAGCTCGCGACCTAAACTTCATCGGTCCCGCTGCCGAAGCGAGCGCCGAAAAAAACTCGTCCGCAACCCCGACCGACGCCTCCAATGGATGATCTTCTTTCGGACGGGGTTGCACCCTCGGGAACAGGGGCGGCTTTTCACGAGTTCTGATTGGACGGAACTCAAGGCGTTCATAGAGATTCGGCCATCAGGAGAAAACGGTGATGATTTTAGAGCGGCGATCATCGCGCAGGCCCTCAACGGCGGAAAGCTCTCTGATTACATGCCCATTCAGAGGAAGTTGGAGAAACTGGGCGAAGAGAACCCGCCGTCGGACGACGAACTCAAAGCGAAACTCGCCGCCGCAATAGCAGGAGCTTGATAATGGCAGTCGGAAAAGCAAGTTTTGTCGTTGAGGGATCAGTAGACCCTTCAGTCGAACAAGCAGCAATCAAAGTAGAAACCCGCTCAAAGCAAATGGCTGACGCAGTTGCTCGCGACCAAGAACGCGTGAGAATGGGGATGGGTGGAGCGTCTGGTGGGCATGGATTAGCACCTGAAGACAATTCGATTTTTGCGAACATGGCGAGGACGGCAAAAGAAGCGCAACGCGATAAAAGTGCGATGGGTTTGAACGCAATGGCAAGACTCGGTCCCAGTGGTCTCGCGATGCAATATATGGGGATCGGCATGCAGGGGGTGGCCGTCGATATGATCGGCAAATCCTTCGGCAATATTACTGGTGGACTCAGAGACCTTGCCGAAGGCAAAAAGAATGCTGGCGAAATGATGCGCAGCATCGCGACGGGGCTTCCGGTCCTCGGTGGATTCGTAAAGGGATGGGTGGACATCGGCGCAATGATAAGTGGTAGTGCTAAGGCCGCAGCAGAACTCAATAAGCATATTGAGTCAATCGGACGCACGACCGCGGTAGTCCAATCACTTCAATCGGACATGCAAGAGAACCGCATCAGCGAGACGGTGGGAAAATCTCAGACGTTCGCACGGTTAGAGGCGGATCGAAAAAACAAGTTAAAAGCAATATCTGACGAAGGAGTAGAGATTCAAAAACAGCGGGGTGAAGCAATGGGAAAAGCAGGAATGAGTGGAATAGTCGATTGGGCTTTTGGTGTCACCGATAATATTACTTTTGGGCAGTGGAAAAGCGTTAACGAGGAGTGGCAGCAACGTTTAATGGCGAACGCGAACAAAGCAGCAAAGGAATTTGACGATCCGCTAAACGCAAATAAGAATCGTAAGTTAGAGGCAGAGCGTCATGCGCTGACGCTACGTAACAGTCTGTTTCGCGAGAATGCACTGGAATCCCGGCATTCCATGGCCGAATTGCGACTTGGACGATCAATCGCAGAGGGTGGCAACCCAGAAGAAGTGCTGAGGCGTCGGCAGAATCTTGCCCGTCTCAACCTTAACGCGAGATTGGGCACAATGGATGCGGAGATAAATCAAAACGAAGAAGATGCAAAAAAAGGCGATTTGCATGGGCTGACAAAAGGCCAGTGGAACATACGCCAAAAAGCACTCAAGGATCAGATGGCCGAGGCGGAAAAGGCTGGGCAGACCGAGATTACGCGGATGGCGACCGACGAGGGCAATCGACGTCGGCAGTCGCTTTTGGGCATTGAGCAGAGTATCAATCGCGGTCGGATCGGGATAATGATGACTGGGGCGAAAACCTCAGAAGAGCAAATGAAGGCTCAACATGCTGCGATCACGCAGCGCATGGAGGAGGATGTCGCGGCCCTTCAGGAAAAAGCCAAAGACCCCAGCATCGGAGCAGAAGAAAAGGAGAGGCTCGCAGAGCAGGAAAAAGTAGTCAGGTCGCAGGCGCAGGCAGAGAGCGAGAAACTGGACCGCGAGGAAAACAAGCGAAGAAGTTTCTCGTTGCTCGACATCGAGAAGAGCATCGCCCGCAACCGCCTGAGCGTGATGCAATCGGGCGCTCGTGATTCAGCCGCTATCTGGAAAGTGACCGAGGCTCAGATTCGGCAGGAGACTCAGGATCGGTTGGATGAAACAGACAGGAAGCTCAAAGACATCAACCTTTCTGAGACGGAGAGGAACAAACTGCTGAAAGAGCGCGAATCAATTCAGGAGGCAGGCAACGCGCAACTTGAACGCGCGGCGGAAGATCATCGCCGGGAACAGCGAAGCGGACAGAGATCGGTATCGCTTGGGCTGATCGGCGTTTCGCAAAACCTCTTGACTAACGCCCAAAATCAATTCGGCGGCAATAATCCTGAAGCGATCAAGATGCAGAAGCGATTGGGAATCATGGGACAGTCGTTGTCGATGCACCAACAGATCGAAGGCATCATTAACGATCCAAATGCAACGAAAGAGCAAAAAGACGCCGCGCAACTCGCTTCAAAATCGCTGGCAAATTGGCAATCTTACGCCCTCAGCGAAAAAAATCTGAACAAGACGCCGTACCAGCCGTTGCGATTTGCCGAAGCCGAAGAGGCGAGCCGAGGATACTCGGGAATGGCGGCGTACCAGCGCGAAGCCGACGAGAACGCTTACGCGAAGGAAAACGACACGAGAGAAGAGCAGAAACGCACGAACGAGCTTCTGTCCGCGATCGTCGAAATGATGAAGAGCGACAGCCGTGGCGGAAATGCCCTGTTCCCCAATGGATGAGGATGTTTGTATGCCAAAAACAACGCTAGGTTCGCTGCTCGCAACAATCACGTACACCGGAACCGAAGGTCCTGGAATGACAGCAAAAATCCACGATGCTGGAAGTAGAGGATTATCCGTCGAAATGCCTGATGGATGGGGCGAATGGAAAGATGTCCGTCGATATCTCGTCATAGGGCCGAAAACGAATTACGACGCAATCATTGCCCTTAATATCGGAGGTTTTGGCGTCAATAGCTATCATCCATACATTGGGAATATTACTGGCGGCACGATGAGGGCGCTCGATAAAGTAGAGCCTGGTGATACAGGTTGGACGGTCGAAGTCGTGTACTCTCGGCCCCCGATGGGTATATGGGGCGACACCGCCGTCCTGCTGCGTCCGCTCGTCGTGAACTACTCCTTCAGCTTCCTGCGTAAACCAACCGAGATGGACTCACAAGGGTACGTCGTCGTCAACTCCTCCGGCGACCTCTTCGACCCTCCTCAGAGTATCGACATCGCCCTGCTCAAGATTCGGTGTCGCAAGTGGCTGTCCAGCTACAGCTACGCCAACGCCAGCAGCCTCGTCGGTACGGTCAACGCCAGCGCCGTCACGCTCAGCATTCTTGGAAATGTCGCCGCCCGCACACTCAAGTGCCTCAACTATGCCCCCGCCAATGACATCATCCCTAACGCGCCATTCGTTTTCACCAGCTTCGATTTCGAACTCATGCTCGACAAATACGACAGAAGACTGATCGACAGAGGCTTCCGTGCATGGTACAGCACGACGAAAAGCAGCACCAAAAAAGGGAAAATTTCGGCAAGATCAAACCTCGAACCAATCCCGCAGGCTGTGCTATTGAATGGAACAGGCGGGCCGCTCCTCCCTGATTACGTCGTCGTCCGCGACGACAAAGACGGATTCAGCTCCTTTGCTTCCGCACCATCAAGCCAGTTGCCCGCCTACCTTACAGCCGTTCGTGGAGCGGACGGAAACGGGGGATTTTACCTGCCATACCGCATCGAAAAAGAAGCTGATTTTGGCACCTTCGCAACGATTGGACTGTGATGAGCTATCGAATCGACGAAACCTCTAAGCTGGTATTGGATCGCATGCGAGAGCAGGCCGAATCGGCCGCTCGTGTCCAAAGCTCAAATGTCGCCGACAACTATTCCGCGCCTCAGCAGTTTGTCGTGGGGCGGCTCGTCGGAATGGCGACGATTACTGATGTTGGCGAGGATGACGACTCCGTGCACTGGGCATGGGAATTCGCACTCCGCGACCATGATACAGGGAAATTCGTTGCGTGTGGACAAGGCTCGGACCTCTATGGCGAATGCGTTATTGCTGACGGCGGTGTCGGCGCCATCGGAATAAATGGGCTGCTTTACGTCCAGCAGAATGATGACGATGGCACTACTCTAATTTTAGTTCCCATCAGTGCCGGCTTTCAAGGCCGCATCACTTCCGTCTCCGGCTCGTTCCCCGTATGGAACTACACCGTTCAGCGCGTCACAAAATACGATCCTTCGCAGACCGGTCCTGAAGCGTGGGTAACGGACGGAAAAAACATCACCGGCGTGCTGAACCGCTTCGAATGGACTCCGGCATCCTATCCGTACTGGCATGGCGCCGGCGT
>WQYP01000082.1 GCA_009781185.1 Phycisphaerales bacterium | reverse complement strand
TGGCCACACCCCCACTGACGATAATTGCGTGACATACCCAACTTCATCGGCTAAAGTCGAGAAACTTGTGTAGATGCCACTGCATCAATGGGTGGGCTATTATCAACGGTCCCTACGGGACCAATAGGACACGTCGCCTTTTTGCCGCCGCACCCAAATTCCATTAAGATACCCCCAACTCTTTTACTTTTTAACTTTTATTCTTTGTAACTTTTAACTTTTACTCATTCATTCCTCCTCACACTCCGGAGCCCAACAAGATGTCTCTCGCACTCGCCGACGGCCTTAAGGTTTTCGCAGGACGGTCCAATACCCAGTTCACCATCAGCGTCTGTGAGCACATCGGCATTCCGGTGGGCAAGGCCAGCGTGCTGCCGTTCCCGGATAGTGAGATTCTCGTCAAGCTCGAGGAAGACGTCCGTGGCCGCGATGCGTTCGTGATCCAGTCCACCTGCGCCCCGGTTAACGAAAACCTGATGGAACTTCTGATCTGGATCGACTGTCTCAAGCGAGCTTCCGCCGAGCGCATCACCGCGGTGATTCCGTACTTCGGCTATGCCCGTCAGGATCGCAAGTCCGAAGGTCGCACACCGATCACGGCCAAGCTGGTGGCGAATCTCATCACCGCAGCCGGCGCGGATCGTGTTATCAGCATGGACCTCCACGCCGCACAGGTCCAGGGATTCTTCGATATTCCGATGGATCACCTGTTGGCCAGTCCGGTGCTCTCCACTTATTTCGTGGAGGAGTCGGCTCGCATGGGCAAGGTTGCGATTGTTTCGCCGGACCCGGGCAATTTGAAGGCCGCTTCGTATTACGCCAAGCTGATTAATGCGGACCTGGCGTTCATCGACAAACGCCGGGACTCTGCGACCTCCGTCGAAATGGACAACATCGTCGGCGACATCCAGGGCAAGTCCATCCTCATGATCGACGACATGATCACCACCGGCGGTACCATCGCGGAGGCGTCGAGAGTGCTCCGCGAACAGGGCGCCGGGAAAATCTACGCTGCGGCCACGCATGGCGTTTTTGCCGGCAAGGCCATCGAAAAACTCGCCGCCGCGCCTATCGACCGTATCATCGTCACCGACACTATCCCCACCTGCGAACGCCTCGCTCCGCTGAAAGATAAACTCACCATTCTTTCCGTTGCACCGCTCATGGGCGAAGCGATCAAGCGCATTCACCTGAACCAATCCGTTAGTGATGTTCTCAAAGGAGCTTCCGCCGGGAAACGGTAAGCACGAAGCGGCATGCAAGCATGCCGGCTAAATAACGTCGGTTCGTTGCTGCCTTGGAGGTTTGCTGTGGCTGTGCCTGTTTCGCCGATGCCGGTGTGTCGATTCGCGGGTTTGCTGGCTGGTTCGGAGGAGGAGTTGGCGGCTACGCGGTGGGAATTGACGCAATGGTATGGGAAAATTGATGATGTTTCGGAAGTGATGCCGTTCACTTTTACGCAGTATTATGAAGAGGAAATGGGGGCAAATCTGTTGCGACAGTGGGTGCGGTTTGAGGCGCTGTTCAATCCGGAACATCTGGCGAAGTGCAAGCTGGAAACGAACATGGCCGAGACGCTGCTGGCTCGGCAGTTCCGGGGAAAACAGGGAGAAGGCGTGAATCGACCGATCAATATCGATCCCGGATACGTACATAGATACAAGGTGGTATTGGCGACGACAAAGGATCACTCGCACCGCGTGTACATGAGCGAAGGGATTTATGCCGAGGTGACGCTGCACTGGTCGCGGAACGTATGGACGCCCTGGTCCTGGACGTACGCGGATTACCAGACGAAGCAGGCCGGCGAGTTTTTCACACGGGCGCGCACGGCATATCTGGAGCAGTTGCAGAAAATCGCGGGTGGACGGTGAAATTAGAAGAAGCTAGAAGCCAGAAGCCAGAAGCCAGAAGGGTTGGATTGGCCCCGGTAGGGGCCGAAGCTTTTAGCCCACGGCAAGCGGCGGCAGCCGCGCCGCCGTGGGTAGCCTGCCCCTCAAAAAACGCCGTCGCCCCGGTAGGGGCGAGAGCTCGCTCAATCGCACACAAATCATCAAAATTGGGAATTGAATCCTCTTCTGGCTTCTGGCTTCTGGCTTCCGGCTTCTCTCCGCAGGCAGGGGGATATTCATGATCGTCGTGGCGGTCAGTTTGTTTTTAGCTTCGCTGGCGATGAGTCTCGTCGTCACGGCGATGGCGCGGAGGTTTGCGGGACGGATGGGGTTCATCGATGAGCCGGGGGAGCGGAAGATTCATGCTACGCCGATTCCGCGGAATGGCGGAATGGGGATTTTCTGGGGGTTTGCGATTCCGCTCGTGGCGGGATTGATTGGCGTGGTTTCGATGGGGAACGGGACTGTCTGGGGAATGCGGGTGCCGGTGTCGGTGATGGAGCATTTGCCGGGGATGCGGGCACATTTGCCGTTGGCGGGGTTGTTTTTGCTGGCGACGTTCGCGATTCACGTGCTGGGATTGCTGGACGATCGCAAGCCGATGGCGGCGTGGCCGAAGTTGATTTTGCAGTTGGCGATTGCGGGAGGATTGGTGGGGATCGGCGAGGGTAGCATGGGGCCGGGAGCGTTTCGCATCCTGACGTTTCTGGGAGATTTTCCGTCGGTGGGATTCTGGGCGTCGGTGCTGCTCTCCGTTTGCTGGATCGTGGTGCTGACCAATGCGTTCAATTTTCTCGATCACATGGATGGCCTCTCGGCGGGCATCGCGTTTATCTGTGCGGCAATGTTTCTGGTAGCGGCTCTCTTCAACGGTCAGTGGTTCGTCGCGGCTCTCTTGATTTTGTTCCTGGGAGCGGTGCTGGGATTTCTCTGTTTCAACTTTCCGCCGGCGACGATTTTCATGGGCGACGGCGGATCGATGGTGCTGGGGTTCATTCTCTCGGTGCTGACGATTCGCACGACGTATTATATGCCGGGGCGGAACTGGTATGCGGTGCTGATGCCGTTGTTTGTGATGGCGGTGCCGCTGTACGATTTTGTGATTGTCTGTGCGTTGCGGATTTTGCGGGGACGCAGTCCGCTCAAGGCGGATACGAATCATTTCTCGCATCGGCTCACCCGTCACGGCTTTTCCAGGCGAAGCGCAGTGCTGCTGATTTACGGCTTGACGCTGGCCACCGGCGTAACAGCACCGCTGCTGGCGATGGTGGATGACCGGGCGGCGATACTGCTGGCCGGGCAACTGCTGGCGACGATGGTGGTAGTGGCGGTACTGGAACGTGTCGGGGAACATACCACGTGATTTTGAATCTGGTGATCTGGTGATTTTCACTTTGGCAATCAAAGGGCATTTCCACATACGCGACAGCGTCAATCACCAGATCACAAAATCACCAGATCACCAGATCACCAGATTTTGTTTTCGGAACATTGCAGCAGGAACGATGTTGGTGGGATTACTGCTGATTCTTGCGTTGCGGCTGACGATGACGGAGACCATTCGCGAGCCGCTGGGGCGGAAGATGGCGGATTTCGCGGCGAAGGCGGCGGGGAAGGGGACGGAAGTGCGGGTTGTTGGGCCGGAAGTAACGGCCTGGCTGGCGACAGCAACGCTGGCGCTGGTGGCGGTAAGCGCGGGCCTGGGAGCGATGGCCGGATGCATCACACGCAATCGGTTGGGGAAATTTGCACTGATCGGCCTGATCCTGGCGCTGGCGATGATGTCAACAATTCATGCGTCGAATCGATTCGCATCGCTGATCGGCACAGCGGATCTGGCAATGGCCCTGACGGCAGGATGGGCAATTGCGGTGCTGTGCGATTCGCGGTTGCTCGGCGATCACGCAAGACGCATCGTCATTGCTGCAATCGTCGCCATCCTGGCCACTTGGGCGGCGAAAGGGCTTTATCAAAGATTCGTCGAATTCCCGGAAACGCTGACGTTCTTCGAGGAACACCGCGACGAGCAGCTCGCGGCACGTGGCGTCGACCCAAACGATTCCTACTACACACAGCTCTTCGTCTCACGCCTGCACGGCATGGAAGTCAGCGGATTCGTGTCGCTCAGCAACGTCATGGCGGCCGGGCTGATCGGACTGGTAACCGTGCTAACAGGCTTGCTCGCGGCATCATTCGTGCCCCCTCCTCCCCCCCTCTCCCCCTCTCCCCCTCCCCCATCTCCCTCTCCCTCGAACGTTCCCGTGAAGGCGGTTTTACAGATCGTCGGCGGCGTGCTCGTTGCGGTGGGGATGCTGGTGGGGGTACTCACGAAAAGCCGCGGCGGCTCGACGCTGACGATCGCCTGCCCGCTGATCTTCGCGGCGGCGGTGGTCTGTCGCAAACAGGTGTGGGCGTGGCGGAAAGGGTTGATCGTCGCGGCGGTTGCGGTAGGGGTGCTCGTCGCGGCGGCGGTGGTTTCGTATGGCAAAGTGTACGATCGGTTGCCGTCGAAGAGTTTGACGTTCCGCTGGCATTATTGGACGGGCGCCGCGAAGCTCGTCATGCTCAAGCCGATGTGGGGCGTGGGGCTGAATAATTTTTCGGAGTATTACGGTTCGGTGAAACGGCCGTCGAGCCCGGAAGATGTCAGCGATCCGCATTCGTTCTTCGTGCGTCTGGCGGCGGAATTGGGCGTGCCGGCGACGCTGCTGATGGCGGCGCTGTTGGTGTGGATTTTCGCCACGTCGCTACGAAAGAAGCCAGAAGTCAGAAGCCAGAAGCCAGAAGCAGAGGGTTTGGGTGTACCGTGGCTGCGGACGTTTGTTGTGGTACTGATCCTTTCACTGATATGGTGGGTTGTTCATAACTGGGTTGCTGAGACGGCGGCGGAATTTTATCTGTATCTGGCGGTGATCGCGGCGGTGATCGCGGCGGGGGCGGCGACGGGGGCGATGGGACTGGCCGAGGAAATGCCGCCGCATGTTCTGCGGATGGTGTCGCTTGCGGCGCTGCTCGGGGCACTTGGTATGTTGGCATATGATCAGATTAATATGGCGATCGTGACCGGACCGGTGGCGATGCTGTTCTGGATGCTGCTGGGATTGGCCGATTCGCATGAAGTCTCGCCAGCCCTCGGCTCTGCCGGGGGTTTGCCACACGACCACCTGGCCGTGCCCTCTGTGCAAACGGCACAGGTCTGCGAACTGCGCAGACCCGTGGCACCCAATATCCCGGCAATCGTGTGCGGAGCTGCGGCGGTGATAATGGCGATCTGGGTCGCTCTTCCGCTCATGCATGGAACGATGATCTGGAATCCGGAGCAGGCGGAGATGCGATACGTGGCTACGACTGCTGGCGGCTCGCCGGAGGCGGCTTTCGCGGCGATTAACGAGGCCGCAGCACTCTCGCCGCGAACGATGGAAATTTTGCGGGCGAGAATGGAGTTGAAATTGCGGATGCACCCGCCCCTGCCGGTGGCGGACGATATCCGCCAGATGCTGGCCCTCGACAAGGCGAATGCCCGGATTCGGATCAGCTTGGCGTCGCTCGAAACGGATCTGCCGATGGCGGAGCGAATCGCGATGTTGCGGGAAGCGTTGCAACTCGACGCACAATTGCCGCCGGATGAAATCAAGCGACTTTCGGACCAGAAAAAAACGGAAGTGAATTCGCTGATCGAACAACTTTCGCAGCAATTAAAGACGAACTAACACTTGTTACATGCCGAAGCGTTGTCCGCCTTCGGGAGCCACCGGGCCACCGATGGCTTCGTGTACGCTCACGGGGGCGGTCACGACGAGTTTGCCGGAGAAGTATTTGATCGAAGCGGTGCCGCCGTTCTCTTTCCAGATACTGGGGCGGATGACGTCGCGGATGAGGGAGACGAGGTCAGCTCCGCGTTTTTCGGAGGTGTCGGCTTCGCCGCCGGAGGAGGTGCTGCTGGTGTCCGTGAAGAGGGAACTGTTGCTGTTGCTCGAGGTGCCGCCGCCACTGCCACCGCTGGTGGTGCCGCCTTTGGTAATGTCGGAAAGGTTAAAAGAGGGCGGAGTCACTTTGTGATTGTTCGGCATCACCAGATCGTCGACAATATACACCTTGGTAATCAAAACCTTGTCGGCCTCCTCCTGCGACGTGATCTCCAGCACATTGGAATCGACGGAAAAGACCAACTGCGTCTGCGGCGAAGCCTGATCGAGCACCAGTTGCAACATCTTCCGCAACGTGAGTTCCCGCACCTGCAGCGAGATGGGCGTCTGCTTGTTCACGCCGGCCGCTTCGAGGACCTTCCAGTCGACGATGATGTTGGTTCCGGAAACGTCGCGGAGGAAATTGATCACGCGTTCCAAGGCGATCGCGTCGACGTTGAGTTCATGAATGGTTTGTCCCAGAGCTGTACGTGCCGCGACCACCGGCTGCGATTCGGTTGACGCCGTTTTGGCGTTATCCGCAGCCCAAACTGCACAGGATCCTACGACCGTCAATGCCGCCACTGCATGGATTACATAAGAAAGCCGCATACGCACCTCCCGGAAAGGACCCTACACCCGTGCATTATAGATATCGGCTAGACCCGTTGGGAAGCGGAAAGTTAGCGGGCGTGTCTGGAAAGCAGGGCAAACGCATATGGAGTTCAGAGCCGCGACCGTAAGGGAGCGACCCGCGTTATTTACGCATTGCCGCACGGTCGCTCCCTTACGGTCGCGGCTCTGATGGTCAAATGCGTTTGCTCTGGTCTGGAAAGGTTAGTATCCTTCGCGGCGGAGGTTGGCGCGGAGGTCTTTGTCGCCGGCGACTTGGGCAAAGCGGGCGTCGAGATTGCCGGCTCGTGTTTTCAGGTTTTCGAGGGAGTTGCGTTTCGGGTTTTCGGCGAACTGGTCCATCGCCTCGATAAAGGCGGCCACGTCGACCAACAACGGCATCAGGTCTTTGTTGGCAATCGGGCGCAAGTCAGCGTTGAGCTTTTTCCGGGCGTTCATGGTGGTGGCGGCAGAGAGCGATGTGCGGTTGAGAGGACGATCGGAAGCGAGGGCTCTGTAGTAGGGATACAGAATGGTGTCGAGGCGGAAGAGCGAGCCTTGGAGGGAGAGGGTCTTGGCGGCTCTGCCCTCAGCCAGAGCGAGAAGATACTTGGCGGAAAGATGGTTGGGGGCAAGTTCGAGAACTTTGTTGAGCGTGGTCTTGGTGTTGGGATCGGCGAGGGCGGCCTTTTCGTTTTTGGCAAGTTGGGATTGCAGGCCGGCGAAAAGCTTGATGGCCTCGGCGAGCTTGGGATCGCGGTCCTTGCGGGCCAGCGCTATGACGTCCTGGAGCGTGACGGCGCGGACGGCTTCGTTGAGGGCGATCTTCATGGTTTCGTCGCCGTCGTTGGAGACAAAGCCGATGCCGGATTTGTCGGAGCGGCGGGACTCCGCCGAAACGGTGGCGATGATGTCGGAGGTGAGTCCGAACAGTTCGCCATCTGAAGATGTTTCGATCATCATGGAGGTGACGGATTTGAGCAGGGGCTTGGGGCGGTTATGAAATTCCGGGCGTTCGATGGCGGCAGGATCGGGAGGCGTCGCGGAGACCTGTAACGGCGTGGTGGCGGGCGGAGCGCTGATGACAGAGATATCGAAGGGGGCAGAAGAGGCTGCGGGGGTGGCGTTTCGGAGTTGCGAGTTATTGGCGACGACTGGTGGAGTGGTCTTGGGCTGCGGCGTGCTGGTTGTTTGGGGTGAGACGATGGTGGACGTGGCGGGAGTGGTGGCGATGATTTGGGAGGGATCGTTTTTGGCGAGCGAGGGAAGTGTTTTGAAGGAACAGGTGACGGCGCTGGAGCCTGGGCCGTTGTCGGTGAAATGGAGGCCCCATGACGCTGTAGACGGCGGGATCGCAGATGCCTTGAGGGCCGCAGGGTTTGCCGTCGGAGCCGGTCCATTGGCCGGTGGCGGTGATCTGGTAACATTTGCCTTCGGTGACGGAGATATCCGTTTCAAACCATGTAGCTTGGCAGGGAACGTCGATAGTTTTCGCGTTCTTCAAATCGGCCTCCGCAGCACACAAAGGGAGGGCAGGGGCGGCAAGAAGCAGGACGATGAGTACGGTCAGGAACGCAAAATAACGAAAAGAGTACGCCATGATCGCTTCATTCTACTGCGATGTGATCAATATAGGGTACCCACTGTCGAGACGGATAGCGAATGGGATCGCGAACAATTCAGGGCGATTGCATGGGACTATTAGCCCCCGGCTCTGCCGGGGGTTTGTCCGGTGGAGCCGGGGTCGATGGTCGCGCAAACCCCGGGCAGAGCCGGGGGCTAACGATACTTGGCCAGTTTTTCTACTTCCTTACAGCGCTGTAAAAACTCCCGTTGCCACAGGTCCATGAGACGCTGCTGGAGGCGTTCGGTCTGGGGCTTTCGCACATTGTCTTTTGGCTTAAATTCAGCCGCGACGGCTTGCTGGTCGGACGCGGTGATCGGGCGAGGGGGTTGGTCCTCCAGTTTGCCGTTGACTACTTTGGTCGGAATAAATGTCGGCGGTGCGGTCAGCTTGGCGAGTAGTTCCGGCGGATCGCCTGCTGCGTGCACTGCTCTGCGAGCCGACCGTAACGCCTCGATGTTCTCGATCAGGGCCGATCGGATCAACTCGCCGATGAAATCGTTTCGCCATTTGCTCGAGATGTCGGCCTTGAGCGCGGCAGCAGAAGTGAATGGACTGACCGGATCAAACATCTCATCGCGGTATTTCTCGTACATCTCCGGCAACACGCTCAGCCGGCCCAGCACATACTTTTTCGGCCCGCCCGGCGTGCCGACACGAAACGTCCAGAGCTTCTGACCTTCCTCGCTGATGACGAATTCGATGAAATGCGAAGCGATCTCCGGATGCGGTGCACCGCGGAGCATGGCGATGGGGTCCGGGTCCGTGATAGAGCCGCCGTCCGGGATCACAAATCCGCAGATCGATTCTCCTGCCCGCAGAATCGCTTTCCGCCCGTAGAAGTCGATCACGATTCCTGCGACGGCCTGGGCGCTCCCCACGTCGTCCGCCGGCGCTGAGCCGGAATCGCGGATGTTGTCGGTGTTAGCGAACATCAGGACGATGGACCGCCAGCCTTTTTCCCAGCCGTATTGCATAAAAATCTGGTCATAACTCGATCGCACCGATCCCGACTTGGACGGGTCCGACAGCGACATCAGGCCGATCCACTGCGGCCCAGTCAAATCCTCCCACGTCCGCGGCACCTGCAGCCCGAGCTCCGCAATCCGATCCTTGTTGTAGGTGATCCCGAAGTTCGACATGGTCGCCGCGATCCAGCTATCCCCTGCCCCGTGCAACGGCGTGCTGAAAATGTCCTTCGGTACCCGTGCCAGCACCTCGGCTGGCAAGTCCGGCTTCACCAGATAGTTTTTCGCTTGATAGATTGTATATGTATATGATCCACCGCCGAAGAGGAGGTCGTAGCCGGGCGATCCGCCCTCCTGATATGCCTGGTCCAGGTATCGCACGATGTTGCCGGTTCCGCCGCCGCCGATGTCGGGCCATTTGACATTGACAGGGCTGCCGTATTTTTTCTGATGCCACTGCGAAAAGGCGTGCGAGAACTCGTAGCGAATGTCCGAGCCGTGCGGGGAGATGATGATCAGTTCTTTCTCTGACTCCGCCTCGTCCCCCCTTCCACAAGACGTCAGCAACATCAGAAGCCAGAAGCCAGAAGCCAGAAGCCAGAAGCCAGAAAATTTTCGATTTTCGATTTTCGATTTTTTCATGCTTCTCCGTGCAGCCTGATCAATCGCGGACTGGTCAGCAGCATCCACTGCACCCGCTCGAAATGCGTTAACCATTCGGCGACGTTTGTTTCGTGGATTTGTTTTTCCGGCGCCAGTCCGATGGGACAGGAGGCACCTTGTGTGCCGGACAATTGCTTCCGGGCTTTTTCACGGTAGGTTGCCAGCGTCCGCTCGCCGTAGCGTTCGCACTCGAACCCGTCTTCCGACATGAACAGCAGCACCGGCACCCGCGGAGCGCCGCAGATCGAAAGCTCCTTCGCCACCGCCACATCGGACGCACCATCCCCAGCCGTTTTCATCGCCGCTTCGAAATCCCGGTCGCGGTTGATGAACCGCAAGTCGATTTCCGTCGAATGCCCCCCCCCCTCCGCAAATCGCTGAAAAATCGGACAGGCATTCACGCAGTCTCCGCACCACGGGCCGGCCATGCACAACACGTTCATCTGCCGCCGAAATGAACTCAGCAGAGCCGCCTGCTCCGGCGTGATCACCGTCGCATCATAAACCTGCTTCCAACGAGCACGCTGATCCTCCGTCCCATACTTTTGCAGAAACTCATCATAAGGTAACGCACGTTGAAACACCTGACGGAAATCAATGGACATGTATCACCTCATATGAACGTGGAGACATCAGAGCCGCAATCGTAAGATTACGGTTATCGTTCCGCAATCTTACGATTGCGGCTCTGATATTCTATGCTCCCCGGTGCTTTTCCGCCGCTTTTACCAGGGCTTCGAAGAGCCGTTCGTGAACGGTGTCTGCAAGATTCTCCGGATGCCACTGCACGGCCATCCAGAACGGCAGCGTTGGGTCTTCGATTCCCTCAATGAGGCCATCGGATGCTTGCGCGGCGGCGACCAGGCCGTGGCCGAGTTGGGCGATTCCCTGATGATGACGCGAGTTGGCGGAGAGTTGTTCGAGTCCCATCACCGCCGCCAATTTCGTGCCGCGTTGCAGGATGACTTCATGGGCGTTCAGGCGGTCGCCGGGCTTGGAATGCGTGAGCGTGATGGACGTCTCCCCCCCCCTCCTTGCCACCTCCGGCAAATGCTGATGCAACGTCCCATGCCGATGCACATTCATGATCTGGCAGCCCAGGCAAATACCCAGGGTCGGCATCTGCCGGGCTTCGGCAAGCGAAAGCATCGCCAGGTCAAAAGCGACCCGGTCCGCTCCCGTCTGCTTCGTCATCGGGTGCGGCTCCTGGCCGTAGAGCTTCGGATCCAGATCATCGCCGCCGGGTATCAAGAGGCCGTCGATCAGTTCGATCATCTCCCGCCGCAATCCATTGTCGCGCGTCCATGGCAACATCAGCGGCATCCCGCCCGCCTTCACCACCGCCTTGGCATAATCCCACGGCATCTCCATCATCATTCTCGCATCCCCCAATGCCCTGGCTTCCAGGGTAATTCCGATCCGCGGATGAGTCACTGACATGCTGTTCTCCTGCTGCCCCCCCATCCCCCCGTGAAAGCGATCACTTCGCCGGCACATTCGGAAACAATTCGCCCGCCTCTCCCCGTTTCTCCCCACCCCCTCCCACACCACCACTTGCGCGATCCTCCGTCGCTTTTTGCCGCATGGCTTTTTCCTGCGCCGAAATCTCCCGATCTTCCGCTGCCTTTTGTCGCAGAGCTTTTTCCTGCGGCGAAATGACCGGCTCCTTCTTCACCAATTCATACAGCACCACTGTTCCGCCCCCCATTCCGCCGAGGCGATTCGGCGGCACATTCCCTCGACCCAGCAACCCACGCCCCGGCGGCGGTGTCCGGCCAAATCTCATCGCAGGCGTCACGATCGCCTCCGTCACCGGCACCGGCGGCGACCACCGACCCAGTTCCTTCACCTCGCAGTCCCGTCGGCTCGGCACATCGATCGAAGCCCTGAGCCGCCCTTCGCCCGTCACCATGAACGCCACTCGCCGACCTTGCGCGAAGTACCGATCGATCTCGGCGTTCTGGTACGCTCGCAATTCGTCCATCGTTTTGGCGGACCATTTCCCGTCCGGAAGCTGTTTGCCCAAGAGTTCCATGAGGAACTTCGACCGCTGGCGTTGAACCGGGTTCGGATCGTCTTCGTTGTCCTGTTCTTTGTCGGTTGTTTCAAATCGCCGTTGTGATTCGGAAAATGTTGCTTGCGTGAACAGGCGTGTGTTGACCAGCTTCCATCCGCCGATGCAGTCCATCGCGTTGAGCAGGAGATCGTCGCCGAAGAGGACCGAGCCGGGCGGCAGGAGTTTCTGCGTGTTGTCGATTGTTTGGCGTAATGCGACCGCTTGTAAGTGGCGAGATTCGAGTTGCGGGATGATGTTGCGGAGGTTGATGCCGCAGCCGACGGCCGTGAGGACGCCCGCCGCCAGAGCCATGCCGACTTTCGTCGCGGCTTTCTCGTGATCGAGGGTCCAGATACCCACCACTAACATAATGGTGATCGATGCGAGCAGCAGACCCTGCCAGGAGGTGAAGAGGGCGCCGATGGCTGCGAAGAATTGTCCCGCCAGGGCGGTGCCGCTCTTGAGCGGCTCGTCGTACATGTAAACCGCCGCCGCCAGCAGGAACAAAAACGCAAACACGCTGATGACGATCAGTGCCGGTCGCTTTTCCCCCGGCAATCTGAGCAGGCCACGCTCCAGGCCCCAGAGCGCTGCCAGGATGAATCCCGGCATCAGCGTCATGAAGAACCGCATGTACGCAACGGTCACCTCCCCGCCGGGCGCCCAATAATACAACATATACAGAATTGTTTGTGGCAAGACCCACAGCAGGATTGTTACTCCCAGCCGCCAGGATGAGCCGAGCATTGCCAGGAGTCCCACGATTGCCGGCGCCCAGAAGATAAAAAGTGCGGTGCGATTGAGTTGTTGGATGAAGGTTTCCCAGTTGCCGATTTTGCGGACCATGGGGTCGCCGAAGTCGCCGGTGAAGTATTTCCAGCCGAAGCCGGTGGATTCGTTGCAGTAGGAGTAACCTGTTTTCCACGGCGAGCCGAAGGAAATCCAGCAGACGATCGCCAGTATTCCGACCGGGATCGCCCATGCCGCCACCAGCGAGAGCGATCCGAGAATCCGCTTGCGATTGGGTCGGAACTGAACCGCAGCCGCGAAAAGCACCGGCAGCACCAGCAGGAATTCCGAGTAGCGGATGGTGCATGCGTATCCCAGGGCCAGTCCGCCGATCCACGCCCGCCAAACCTTGCCGGTGCGCATCCACGACAACAGTCCCCAGAAACCGACCACGACGCACATCAGCGTCGTTGAATGCGAATTCGCGTCGTTGGCATAAAACAGGACCAGCGGATTGCACGCCAGCCACAGCATGCCCAGCAACGCCATGAACGGCGAGACCACCTGTCTGAAAAGAAAATACGCCACCAGACAGGCGAGTGCCGTGCAGATCGGATTGACCAGGTACATCGCGGACCAGCCGGCGAAGGAGCGAGCGATCGCGGCGAGCAGCGGAAAACCGAACGGATACTTGGCGTAAATGCGGTATTCGGCCGGTTTGGACGGATCGGCCGGCCCGTAAGGCTCGGTCATCACACACATGCGACTGGCAAACTGGAACGGCGACTCGGGCACAAAGCTCAGACGATTACGCAGCCAGTCAAACGCAGAGGCCCTCTGCACGAAGGAAGCCTTCGGATGGCTCGCATCATCCAAGGTTGGAGCCGCGGTGACGGTGGGATTGTCGAGGTTGGTTTCTCCGGCGATCAGGCGAGCGGTCATGAGATAGCCAGCCTGATCAACGCCGCCTTGTGCGCCGGCGTAGTAGCCGAACAACGTCAACGCATCCAGCACCAGAATCGTCAGGCACGCCAGAATCACCAGACAACGGCGTCCCCTCCCTCCAGCAGATTCCGGCTCAGGCCAGGGGGGCGGGAGAGGGGGAAGTCCGAGCCGCGACCGTGAGGGAGCGACAGGCGCCGTTTCCGCATTGCCGCGGGGTCGCTCCCTTACGGTCGCGGCTCGGATCGTCACATGCGATAGCTCTGGGGGAGGCGAATCGGACATAACAAGACCAACGCGACGAATGGGCGGATGTTGCGGAAGGGAGCGGGAATCCAGACCGGAACGTGAATAGGATGATGTGGGGGGAATTTGTGTAAGGAGGCGACCATGGTAGTGAACCATCGACCGCAAAATAAGGATCATCTCAAGTCGGATCGCGATGCGACGATGGGGAGGAATCCTGCGATAACACAGGATCAATACGGATCGCGTCACAATAAGGATGAGGTGAAATTATCGCAGCGTCGCGTAGGCTGGCCACGGGAAAAACAGGATTTGCCATTTCGGGAAAGCTCGCAGGATGTGCGAACAGGCTCGCGAGGCGAGCGTAACAGAATGCCGGGCCGGCGGTTTAAATGGAGACGCGCCAAGGCGGCCAGGAACAAGTGATCCACGATGCACGTTAGTGAGGGCAAAATACAACATCCCTCAACAATGACTTAGTGTGCCACCGGCGTGCCTAACTGTCCGCCTACTTCCTCCAGTTTTTTCTTGAGCAGGTCGGCTGAGGTCGCTTCCAGGTTCAACCGCAGCAAGGGCTCGGTGTTGCTCTTGCGTACGTTGAACCACCAAGTGTCGTACTCGACCGTCAGGCCGTCGAGATAATCGATCGCGGCATCCTTGTAACGCTCCGCCAGTTTCCGGATCGCTTCATCCTTGTCACGCACTTCATAATTCATCTCGCCCGACGAGTAATACCGCAGCAGTGGTTTAAGCACCTGCGAGAGCGGCGTGTCATAACCCGACAGTACGGAACTGGTCACCGCGAAGACGATTGCGCCTGAATCGGTTTTGAAGTTGTCTCGGAAATAAAAATGGCCGCTGAGCTCTCCGCCGAAGACGCCGCGTGAATCGGCCAAGGCCTTCTTCATGAACACGTGGCCGACACGTTCGCGCTTCGGTACTCCGCCGGCGTTGAGCACCTCTTCCCGCACCACCCGGCTCGACCGCAAATCGTAAATGATCGCCGCACCGGGATTGCTCTTGAGGAAATCCTTTGCCAGGAATGCGGTGAGAATGTCGCAGCGGACGACCTTTGCCTGCTCATCGACGAAGATGCAGCGGTCCGCGTCGCCGTCGAAACAGACGCCGAAGTCCGCGGCGTTCGACAGTACCGCTTCCTGCAACTCCCGCAGATTCGCATCCACCAGCGGATTCGGCTCGTGCTTGAACGCACCGGTGATTTCCAGGTTGATCGGAATGATTTCCATGTTCGGCTGGGGGGGGGGACCGGCGAAAATGTTCGGGACGAACTTGCTGGCCATCCCGTTCGAGCAGTCCACGACCACTTTCAGTTTCCGTTGCAATTTCAGGAACTGCAACACGTGCTGCTTGTACGGGCGTGACAGGTCCATTGTTTCGACCCGGCCCATCTGGGCTGCCGGGCCTTTTCGCAGGTTCATGGCGATGCGTTTGATTTCGTTGAGTCCGGTGTCCTCGCCGATGGGGCGGGCTTCCAAGCCGGAGATTTTGAAGCCGTTGTATTGTGCGGGGTTGTGTGAGGCTGTTACCTGGATGCCGCCGCAGCAGCCCAGATGATTGATTGCGAAATAAATCTGCGGCGTGTCGATCATGCCAATGTCGATCACGTTCGTGCCTGTCGAGAGGATCCCTTCGATGAGAGCCTTTGCCAGCGACGGCGAACTCAGCCGCATGTCACGGCCAACGATGATCATGTTCTTTCGCGGGTCGGCTTTCGCCAGACCCGTCAGGTTCATCCGCAGGAACTGTGCCGTGGCGTGGCCCGTTTTCCAGGCGATGTCTTCGTTGAGCGGGTCCGGGTAAATGCCGCGAATGTCGTACGCTTTGTATACTTTTTCGATCATGGGTACCTCGTAGTATAGTGGCGAATCCAGCGCGTCGGGCCGTTCTCCCATCTCCACCACGTCTTCCCCTTCTCCACCCGCGCCCACACTGCTCCACTGGCACGTGGGGCATTTCGGATAATGTATTTTCTGGCGCTGCCGACAGACAGCATCAGATATCTTATACGACTCGCCCGGACATTGCCGGTAGTAGTCCTGCAGAGCTTGTTCCGGCTCCTGCGTCAAGCATTCCTCCTAACCACTTCACTGCAGAAAGGATATCGCGGACGGGCATTGGCGACAATCTCTATCTTTCACCACGACACCGGTCTGATCGGCTCCTTTAACGGCATGTCCGTCAACCATGTCAATAACGACTCCTTCAATCGATCTGCCACACCAGCACATGCCCCGGTCCCCAACCGATTCGCCAGTTCCATCGTATCTTCATGCGTATCGACCAATACCCATGAATTGCAGGTCGGATACCGCAGCAATTTGTAGCGTCCGTCGCCGACGCCACAGGCGCCGAAATGCGGATGCTCGAAATACGAATACTTCCGCAATGAATCATCCCCACGCATCATTCCCGCAAGAGACCGCCCCTGCACCGTCTCAGGCACCTTCATGCCCAACAACTCCAGCACCGTCGGCGCAATATCCTCGTGCTGCGAAAGACCCTGACAACTCTTTCCTTTACCCCCACCTGGCACACGCATCATCAGCGGCACACGCAGCAGGTCATCAAACAACAACCCACTCTTGCGGATCAATCCATAATCGCCCAGGTGGTCGCCATGATCGCTGGTAAAAATCACCAGCGTTTCTTCCTCAACGCCCGTTTCGTTCAGCGTTTTGAGCAACTGGCCGATCTGGTCGTCCAGCATGGTGCACAAGGCGTAGTAATGTGCCGTCAGTCGCTGTATTTCCTGATCGCTGAGGCCCGGTACTTTCGAATAGCGTCCCAGCTTGCCAATCGGCGTTTCGTAGCTGGGCACTGTGCGACGCGGCTTGGGCATCGACGAGGCGCCGTACTGTTTGGCATAAATCTCCGGCGACGTGAAGGGATGATGCGGTGGGACGTAACTGCAGACCGCGAAAAACGATTGGCTGCTCTTGGCCGACTCGCGGATGAACCGCTCCGTCTGGCGCGTGATCCACGCGGACTGCGTCAGTTCCACGGGCAGCTTTGTTGAACGCACCACGTTCAGCCGTCCCTGGTCGTCCATGCCGTAACCGTTCGGTTGGAACTCCTCGTTTGCCTGCAGCCAGGCTTCCGCTTCCCATTTTGGATGCTCTCGGCGAATCCAGTGCAAGTACGGGCCGTTCATGTTGTCTTCGCTCAGCCATGCTTCGTGAAAACCGTAATAATTGACATGTTTACGATCGTGCCAGTTGAAGTTGGTGGTTTCGGCTTCCAGGTGGCTCTTGCCGAAGAGCCCGCAGCGATATCCTGCTCGGGAAAGCCACGTCGCCAGCGTTTCGCTCGCCGGATCCATTTGTACGCCCACGGTCGTCACGCCGTGCGTCCGCGAATACTGTCCCGTCAACAGCGACGCCCTTGCCGGCGAACAAATCGGGTTCGAACACGTGTGCCCCTGGAAATTCACGCCCTCCGCCGCCAGCCGATCCAGATTCGGCGTCCGCACAATCGAATTCCCATTACACCCAACCGCATCGAATCGCTGCTCATCGGTCAGGATCATCAGAACATTCATACACTTGCCCTTCAAATTGTCACCGTGTTCATTGCGTCACCACGATACCACGGAGAATAGTGAATGGTGAATAGTGAATTCACCATTCACTATTCTCCATTCACTATTTCTCGTGCGGCCATGCCGGCGCACGATTCAATATGTCCTCCCAATACGCCCGGAGCACCTCTCCGACGCTCCAGGCCTGTGCTGGACAGCCCCGCGGAGTAAACGGTCCATCACCATCTGCAATCTCACTGATCGATCCCAGTCCGCCACCCACTTTCGCCTTTTTCAAATGCGTTCGGAACGGCTCGACAAAGTTGCGAGCCTCCGCTCTCGCCTCCGCCGTTTTGCCGCGGACTTTCACGTATGCCGTCACGAACGGTCCGATCAGCCACGGCCAAGCCGTACCCTGATGATACGCCATATCCCGCGTCCGCTGATCGCCCACGCACTGCCCGTGATAGCCCGGCGAGGTCGGCGAAAGCGTCCGCATCCCCATCGGCGTGAGCAGCAACTTCTGACAGACCGCGACCACACTCGCACTCGCCTCCGCCGACAACGGCGAAAACGGCAACGACACCGCCATCAACTGGTTCGGACGAATCGACTCATCCGCCCTCCCCCTCTCCCCATCATCGCCCACCACATCGTTCAAACAATTCGTCACGCCATTAAAATATGTTTTCTCGAACACCAATGCGGCCTTTTCCGCGAGCATCCAGAAACCGGCCGACCTTGCCGAATCGCCCGCACGCTCCGCCACCAGCGACATGACGCGTAAATTGGAGTACCAGAGCGCATTGATTTCCACCGGCTTGCCGTGCCGCGGCGTGACGACCCAGTCGCCAATTTTCGCATCCATCCACGTCGGCTGATGATTGCCATCGCCCGCCCGAATCAGGCCATCCGAATCCATGCGAATCCCAAAATCCGTCCCGTCACGGTAACGCTCCATCACTTCGCAGAGTTTCGGATACAGATATCTTGTTAAAAACGCTTCGTCGCCCGAGTATCGCCAATACTGGTACGCCGCGTGAATGAACCACAGCGACGCATCCACGGTGTTGTAGTCTGGCGTGACTGACTTGTCCGGGAAGCGATTCGGCAGCAGCCCTCGCCGCATATGATCCGCAAACGTTGCCAGAATGGATTTGGCAATCTCGAACCGACCCGTGACCAGCGTCAGGCCGCACATCGCGATGAACGTGTCACGGCCCCAATCCTCGAACCACGGATAGCCCGCAATGACGGAATGCTTATCAGTTCCTCGCTGTACGACGAACTGATCTGCCGCCACCGCCAACGTTGACAAGAACTCATCTGCATCATCGCCTACTCCGGTCTTGGCAAAGGTTCTCGCCAATCGCCCGTGCCGCTCCTTCGCTCTCCTGACCAGTTCCTCTTGCTTCTCCCACGCCTCCGGCCGCGTCGAGGCCACAAATCCCACCACCTTCCCCGGCTCCAGCGAAAACGTCATCATCCCAGGCGTCCACAAATCCTCCCGATCCGGATACCCCCGCTGCTGCTCCATGCGAAACTTAAAGTTGTACCACCAGGATGCGTTGATATTACACCGATCCGCATTGTGCCCAAAGTAGACTTTGACCGGACACTCCGGCGATTCCACGCCGATCATCCCCCTCTCGCCCCCACCCCCCCCCGGCAGCATCGTCCACCACGGTCGCTGCTGCAACTGAATCGTCCCATGAAAATCCCGCCCCGCCAACATCGGATGCAACTCCAACCTCATCTTTCCCCCTCCCTTCCCCTTCACCAACGCATACCGCACGACCACCACATCCTCCCCCGGCACCATCACAATCGACTTCTCTACTATCCCACCACCCACCTGATACCGCCACACAGGCCCTCCATCCCGCAATTCAAACGATACCAAATTCCGATACCCCCTCGGATGCACGACGTCCACAAACTCATTCGTCGACAAATCAAAAACCGTCCCCCCCCCCCCCCTCTCCCCCACCCCAACCCCCCCACCCTCCCCCCCCGAGAGAACCCCCACCCCCCC
>WQYP01000081.1 GCA_009781185.1 Phycisphaerales bacterium | reverse complement strand
TTTAGAGCATTTTTCACGTGGTCGTGGCGTGATGACATGCGCAGGAAGCGAGAGCCAAAGCCCCGCATTGCCATGCGGGGCTCCAAAACGCTACGGGCGAGTGAAAAATGCTCTAGCCGCGAGCCGACAGGCGAGCGTTTTTCCACGAATTTTACGACTTGAACGAATTTTACGAATTTTACGAGATGCGGTTAGTGCGGGGCGGGCGGCTGGAGGGTGCCGATGAGGTGGTGGATGTTTGGGAGGTGTTTATGGGCGAGATATTTTTTCAGGCCGTCGATGATTTGGAGTGGGATGTTGGGATCGAGGAAGAGTGCGGTACCGACGGCCAGGCCGGTGGCGCCGGCCAGGAGGAATTCGACGGCGTCCTGCCAGCGTTGGATGCCGCCCATGCCGATGATGGGAATTTGGTATTTTTTGGCGACTTGGGTGTAGACGCGGTGAACCAAGAAGAGTGCGATGGGTTTGATGGCCGGGCCGCTGAGGCCGCCGGTGCCGTTGGCGAGGACGGGACGCTGGCGCTCGATGTCGATGGCCATCGCGGTGAAGGTGTTGACCAACGACAGGCAGGTGGCGCCGGCGTCGACGGCGGCTTTCGCGGTCAACGCGATGTCGGCAATGTTTGGAGATAGCTTAACAATTAGCTCACAACGATGCGTTACCTTTCGGACTGCGGAGACCAGGTCGAAGAGACGTTGCGGATCGGTTCCGAAACTCAGGCCGTTTTTGACGTTGGGACATGAGACGTTCAGCTCGATGCCTTGGACTGTTTCTTCCTGGTCCAGGCGGGCGGCGACGTCCACGTAGTCTTCCGTGCACCAGCCGGGGACGTTGACGATGATGGGGATGTTCATGGCTTTGAGGAGCGGGATTTTGTCACGCAGGAAAGCGTCGATGCCGATGTTGGCAAGGCCGATGGCGTTGAGCATGCCGGCACGGGTCTCGACGACACGGTACGGCTCGTTGCCTTTTCGTGGGGTTTTGGAGATCGCTTTGGTGACGAAGGCGCCGAACTTGGTGAGATCGGTGTAGTCGGCGTATTCGTTGGCGTAGCCGCAGGTGCCGGAGGCGGTCATCAGGGGATTGGCTAAGTGCATTTTGCCGATGGAAACGGCGAGGCTCGGTTCGGTGGCGGCGAGGGTGGAAGGGTTGACAGTAGTCATGTTTCAAGTGTCGCAGGAAGCGCCGGCTAAGGCAAGTCATGTCTGTGTATCACTCCGGCGGCTGGATGCAGACGTCCTCCAGAGAGCCAATGGTCGGCGATGCCGCGGCGAAGAGATGTGCTTCGGTCCGCGGACTGTGCGAAAGCGACGATATTGTCGAGTGCCGTGTTAACCTCCGAACGGTGTATATCAAAAGCCCGGTAAATAAACTCCCTGTCCGACCCGGCGGCGGGGTATAAATGGAACAATTTCTGGAATTGGACGATCCCTGATAATGGTGGAAGGAAACTTTGCATTTCCACGTCGAGCAGCCAGGAGCCGCAGTAGAAGGTTTCGATAGGTCGGTCGGGAAAGTATTGATCGAAGAAATGCAGAGCCGCCCGCAAAGAATCCATGCACACGGACCGTGTCAGCCGTCCCTCCTCTCCTTTCCTCTCGGGAACATGGACGTCGAGCACATTCATTCCGGCCTCCAGCACTATTCGCCAGATATTCTTATCAAGTACGACCGGCGTTCTGACAGCACGGCCGTTCACAAACAAACAATTCGTAACGATCTGCCGTTCATCCTCGTCGCATTCGCTGACCCAACGGTTTTCGGGCGAAAAAATGCCGTTCTGTCCGTCGATCAGCCCGTCGCCTCGAAACGCGACACCGGCTTTCGCCGTGACGATCACTTCGCTGGTTGCGTTGTTGACAAAGACACGGGCGTCCCCATCGAACGTTTTCAGGATGTACTGGAGTCGTCCCACTTTGAATAATTTTGATGTGTAATGATGGATCAACCAATTTGTGTAATCCATGCCCAGTGCGCCGTCATGGTTGCGGGCATAGTCGTTGAGGGCGATGTTGGCGTCGGTGAAGGTGTCGCGGGTGATTTTTTCCGGGATGCCCATTGCGGCGTGTGCTGCGCGAGCGTCGGCCGTTGCGCCCAGGAAAATCAAGGCCTGCATGGCGCCGATCACTTTGTCGTGATGCTCATGCAAACACGGCATATCGCGCATGGTGCTATAAAGCGATGTCAATGCCGTGTCGGCCGCCACCATGGCAGCGACTTCACGCAAACCGTTTGCAACTGCCGGTGGTATATCGACATAGTCAAATTGCTCGTGCAAAGATTCCGCATCTGGTAATGTCCCCGGTCCGTATTCGATTAAACATCGCTGGGCCAATTCTGTCAGTTTACGCAATTCCTCTGCCACAAAGCGGGTGTGGTATTCATACTTCATAAATAACTATTCCTTGAGCCATTTGGCGGCGGGGGATTTGGGTTGAAGATCGAGGGCTTTTTTGGCGGCTTCGGCGGCGCCGGGGAGGTCGCCGGTGCTGCCTTTGGCTTCGGCGAGGCCCTCCCAGAAGGCGGCGACTTTCGGCTGAAGAGTCGTGGCGTTGCTCCAGTATTCGATCGAACGCTGCGGTTGTTTGCTCTCGACGAGTATCTGGGCCATTAGTTCGTGATTGATGGCGTTGTAAGGATTGATGCGGATGGCGCGGTAGGCGGATTGCTCGGCTTCGGCGAGTTGGTGCTGTTCTTTGAATAGGGCGGCGAGTCTGCGTGGGATGCGTTCGTCACGCTGCTCGTGGCGTTGCAGTTCGAGAAGCTGGGCGATCGCGGCGGGGTAGTCTTTGCGAATCAAGTAAATACCGGCGAGACTTGTATAGCTGGAAACGTCCAGCGGGACGAGCGATTGCAAAGTTTTGAAGTATAACTCGGCTTCATTGTAATCGCGGCGGGCCATGGCGAGCATGCCCAGCGAACGCACGGCAAGTGAGCGATTGGGATCGTCTTTGAGCACGGATTCAAGCAGCGACTTGGCGCGTTCAATATCCGCCTTTTGCGTAGCACCCTTGCTTTGCGAAAGCAGAGCGCCGAGGAACTCGCGGGTGCGGAGGTTTTTAGGATCGAATTCGAGGGCTTGTTCGAGGCGTTTGCGGGCTTGCGGGGCCTGGCCGGACATGGCTTCGAGGGAGGCGAGATCGACGAGAGAGTCGACGTTTTTGGGGTCTTTTTTGAGGGCGTCGAGGAGAGCTTCGCGTTTGGGTAGGGGGGTGGTGGAGAGGCCCCAACTGGTGATTTGCTGGCCGGCCCAGGTGTGGAATTCCTGGTCGATGTCGTCCATGGATTTGTTGTAGACTTTTTGCCAGGCTTGGGCTTCGGTGTTGCCGTCGCGGAAGGCGTTGAGGAAGTCGAGCATTTGGGGGAGGCCGTAGGTGGAGACGAGGTATTGGTAGAGCCATTGGCTTTGCATATAAGCGAGTTGGCGGTCGGTGGTTCTTTTGGGCTTAATGAAGCCCCAGTTGAGATTGGCGATTTTGAAGAGATCGCCGGAACGGTAGTTAAGCCAGAGTAATTGGCAATTTTCCCAATCGCGTGGGGCTTGCTCCTGTTCGCAGGCGCAGGCTTCGGTGAGCCAGTGCGGGATGCGGTTGTTGGTCATCGCTAAAGTAACGGTATGTGTATATTCATGGCGCAGGACGCGGGCCCAATCGAAGGCGCCCATCAAGCCTTTGGCTCCGCCGCGGGGGACGTCCAGGGCGATGACGTTGCCGGTGGAGGCGCCGACGGTCCCGATCCACGGCAAACCGACTGTTCGCACGCCAAATTCCTCGTGCGATGGGAAGAATTCGATGATTGTCGGCGTGGAGAGGGATTGGATATTGAAATAGCTCCAGACTTCCGGGCGAATTTTTTCCATCCATTCGAGTGCGAGGTTGGCGAGGATTTCGTCCTGCTTTTCGTAACGGATGATGAAGGCGGGCAGATCAGAACCAGGGGCGAGGCGGGTTTTGCTTTCCATGGTTTCGAAAGAATGAAGATTTGCAAGAAGCTTGAGTTGATTGAGTACGCGGACGTTGTAGGGATCGATCTTAAAGGCTTGTTCGAAGAGAGTTTTAGCTTTGTCTTCATGGCCGGTTTCGAGGTAGAGGGAAGCGAGTGATGCGGCGGGTTCGGCCCACCATTTTGCGGCGTCGGCGGCTTTGAGGTAGAGCTTTTCGGCCTGGGTGAACTGGCGGGCGTCGCGGAGGACTTCGGCGGCTTCGAAGAGGGCGACGGGATGCAGGCCGCTGGGGGTGGGAGCTTTGATGGACTGGAGTTGTTTGTTCATTCGGGTTTCGTCGAAGCCGAGGAGATAATAAGCGCCAGCGAGCCATCCGCGGGCTTCGGCGAGATTAGGATTTTTCTGGACGGCGGCTAGTAGCGGAGCGACGGCGGACTGCGGCAGGCGTTCCTTGAGCAAGAGTCGGCCTTCGTAGGCGTCGACGAGGGCGCCGTCGGTACGTTTTTTGAGTTCGTCGAGTTGTGTGCGAGCGATGTCGAAATTATAGGACGCGATGCCGAAATCGACGGCGAGGAAGCGGGCGTGCAGGTCGTTGGGGTTGAGGGCGAGGACTTCGTTGAGGGCGATGCTGCCGTCGGTTTCCTTGTGGGCGGCGAGGAGGACTTCGGCGGTCAGGAGGCGTGAGGGCCAGTAGGTCTGATTTTTTTGTTCGATGGTTCCGAGTTGTGCCAGGACGGTGGGATTTTTCTCGCGTCCGGAGGCGGTGAGGAGGCTGGCACGGTAGAGAGCGGCGGTCATTTCGGTGGCGGATTGGGGATCGTCGGGAAGCTGGCCTGCGGTCTGGTCGACGATTTGGGTGTAGATGCCGATGGCGGCAGCGTATTCGGCTTCGGATTCGAGAAGGCGGGCGTAGAAGTTGAGCGTGGCGAGGATGTTGCCGTCTATAGATTCGAGCTTAGCATGAACGTCGGTGAAATTTTTGAGGAGTTGGCAGGCTTCGGAGTTTTTGCCGTTGAAGAGGAGAGATTGGGCGCGGAGGCGTGTCATTTTTGGGGTGTTGCGTTGCTCGTCGGTGAACTGGGCGATTTTGTTTTCGAAGCGTTTGATGTCGGAGGCGTGGCCCTGGCTGAGTATCGATTCGGCGAGGCCTTCGAGGAATTTTTGTTGTTGAGGGGCTTTTTCAAGGAGGGTGCGGTAGGCGGTTTCGGCGGATTCGTATTGGCCGTGGAAGAGGAGCTTGCGGGCACGCATTTCGGGGGTGAAATAAGGTTGGTTGACGAGTTCTTCCCAGATGCCTTTGGGTGGGGGGGGGTTGAGGTTGTCTGTGCCGCGGATGAGGTTGAGGTTGCCGATGCTGTTGCGGATGTCGGAGGGATCTTTTTTTTGTTCGTCTTTTGCGGGGTCGGTTTTTTCGGTGTCGGGTTTGGCGTCGTCGGTTTGTGCGAAGGCGGGGAGGGTGAGGGTTGTCGCGGTGGCGAAAAGTATCATTCGTATGTAATGCCATGTGTTTTGTGTATGGGTCATGATTGCTCCGATTGGATACCAAAGCCCCGCATTGCCATGCGGGGCTCCGGTGCGAAACACGCTGAAGCGTGAACTCCGTTTAGGCGATACGGCGGTGGTAGAGCCACCATTCGGCCAGGAGGATCGCCAGGGCGGCGATGGCCAGCCATTGCCAGATTTCTTTGTTGACGGTGGCAATGCTGGACGCCTCTTCTATGTTGCTGCCGGTGGCGGTTTGTAACGAACGCGGGCGGATGTCGGATTCGGTGGAACTGAGGAGGTTGACGGCGAACATGGATTTTTGGTTGCCGGAGGAGACTTCGTAGAAGCCGACGCGGTCGGTTTTTTCGTATGTGGCGACGCCGTTTTTAGCTTCGAGGGTTTCGATGACGCCGTCGGGGCGAGTGATGGTAACGGAGCCGGTGACGTTCCAGAGCTTTGCGGCGCTGGCAGTGGTGAGCAATTGCGGAGTGCCGATGAAATGGCGAGCGCGGGTTTGTTCGATGATATTTTGCAGGAAGATCAGGAGTGAGTTTTGACGCCACCAGTTGCTTTCGGTGAGTGGATTGAAGGCGATGAAGTAGCGTCGCCCTCCCTCGCCGGAGACGTCGCGGTAGGCGATCAGCGGGGCTTCGGGGGAACTGGCGAGTTCGATGAGTTCGGGGTCGCGTTCGATGAACAGGGCGCGGGAGATTTGCAACTCGCCGAGGTTGACGTACTGCATCAGCGGGTCTTCGCGTTTCCAGCGGAGGATGGGCGGGTCTTTCATTTCCTGTGTGACCTTGAATCCGGCGACGTCGCCGGCGCCTTGGACGGCGGGGGCGATCAGGAGCGTGTCGACTTTTGGGAGCTGGGTGGGCAAGACACCATCGAGGATCACCAGGTCGGCAAGGTCGGCGCCGGTGTTGGGGACATAATGTTCTGGGGAAATGGTTGAGGCTTCGACTTGTGCTACGCGGGCTTCGGTTTTGAGGAACTGTTCGAGGAACTGATTTTTTTGTGTGACCAGGATGACTTTGATTTTTCGTGGCGGTTCGATGATGCCGTAGGCGATGTTGTCGAGCGGGAAATCGTCGTTGGTGTCGTCGACGCATACGAAGAGTTTGCCGGGGTCGACGACGACTTTTTCGAAGACGACGCTGCCCCCTCCCCCTTGGCTGGCGGCGGGGAGGTCGGCGGACTGGACCATGTGGAGGAAGTTGTCTTTTTGGCCGTGGGCGAGGAGGACGGAGACTTTGCGAGGGGTTTCCCAGGCGTTTTTCAGGCCGACGAAGACTTGATAGGTTTTGGGTTCTTTGGGGACGGGGGCGATGACGAGTTGCGTGACGCCGACGCTGCGGCTGGATTCGCCGATCTTGACGAATTGGAGCAGGTCACAGCCACTTGCTCCGGCAAGCCCCGCATTGCCATGCGGGGCTCCTCCGCTTCCCATGATGTTTGGGATTTTGATGCCTGCGCCGTCGGAGAAGAGCCAGACTTTGCCGGCGAGGATGCCATCGTGCCCTCCCCCCCGCTGGCCGTTGATGGCGCGTAAACTTTCGACGGCGAGGATGAGGGATTCGGAGAGGTCGCTGGAGGAATCGGAAGGCTTGATGGAATCGATGAGGTTTTTGAGTTCGGTCTTGCTGGCGAGGAAATCGTAGCCGACGCGGTTGAGTCCGCCGCCGTCGGCGATGAGCTTGTAGCGGTCGCCGGGACGCATGGCGTCGATGAGTTTTTTGGATTCGATTTTGGCGCGATCGAGGCGGGAAGGACCGCCGTTATCAGTGGTTTGCATGCTGGCGGTGCAGTCGATGACGATGACGCTGGCTCGGGTCTGGTCGGCGCGGGACTGGATCACCGGGCGCATCAGTGTGAAGACCAGCGCGGCAAGGATCAGAAGCTGCAAAAGCAGCAGCAGATTGCGGCGGAGCTTCTGGAACGGCGTACTCGCTCGCAGATCGGCAAGAGTCCTGGACCAGAGAAGCGTGGAAGAGACGGGCGTATCGGGACGCTTCTGGCGAAGAATGTACAGCAGCACAAGCGGGACTGCGAGCAGTCCCATGAGACTCCACCAGGGCGCCAGGAAATTCGGCCAAGACATTCAAGACTCCGCATAATCAAACTGGCGAGGGGACACGTTTGAGGATTTGTTGGAGGATGCGTGAGGTGGTCTGGAGGTCGCCGGCGGCCATGTGGTTCCGAGGAATCATGCGATGGGCGCAGACGGGGAGGGTCATGGCCTTGATGTCGTCGGGCGTGATGTAGTCGCGGCCTTCGACGAGGGCGAGGGCCTGGGCGGCGGTCATCAGGGCCAGCGAACCGCGAGGCGAGACGCCGGTGTGAAGCTGATCGTCGGAACGGGTGGCTTCGATGATGTCCATGAGGTAGTCGAGGAGTGCGGAGTCGACTTTGACCTGGGTGGCCTGGCCTTGGAGGACGCGGACGTCGTCGGTGGAGAGGACGGGTTCGAGGTGGTCGAGGATGAAACGGCCGGGCTGATGGTGCAGGATTTCCTTTTCGCGGGGGCGGTCGGGATAGCCCAGATGAATGCGGAGGAGGAAGCGGTCGAGCTGATTTTCGGGCAGGAGGTAGGTGCCTTCGAATTCGAAGGGGTTTTGGGTGGCGATGACCATGAAGGGGGTGGGGAGCGGCATGGTTTTGCCGTCGATGGTGACGGAATAGTCGTTCATGGCTTCCAGGAGCGAAGATTGGGTGCGAGGAGTGGTGCGGTTGATTTCGTCGGCGAGGATGACGTTGGCGAAGATCGGGCCGGGCTTGAAGTCGAAAGTTTGTTTTTCCTGGTTGTAGACCGAGACGCCCAGGATATCGGAGGGGAGCATGTCGGACGTGAGCTGGATGCGGTTGAACTGGCAATGGATGGAGCGGGCGAGAGAGCGAGCGAGGACGGTTTTGCCGACGCCGGGGACGTCTTCGACGAGGACGTGTCCGCGTGCGACGAGGCCGACGAGGATGTGCGTGATCGCTTCCTTGCGTCCGAAGAAGACGGACTCCATGTTGCGGCGAAGTCGAGCGAGAGGTTCCATTCGTGAAGTATAGACGAAAGAAGCCAGAAGCCAGAAGCCAGAAAAAACGAGCACCTTCCCTCGGGTGCATCCGCCAATAGTGGCAATTCCGAAAAAGTGCCCGTAGCGACCCCGCTTTGCGGGGTGGCAGGTGGGGAAAATGCTTGGTGCAACCAGAATTGTCACTCATTCGGGATGCACCCCCTCCCCTCCTTCTGGCTGCTGGCTACTGGCTTCTTTTGAAGCGCCGGAGCAGGGCGGCGGTTTGGCGGAGAAGGGGTTGGCGATCGAACCACTTTGGGACGATGTCGCTGCGTGAGGGACGCTGGTGGCCAAGAGAGGGACGGGCGATGAGCGTGAGGTACTGTGGGTATTTTTGGCGGAACAGGGTGCAGGCGGCGTCGTTGTACATGGGGCCGCCGGCAGGGTCGCCGGGTTGGCGGGTCAGGATGGCTTCGAAGAAATCGATCAGGGGCGGTAAGACGGTGTGATCGAGTGCGTAGAAATGGGCGGTGATGAGAGGTTGGGAGGTCGGTTCGAGAAATGGGACCAGAGGCGGAGGATGAACGGGTGGGAGGATGTGGCCGAACCAGGCGAAGTGCCAGGTGTGTTTTTGTGCGAGGGCGGCGAGGAGGGCGTCGTGCTGAGTGAACAGGGGTGAGAAGCGCAGGTCGTCTTCGAGGATGAGGATGCGGGCGAATTGTCGGCGGAGGGCGTCTTTGAAGATGGCGAGATGGCTGAGATAGCAGCCGCGGACGCCGACGGAGGGGAAGCCGGCGGGATCGTTCGTGCGAATGGCGGGGAAGAGGGCGAGATGATAGCCGGGGGAGGGGAAATGGGCGAGAGCCAGTTCGCGGAGAATGTCGCGTCGGCGATCGGCGCGATCGGGCAGATTGAGAATATAAATATGATCGAAAACGTCCGCGAAACGGCAGGACTCCACCACGGAATTGAACGGTTTGATCGTCATACCACGTGAAGATTTACGGGGTGTGAGGGGAGACGGATTTCACCAGCTTTCCAGGTCGCCGACCAGTTCTTCGATCAGGTCCTTCATTGTGACCAGACCGATGGCTCGGTTCTGGAGGTCCACGACGACCGCGATTGTCTGCCTGGCTCGCTGCATCAATGTGGTTGCCGATCGTACGTTTTGTTCCGCGATCAGTGTCATGACCGGGTGCAGGTGTGCGGAGAGTTTGAATGCCCCCCCTCCTCCCGTTCCTTTTGTCGCTGGCGCCAGCGTCTCCATGACGTCCACGATCCCCAGGACCTCCGTGGTCGATCTGCCCAGCACCGGCAGGCGCGAGACGTTGTAACGCTTCACCAACGCCCGAAAACCTTCCCGCGAGATCACCGATGGAACGCCCACCACGCGATTCCAGGGGATCATCACTTCTTTGACGGAAATTCGTGCCAGCCGAAGTGCTCGCTGGACCAGGTCTTGTTGTGTTCCTGTGAGCATGCCGGTTGCGGCTGATTCCTGGAAGAGCGTTAAAATTTCCGCTCGCGGCCCGACGACCGCCACCCGTTTGCCCGCGAATTCCGATCCCATGACCCGCGTTGACCATCGTGCCAGGACATGCACGATCGGCAGCAGCGGCACCACGGTGATGACCCGAAACTGCCATTTGACCAGCGGCGCCATGCAATACATCCAGGAGTTCGCATGCACATAGAACAAATCCTTCGGCATGATGTCTCCCAGCACCAGTGCCATCGGCGTTACGATTGCGATGGAAATCAATGCTCTGGCTGTCTCCGAAAAACCCTGCAGCGCCAGCACGTTTGTTACGGCCAGCGTGAAAATGAATGACATGAGGTTCTGTGAAATCAGCAGGCCTTCCAACGCGTAGGTGGGGTTCCGGAGCCATTCGTTGAGCTGCAGGGCGTTGGCGTCCTGTTTGGCGACTCGCAGTCGCAGGCGGATTTTTGAGAGCGAGAAGATGCCGATTTCGGTGCCGGCGTAGGATGTGCCCAAGATAAATGCGGCGAGACCGGCGACGCACCAAAGCGCGATCCAACTCGAGCCCAGGGACTGCAGTCCTTGGGCTTCGGGGGCCACATCGGCAAGCATTGACACGGCGAACATCATCATGTCGAAGCCTCCGATTGACCGTGGGTCAGGAGTTTGAGGCGGACTTTATCGACGCGTCGGCCGCTGCGGCCACGCATAGATTCCACATGCATTGATAGATGTGCCAGTTTTACTTCGTCGCCTGCGCGTGGGAGGCGTTTCAAATGTGCGGCCAAAAAACCGGCTACCGTAGTGGTGTGCGTGGTTTCGACACGTGCGCCGAAGGCGTCCATCCAGTCGGCCATCGACAAATCGCCTGACACGAGATACTCGTCCGGGCCGACGCGTTCGATGGCCTGTGCTGACTGGTCGTAGGGTTCGTAAATGTCGCCGACCATTTGCTCCACGACGTCCGTCAGCGTGACAACGCCGATGAGTCCGCCGAACTCATCCACCACCACGGCCAATTGCGTGCGGGTTTGACGGAAATGATGCAGCAGTTGATCCAGCGATTGCTGCTCGGGCACGTATCGCACCGGCTGGATCAGTTTCCGCAAATCCAGTCGCCGCACGTCCAGGCCGGGGGCGGTGGCTTCGAGCATAACGGTTTTGCCGTAGAGCATGCCTGTGACGTGGTCGATCTGGCCGTCGAAGGTCAGGATGCGGTTCAGGTGCGACGACTGGAACAGGGCGATCAGTTTTTCGGACGGATCTTTGATGTTGAAAGCTGTGATGTCCACCCGCGGGGTCATCACGTCTCTGACTTTCAAATCCGCGATACGCACCACCTCCTGCAACAACTCGTTCTCCGAAACGTCGATCACGCCTTGTTTTTCCGACATTTCGAGGAGTTCCCGCAGTTCATCAGTGGAAAACGCTCCCCCTCCTCCCTCTTCATCACGAGTTCCGATGAGGCGATGCATCGGCCGCATGACGACGGTTTCAATGGTTGCCGAGAGCGGCCAGAGGATTCGTACCAGCGTCGCTACCGGAAGTGCGATCAGCGGAGCCAGTCGCGTGTTGTTCTGCGCACCGATTACTTTTGGAAATATGTCCGAAAGATACGTCACCAGCAACGGCGGAATCAACGCGAGAATCACCAGAATCACGTACCCCAGCCACGTCGCAGGCATGATCGTGTGCATCGCTTCGTTCAAACGCGCCAGCAGCAGCGACGAAAGCACGAGGCAAATGAGCGTACAGGTCATGTTCCCGACGAGCAGGCTCGTCAGGAGTGCACGTGGATGATCCCGCAGCGATGCGGCCAGGATTTCCATGCGATTGGCGGACTTCTTCATTCTCGCCAGGTCGTACCGCGAGAGGGAAAAGAGGACGGTCTCCATGCCGGAGAAAACGGCGGAAATCGCCAGCAGTACCAGCAGCAGGATCAGGAAAAGAAGATTGCCCAGCATGTGAGGATTGTATAGCGAATTCGTGTGATTGATAATGGAACGGCGGTCGTTAAGTCGTCAAGTCGTTAAATCGACTTAACGACTTGACGATTCCCTTCACTTGCTCGGGTCCTGCGTTTTGACATGGCTGAACAAGGAACCGGGGCCGTTATCACTGATCGGGCGATCATGCTCCGCCCGGGTCTGCTTTTCCGGGGGCGGCTCTTCCTTGGCTGTGATGATGACGACGGCCAGGATGATTCCCGCAATCACGACCAGCCCCATCATTGCGAAAGCGAAGTAGATCAGTGGGTTGGATTTTGTCGGGCGTTTGCGTTTGACGGCGGCGGTGGGACGAGGCTTGGGTTGCGGGGTCTTCACGACCGGTCGGACCTTGCGCGGCTTGACATTGCTGGATCGGGATTGGGCGGCGGCACTCAGGGCGGCTAAAGGATCGTTTTCATCACTCACGTAAAAACTCCATGCAAGTTATCGTCAGCCCCCGGCTCTGCCGGGGAATTGCCCCGAACCACCAATCTCTGGCTCCACCGGACAAACCCCCGGCAGAGCCGGGGGCTGACAAAGGCTAGATTATACAAAAAGCCTCGTCTCTGCGAGAATAGCGCGAACAAAGTCACGCATCAAGCGTTAAAATGGGATAAAGATGCACAATCGTCACACAAAATCACATTGTTTAATTGCTACTTTAGCGATCCTGATCACCACCGCTCTACTCGTCCGCGCAGCGGACCCTCCAAAAATCGAAAATGGGGGGGGGCGAAAATCGAAGATCGAAAATATCAAGACGCTTGCCGTTCTTCCGTTTTTCGGCGGTGATGAGAAGGAGAAGCAGCTTGCGGAGAAGATGCGATTCGCCGTCAGCCAGAAGCTTTCCAACGACGCCGACGGCGGCGGGCGGTTCGATCGCATGGATAACGTGAAAGTCGAACAAATCATTTCTGGCTTGCAGATTCCCTGGGCTGCCGGCGGGGCTGCTGGGCCGGGGACGCTCCCGGAGAGCGATGAGATCGAAAAGCTTCTCACGACCCTCGGCGTTGACAACACGGTGGCTGGGATCGTCAAAGGACGAAAGCTTACTTTGATTTTGTACGAGGGAACGAAGGAAGCGAAGCGAGCGGACGTTCAGATTCCGTCGGATAAGGAGAGTCCGAAGCTCGCGGTCGAACGGGTGCTGACGGAATTGACGGGGGCTAAATTCGCGGCGATGCGACAGGTGGAAGCGGATCATTCCGATCCTGCTGTCGAGGCTCGTTTCGCGGCCCGGGCGAATCTCATCATCGATGGCAAATTCGAAAATGGCGTGAAGGAGGGGAAGGCTGCGTCCTGGGATGCGATTCTGGGTGCCGATCATTATTCGCCGCCGGTCCTCTCGGCACAGGATGCTGCGAGCCTTCCCAAAGACCGAGTGGCTGTCGTGCCTAAATCTTTCGCGGGCGATCAGGCACACGCGGACGGGCATTGCCTGATGCTGCGATTGAGTAAAAACGTCGCCGCAAATAATGGACTTGCCTGCATTTCAACATGGATACCCGTCGAATCGGGGAAAAAATACCGATTCACCTGCAACTACTTCAGCAAGGGACCGACGACCCATCTCTTCATCAACGGCTACGGTGTCATGCCCGATCAGTACGGCGATAAGACCGACCTGGAAGCCGTCCGGCGCCAACTCTACCGCGCCCAGGTGCTCCCAACGAATAAGAACGAGCGTTTCGAACGGATGGAAATGGACTTTACGCCCAGTTCGCTTAAGCCTGCCGATCCGAAAATTGAATGGATTCGTGTTAATTTGTACACTTATAATCACGAAGGCGATATTTTCTTTGACGACATTGTGGTTAAAAAGCTTGATGAGTGAGTTTTTGGGGAGGCATGGTCCGCGACGCCGCAAGCGTTTTCGGTGCCATGTTGCGAGATCGGGGCCTGAGCGGCATGCAAGCATGCCGGCTAAATAGCTGAAGATGATGTCCGCGGATTGTCTCGGTCAACCCCGCAGCAGCAGGATCAGAATTACGAGGATGGCGATCAGCAGGGCGGCGGCCAGTCCGAGCACGATGGGGTCCATTAAGCGTTGCGAGAGTGAGGCGGCTCCGATGTCGATGGTGTTCTGGGCGGAGAGCGGGATGGCGCCTTTTTTGGTTTGGATGGTCGAGGGGGAATCTTTGCCGCCTTTTTCCAGGTCGGAGAGAGTGGATAAATCGTAGGCTTGTTTGGCGACCAGCGGCGGTTCGCCGGCGGCGACTCGCTCCAGATCCGTCAACATCTCTTCCGCGGAGTTGTAGCGTGATTTGCGTTTTTTGGCCATTGCGACTTCGATGATCTCGCCGACGCCGGAAGAGAGCTCGGGGACGAGATGGTCAGGGGGGACGAGGTCTTCCCTGAGATGTTTGTGCATCACGGCGGAGGGTGTGTCGGCTTCGAAGGGCACGCGACCGGTGACCATGTGATAAAAAGTGGCGCCGAGGGAATAGAGGTCGGCACGTTGATCGACGTCCAGTTCGCCGCGGATTTGCTCGGGGGAGATGTAGTAGGGGGTTCCGTAAGCTTTGCCGGCTTCGGCTTGCGCGGCCTGTGCGTCGGAGGCTTCCCGAGCCAGGCCCATGTCGGCGAGTTTTGCGACGCCCTCGCGCGTGATCATGATGTTCTTCGGCTTCACGTCGCGGTGAATGAAACCGGCCTTGTGCGCGTGGGCGAGCGCCTTGGCGACCTGCGTGATGATGTGGATCGCTTCCTGTTCGGTGTAGCGTCCGCCGTTTTCCAGGCGGTCGTGGACGGTTTCGCCGTCGATGTATTCCATGACGAAGAAATGTCGGCCGTTGGGGGCTTCGCCGACGTCGATGGCGCCGACGATGTTGGGATGGTTGAGCTGCGCTGCTGCCCGGCCTTCCTTATAGAAGCGTTCCACGAATTCTTTGTTCGTGCCGGCTTTTTGCGGGAGCACTTTGATCGCTACCAGACGGTTGAGCGAAATCTGGTTGGCTTTGTAGACGGTGGCCATGGCGCCGGCGCCGAGGCGGGAGAGCAGCGTGTAGCCGGGGATTTGTTGTTCTTTCTGCTCCTCGGCGACTGCTCGCACACGTTCCACCTGGCGCTTGGTGATGTGGCCGTTCTCCACCAGCAGATCGGCGATCGAACGGTAATTCTGTTCTTTGGCAAGCTCGGCCTGACGCGCCTGGCATGTCTGCACTTCCTCACGTGTGGCCAAGCCCTGCTCCACCACCAGGCGGCCGATGAGCGTGTCCTGCTTCTTGTTGGGAGAACTGAGAGTCATAGAGTCCTTATCATCATCGTTCTCGTTAAGTCGTCAAGTCGTTCAATTGTTACGTCGTCACATTCAAGCCCAGGGACTGCAGTCCCTTGGGCTTGACTTGGGGTGGTGTGTGTGGGGCGCGGCGATCACGTGCCCATGTCGTGCGAGGCGAGGTACTTCACCTGCTCGGCGGTGAGCGTGTCGATGCCGACGCCCATGGATTGGAGCTTCAACTTCGCGACCCAGGCGTCGATTTCGGCGGGGACGTTGTAGACCTTCGGCACAAGATTGCCTTTTTGCTTGATCGCCCATTCTGTGGCGAGTGCCTGGACGGCGAAGGACATGTCCATGACGGAGGCGGGATGGCCGTGGGCGCAGGCGAGGTTGACGAGTCGCCCTTCGCCAAGGAGCATGATTTTTCGGCCGTTTTTCAGGGTGAATTCGTCGACGAATTGGCGGACTTCTTTGCGGATGCCTGCGGCATTTTTGCGGAGGGAGTCGAGGTCGAGCTCGACGTCAAAATGGCCGGAGTTGCAGACAACGGCGCCGTCTTTCATCGCGTCGAAGTGTTCTTGGCGGATGACGTGGATGTTGCCGGTGACGGTGATGAAGATGTCGCCGATTTTGGCGGCTTGTTCCATGGTCATGACCTGGAAGCCGTCCATGACGGCTTCGATGGCTTTGATGGGATCGATTTCGGTGACAATGACGTGGGCGCCCATGCCTCGGGCGCGGGCGGAGGCGCCTTTGCCGCAGTAGCCGTAACCGGCGATGACGACGCGTTTGCCGGCGATGAGGTGATCGGTGGCGCGGATGACGCCGTCGAGGGTGGACTGGCCGGTGCCGTAGCGGTTGTCGAAGAAGTGTTTGCACATGGCGTCGTTGACGGCGACGGCGGGGAACTTGAGGACTTTTTGGGTTTCCATGGCTTTCAGGCGAATGACGCCGGTGGTGGTCTCTTCCATGGAGGCGACGATGTTCCCGGCGAGGTCCTTGCGGTCGCCGTGCAGGAGGGAGACGAGATCGCAGCCGTCGTCCATGGTGACGTTCGGTTTGATGTCGAGGGCGGCGTTCATGTGGCGGTAGTAGGTGTCGCGATCTTCGCCTTTGATGGCGTAGATGGAAATGCCGTAGTCTTTGACCAACGAGGCGGCGTTGTCGTCCTGCGTGGAGAGCGGATTGGAGGCGCAGGCAACGATCTCGGCGCCGCCGGCTTTGAGAGCACGCAGCAGGTTCGCGGTTTCGGTGGTGATGTGCAGGCATGCGGCCATGCGATAGCCCTTGAGCGGCTGCTCCTTGGCAAACCGCTCGCGAATCGCTCGCAGCACCGGCATGTCCCTGTCCGCCCACTCAATACGCTTCCTGCCTTCCGAAGCGAGCGACATGTCCTTGACGTCATGGGGGGGAAGAGTAGTGGGGGAGGGGGTGGCCATCCGAAAATCCTTTCTGAGAGTGATGTTATCGAGTGATGTTATCACTATGATGCACCTAGATGTGCCATGTTACGAAATTTCCTCGCATTTGGCTATCGTCAGCCCTTGGCACTGTCAACCTAATCGAGAGGCGGATAAACTAAAAGGGATGTGACTTGAAAAGGAGTGATGCGTATGCGTGATGCACGGTTGGATCGGTTGGCGGATGTGCTGGTGCGGTATTCGACGGAGGTGAAGAAGGGGGACCTGGTACGGATTTCCGGAGAGTTGCCTGGGTTTCCGCTGATGGAGGCGATTTACGAGAAGGTGCTGATCGCGGGGGGGCATCCGTTTGCGCTGGTGAGTTCGGATGCGATGGAAGATGCGTTTTACAAATACGCGTCCGACGAGCAGCTTGCGTACCTGAGTCCGGTGGAGAAGTACATCGTGGAGGAGAGCGACGTGTCGATCGGGTTGTGGGCGGAGGAGAATACCAAGAGCCTCTCGAACGTGGATCCGAAGAAGCAGTCGATGGCGTCGCAGGCGAAGAAGCCGATGTTTAAGCGTTTTTTGGAACGGGCGGCGAAGAAGCAGTTGCGGTGGACGGGCACGCAGTATCCGACGGCAGGCTCGGCGCAAGACGCAGAAATGTCGCAGCGTGAATACGAGGATTTCGTGTTCCATGCGGGACTGCTGCATCTGCCGGATCCGATCGCGGCATGGAAGAAAGTCTCCGAGCGGCAACAGCGACTGGCGGATTATCTCAATAAGGCCAGGGAAGTGCGGGTGATCGCAAAGGATACGGATCTGCGGCTGGGGGTGCAGGGGCGGCTGTGGATCAACTGCGACGGACATGAAAATTTCCCGGACGGCGAAGTGTTCACCGGGCCGATCGAAGACGCAACGGAAGGGACGATCCGCTATTCATTCCCGGCAGTCCATCACGGACGGGAGTGCCACGATATCGTACTGAAGTTCAAGGCGGGCAAGGTCATCGAAGCGCGGGCGAGCAAAGGCGAAGAATTCCTGTTGCAGATGATGGATCAGGACGCGGGCGGACGGGTGCTGGGCGAGTTCGCCCTCGGCACAAACTTCGGCATCACCAAGTACACAAAGAACACGCTCTTCGACGAAAAAATCGGCGGCACGTGCCACGCCGCGCTGGGAGCCGCCTACCCCGAAACTGGCGGCAAAAACGACTCCGGCCTGCACTGGGACATGGTCTGCGATCTGCGTCAGCCGGGCTGCCGAATCGAAGTGGATGGGCGGACGATCATGGAAGCAGGGAGGTTCGTGGAAGCGGAGTGGCCGAGAGTGTAGTGAATTAGCTAATTACTTAATTAACTTCATTGCTATTTAGCGGGCGATGGAGCCGGCGCCGGTTTGGGCATTTCAGCGAGGAGTTTTTTGACCTTGGTTTCGAGGTCTTCATGGCCGTCGATGTAGCGGAGGTTGCCTTTGGCGTCGATGAGGTAGATGGTGGGGAGGGAGTCGATGCCGTAGCGTTTGGCGAGAGGGTGCACGTTGTCGTCGTCGTTTTGGGTGGATTCGCGGAACTGCGGCCAGGGCATGGCGTTTGTCTTGATGAAACCGGCGACCTTGTCATCGGCGGAGTCGTTGTCCACGCCGACGATTTCGAGGCCCTTGTCGTGATAGTCCGCGTAGAGTTTTTTGAGGACCGGGACGAACTCGCGGCACGGGCCGCACCAGGTGGCCCAAAAGTCGACGAGGATGACTTTGCCTCTCAATCGGTTGATGGAGAAGTTTTCGCCGGTGATGGTTCGGCCGGAGATTCGGAGGGGGCGTCCGACGAAAGCACGCTGAACGGCTTCGGCGTCGATCTTGGCGGCGGCCTGCCTGGCGGACTCGCTGTTGAGGTGATCCTTGACCACGGCGAGGGCCTGCCTGGACATCGCGTCGTTGGCCGGTCCGAGTTGCGACATGATCATCAGCGTATCGGCGATGTTTTCCTGACTCGCATTGGCCTTGGCGATGGCGGCGTCGAGGTCGGCGATCTTTTTCGGATCGGGAGGAGTGCTGGCGCGGGCGGTGTCGCGCTGGGCGGTGAGGTCGGTGAGATTTTTGGCGGCGCCCACGGCGGTGCCGATGAACTCGTCGAGAATCTTCTGCTGCGCCTTGGCATCTTCGGAAGCATTCACCCATCGGCCCAGCACGAGCCAGGACTTCGCGTCGAGGGCCTGGTCCGGGTCCTTCGAGGCGGCGAGATCGTTGAGAATCTTGCTGGCCCCCGGATCGCCCAGGGCGGCGGACATGCTCAGGCACTGCATGCGATTGCGTCCGGCGGCGGGCATGTTCTGGGTGGTGGCTACTTCGTCGAGAAGCTCGGCCATTCTGTTAAGCAGCGGCGAAATCTTCTCGGCGTTCTCCTTGCGGAACTTCGCTTCGCCGAGAAGTTTGGGATACGGAATTGCTTCGTTGAGCTTTTCCTTGGTGGCGTTGAGATCGGCTTCAATGGCGGCGATGGAACGGGGCTGTTTGGCGGGCGCGGTGGCGGGGGGAGCGGCGGCAAGGGTTGAAGTGAAAAGGAAAAAAGCCGCGGTCGAGGCGGCACACAGGGCGGCCGAAAAAGACTTTATGGAACGGATCATACGATGCTCCTGTGTGTGGGGGCCGATGATAGATGTGAATTGTAGTCGAAAATGGGGGATAAGTCTGCTACTCTGCTCTTCTCTTGGATTGTCGGGTGTGCCCGTTTTTCCGGGAACGTCCAATATCCCCTAGCCCCCAATGGCCCTGCCGTTTTTGTCTGAGCGCGTAGTATAATCGTTTGCGGTTCCGAGCGATTGGATTTTTCCGCATAAAAACTGTTGATCAAACATCGGCTGAGCCGAATCATGTTTT
>WQYP01000080.1 GCA_009781185.1 Phycisphaerales bacterium | reverse complement strand
TTTAAGTAGAACACGCGTGGGAAGCCGGTGCCGGTGTACCAGAGTTCTTCCCAGTTGCCGTCGGATTCCTGGTGGTCGATCAGCCATTGGATGGCTTTGCGGATGTGCGGATCGTTTGCGGTGGCGTTTCCCGCGGCCGCCATCAGACCCATCGCACCCCAAGCGGTCTGAGCAGGCGTCGAAGGCCCGCGGCCTTTCAGGTTGGGATTCTCGTAAGTATCGCAACTTTCGCCAAACGAACCGTCCGGCTTTTGCACCGAGCGAATCCAATCGACCGCCCGGCGGATATATTTGTGGTCCATCCGCTCGCCGACGCTTTTCAATCCCGTGAGCACCTGCCACGTACCATAAATGTAGTTCACACCCCAGCGACCGAACCAGCAGCCTTCCTTTTCCTGTGTTTCCTTGAGGAAGTCGATGGCCTTATGGATAGCCGAATGGCTCGGATTGATGCCGACGTGTCCGAGGCACTCGAGCGACCGGCCCGTGATGTCCGGACACGATGGATCCTGAATCGCGTTATGATCGGCGAACGGCACATGCTCAAGAAGCGGACGGTTACGGGTGCGATCAAAAGCGGCCCATCCGCCGTCGTCGTTCTGCATCGCCAGCAGCCAATTGACGGCCCGTTTGACCGCCGGGACAGCCGCTGCTCCGCCGGTACGCTTCAACGCCATCGCCACCATCGCCGTATCGTCAACATCTGGATAATGAGGATTGGCGAACTCGAAGAACCAGCCGGAAGGCTCGACGTTCGGACAGTTCTTGATCCAGTCGGAAGCATTGCGGCATTCCTTGGCCAGCAACCACTTCGCGGTCTTCTGGGCGGCGGGATCGTCGGGGCCGAGCCCGGATTCCGCCAAGGCGTGCAGCGCGATGCCGGTATCCCACACGACCGAGAAGCACGGTTGAATGCGAATGGTGTCGCCTTCGCGGATGAACAAATCCTTGAGATGCTTCTGTGCTTCCAGGACGTTGGGGTGATCGTCGGGATAGCCCAGGGCGCGGAAGACGATCAGCACGTAGACCATGGGCGGGAAGATGGCGCCGAGTCCTTCGGAATCGGCCATGTGCTCGAGAATCCATTTCTCCGCTTCGCGGATCGCCTTCGGCCGTAGCGGCGTCACCGCGATCTTCTCGTAGCGCTTCAACGTCATGTCAAAGAGCAGGAACATCTCCCGCCAGGAACGCGGCAGGCTCTTGAGCCGGCCGATCGGACTGCTGGCGACGGAATAATCGCGATAGAGTTCCTTGATGCCCAGATGCGGCGGCAATTGCCGCACGGGACGAAGCGTGGAGACGATCGCCAACGGCAGAATCATCGTCCGCGACCACGCGGAAACCGCATACAAATTGAAATAGAGAAACTTCGGCAGCAGCACGATCTCCGGCGGAATCGAGGGACACGCGTCATAAGAAATCTGTCCCAGTGCCGCGAGATAGAACTTGGTGAACGAATTGCAGTTTTCAGCGCCGCCGAGTTTGATGCACTGCTGCTGTGCCGCGACCATGTGCGGAGCGTTCGGATCGTCGCCCATAAGTTTGAGGGCGAAATAGGCTTTGACGGTACCCGCGAGGTCATTGGTACCGCCGGGATACATGTTCCAGCCGCCGTCGAGCTGCTGGAGCGAACGAAGATAGTTCGCGATCAACGGCAAATCCGGATCGTCCTCCTGACCGAGAATGAATTTCAGCAGAATGTATTCGGATTCCAGAATCGAATCGCCCTGGAGTTCCGCGCACCAGTACCCGTCCCCGTGCTGCATGCCGATGAGCGTCTCCTTGGCACGATCCAACGTCGGACTGACAGCCAGAGGTGGGAGAGGACTTTCGAGCGGACGATCAAGCGCAGGAGCTTCTGGCGAAGGGGCAAGCGGGGAAGGAACCTGGAGGGTGGGATGATGCGGATGAGCTTGCTTGGTTGTGTGGGCGGAGATCGTCACTTGTTCCATTTCCTTTAATGTTCGCAAGTCAGAAACCCAACGGCTGAGCTACTAACCACACGGTCGCCAAGATTATCACAACTGCAAAATCACAGCAAGCCGTGGCGGAAATGTAAAATTCATTAAATCGTCAAGAACGACTCAACGACTTGACGATTTAACGACTTGACGACTTGACGTATACTACCTGCCCTCGTCGTCGTTATCGGAGGTAGTTGCAGTGGCGGATTTCTACGCGGACTTTCACGGATGGCTCCAGCAGCACGCTGGCCGACAATATGACCTGCACGCAGAGCACGTCAACGCGGCGTTTGTGAAAATGCTCAAAACCATCGGCTTCGACAAAGGATACACACGCGCACAAGGGCCGTACCTCTGGGACAAAGATGGAAATAAGTACTTGGACTTGTTGACGGGGTGGGGCGTTTTTGCGCTGGGACGAAATCATCCCAAAGTGCGGAATGTCATGGAGCAGGTCATCGCAAAAGATTTGCCCAACCTTGTACGGATGGACTGCTCGCTGCTCTCCGGCCTGGCTGCTGAGACGCTGACACGACATGCGTCGCACGGTTTAGCGAGCGTCTTTTTTACCAACTCCGGAACTGAAACCGTCGAAGGAGCCCTGAAGTTCGCCCGCTGCTTCACGAAACGCCAGAAGATCGTTTACTGCGATCATGCGTTTCACGGCCTGACGACCGGATCGCTGTCGATCAATGGCGCGGATTTTTTCAAAGAGCGTTTCGGCGAATTTGTGCCGGGTGCCGTCAAAATACCGTTCAATGACATCGCGGCCCTGGAGCAGGCGCTTGCCGGTAAAGATGTCGCCGCCTTCATCGTCGAGCCGGTGCAGGGGAAGACTTGCGACGTGGTCACCGCTGAATTCATGCGGGAAGCGCAGCGGCTCTGCAAGGCAAGCGGTGCCCTCTTCATCTGCGACGAAGTGCAGTGCGGCCTGGGACGCACCGGCAAATGGTTCTGTTTTCAGTATTTTGAAGGCATTGAGCCGGATATTCTGTGTGTGGCCAAAGCGCTCTCCGGCGGATATGTCCCGGTCGGTGCGGTAGTGACACGACCGGAGATTATGAAAAGTGTATTCAACTCGATGGAACGCTGCGTGGTGCATTCAAACACCTTCGGCCAAAACGACCTGGCGATGGCTGCGGCGCTGGCGAGCCTGCATGTGATCGAGGATGAAAAACTGGTGGAAAACGCCGCGATTCAGGGCGAATACGTCATGCGGCGGCTCAAGGAAATCGGCCAGAAATGCCCGTTCGTGTCGGATGTCCGCGGCAAAGGACTCATGTTCGGAATCGATTTCGCCCGTCCCGCCGGCGGTTTCCTGCTGCAGCAAAAATGGGACGCCCTCCACGCAATGAACTTCGGCGTTTTTGGCCAGACGATTATCATTCCGCTCCTGCAACAGCATCGCATCCTGACGCAGGTGGCGGGATATCACACCGAAGTGATCAAGTTCCTGCCGCCGATGACGGTGACGCGTGAAGATATGGACTGGTTTATTACCGCAATGGAAGACGTGCTGCAGGCGACGACAAGAACGGGATCAACGCTGAAAACGATGGTCAAACTTGGCATGGGCGCGGTGCGAGCGTAAGTGATTTTCGATTTTTATTTTTTGATTTTGTGTAATGGGGTTTGTGCAGCGACAACTGGTTAAGATGGTGATGCGGGTCGTCAGTTATCCGCGTGTCACGGTGGCGATCTGCGCGGTTCTGCTGGTGGTCTCGATCGTTTTTGCTCGCGTTTTTCTCACACTTTCGACCGATCAGAATGCACTTTTAACGCCGAATTTACCGTTTTTCAAAGACTATCTGACGTTTGACGCAAAGTTCCCGGAAAACGAAGCGTTCGTGGTGTTGGTGCAGGCGAAGGATGACGCACACTCGTCAGCCCCCGGCTCTGCCGGGGGTTCGATCGGCCACACGCCGACGGCAAAACGGTGGATGGCGCTGGCGGATCAAATCAGTTCTGAATTGATGAAGCTCAAGGGGGTCGTGAAGCGGGTGGATTCGCGTGTGCCGCTGGATGAACTCGGGGATCAGGGATTGCTCTTTGAGGATGATTTCGATTCGGTGAAGGAGCAGACCGCGGAAATCACGCGGATGGTTCCGCTGCTGAATATCATGGCCGGTCAGCCGGGAGTGATGAATCCCGGAGAGTTCGCAGCGCAACGGTTGTTTGGTCCGAACATGATGGCGAGGTTTTACGGTGCGGTGGGACAGGGGACGATGGAGGAAGGGAAAGATTTTGGTGTGTACATCACACAGAGTTTGAACGCGGCGCTGAGCAAACCGCCGGAACAGTGGAAAAAGGGAGGTAGCGACACCGCTTTGCGGGGTGGCGAGGGAGCGGGGAGTGAAATTCCGGACCTCACCGATCTGGACCCCGCGTCGAAATACGATGCATCTCAGTACGGCTACTACATGATTCCGGATGAAACGAAGCGAAATGTAGGGGGGGGGGCGAAACGCCGCAACGAGAAGATCATGGCGATCAGTGTTTATGGGGAGCGGGATTATACATCGCTTGCAGATGTGACGGAACCGCTGGAGAAAATGCGGGCGGCAGTCGGGCGGGTGGCGGCGGGGTTCCCGGAATTTTCAGTGGAATTCACCGGCAGACCGGTGCTCGAAGCGGACGAAATGGCCACCAGCGATCGCGATGTCAGAATCGCGGAAATATGCGGACTTTCGCTTGTGTTTATCATGATGTGGCTTTTTCTGCGGCATATCTGGCTGGTGCTGGCGGCGGAGATTTGTCTGGGGACGGCGATCGGATGGACCTTCGGATGGGCGACACTGGCGGTGGGGCGGTTGAATTTACTGTCGATGGTGTTCGTCATTGCGCTCATCGGGATCGGAATGGATTATCTGATTCAGATATTAATGCGTTATCGTTTTGAGAAGAAACGATATGTGCGGCCGCAGGCGGTCTGGGCACGCGTGTTTCGGCACATTAGTCCGCCGATATCGACGGCCTGCCTGGGCGCGGCGGGGGCGTTTTTTGTGGCAAATTTGACGGATTTCAAAGGGGCGGGGGAACTTGGCGTGATCGCGGGCGGAGGACTGCTGTTGTGTTTGGCGAGTGGGTACACGCTGCTGCCGGCGCTGTTGACAATTTGGCCGGCGAATGTCGGACGGGTGGCGGAGACAGAGCGGTATCAGCCAGAAGCCAGAAGCCTGAAGCCTGAAGCCAGAAGAATCCCGGCTAAAGCCGGGGCTATATGGTGGTGGGTTGTGCCGGTGTTGTGGGTTGTGGTGGCGGTGGTGGGGGTGGTTTGGGTAGGGATGCCGCGGTTTGATCCGAATTTGTTGACGCTGCAGGCGGCGGAGTTGCCGTCGGTGAAGTTGGTGCACAAGTTGCCGACGTGGACGGCGGCGGTGATGACGGATGATCTTGCGAAATTGCGGGCGGCGAGTGAGGCGCTTGCGCCGGAGGGTAAGGGAAATCATGGGGGGGATGGGACAATTCGCAGCGCCAGCAGCATATTGAATGCGATAGATACTCAGGCGTGGCTGGCTAAGAACAATGTGGCAGTAGCGGCGATCAAGTGGAAAGAGCCGGGGGAGGTGACGGCTAAGGATCTGGCGGATATTGCACGGGCGGCTGATGCGATGGTGGCGAATTGGGCGTCGGAAATGAGCCACAGACAGACACAGACAGGCACAGACAGAGGGATGGAGGAACTGCGGGAGCAGGTGAAACTTCTGACGGAGAAGTTGCGGGCGGTGGAAGGTCGGGAGGAGGTGCGGTCGCGGTTGGAGCAGTGGCAGCGGGCGTTTTACCGGGAATTGCGGGAGAAGGCGGGGATGTTTACGCCGGGGCCGTTGGATTTGGAGCGGGTGCCGGCGGAGGTACGGGATCACTTTGTGAGCTATCGGGATAACGCGGGGCATATAACGGAGGAGTTGAAAAAAGGAGGGGGGCGGCCGACGTATGCAATGTATATTTATCCGCGTGAGGATTTGTGGGAGCAGGGGAAGTTGACGGCGTTTATGGAAGAAGTAGAGGCACGAACGCCCAAGAATGTGGTGTTGACGGGTATTGCGGTGCAGTTGCCGCAGTCGACGCGGGCGATTCATCGGGCGTTTTTGCTCTCGACGTTGTATGCGGTGATTTTGATTTTTGTGCTAGTGCTACTGGATTTGCGAAGGTTGGGGCAGACGCTGTTGGCGATTTCAGTGCTGGTGTTTGGGTTACCGATGTTGATCGTGGCGATGGCGGTGTGGCGATGGGCGGAGGATCCTATGGGGATTCCAGGGACTTGGAATTTCGCGAATTTTTTTGCGCTGCCGATCCTGATCGGGGCGGGACATGAGTATGGGGTGTTTCTGGTGCATCGGTACCGCGAAGTGCTGCACGATCCGCGGCGAGTCTGGAAATGGTGGGACGCTTCAGATCGGGCACTGCTACTTTGCGCGATCGTCACATCGTGCAGCTTTGGATTCTTGATGGGAGCGCAGCACCGAGGGCTTGCGTCGTTGGGATGGGTGATGGCGGTGGGCTCGGCGTGCATTTACCTGGCGGGATTGCTGGTGCTGCGGCCGATTCTGCAGTGGCTGTTGAGAAGAAATTCGAAGTTCGAATGACGACGGGAATGAGCCACAGACAGACCCAGCGCGGCAGAGCCGCAACCAACTCATGAAACGACTTAAGCACGAAGCCACGAAGATCACGAAGTTTTTTATTTATTTTTTCTTCGTGAAGATATAGGAAGCAGAGGGGCTTCTCCGAGTCGCGGCGATTAAGCTGTTGTTGTCATACGCAGCTGTCACTTACGAAAGGAGAAGCCCATGGTGATGAACAATTGGTACGCCAGGAGGAATCGCTCCATGAGAAGCTTTGTCACATGGTGAAAGGCAACGTAACGATGCGGCAAGTGATGGGCCTTCCCGGCTATGGTCCCGTCCGCGCCGCGACGCTTGTCACTTATTGGGAGACCCCCTGGCGGTTCAAGAGCAAGTCTGCGTTGTTCAAGTACAACGGCATCGGCCTGCGTCGTGAACGAAGCGGAGACGGTTATGAACATCTCTGCGTGGAACAAAGTTGCAATCAGCTGTTGCGGAACGTCGCGATCGGCGGAGCCAAAACGGCTATTGAAGCGAAGGAGAATATTTTTGCTCGGTGATACGACCCGTGGATACGAAAAGGCCTCTCGCCGAAAAATGCCCGTCGGAACGTCGCCCGCGATCAGGTGGTGGCGATCTGGGGCATTTTGAAGATCAAAAAGCCCCACGGAGATCGAAAAAATGATCCAAAACGGCTGCAGCCGGAGATTTCCTCTTGACTTCCTGCTTCCTACAGGTGTCCTTCGTTTCTTCGTGTCTTCGTGCTAAATTTTGTCAAGATAGAAAGAAGTTGCGCGATAGTAATACAGACAGTTTTTGAATTTTGCGTTTTGAACATTTGAATTTGTTTCGAATTTCGAGCTTCGAATTTCGAGCTTCTTTTGCTTCTTAGCGGTCGCGTTACCATTTGGCTACGGCTTCTTTGAGTTGTCGGTAGGCTTCGTCGATGGCCTGGGGGATGATACGGACGTTGCCGATGATAGAGATGAAGTTGATATCGCCGTTCCAGCGGGGGACGATATGGGCGTGGATGTGGCCGGGAACGCCGGCGCCGGAACATTTGCCGATGTTCAAGCCGATGTTGTAGCCTTGTGGATTCATGGCGATGCGTAGTGCTTCCTGGCCGAGGACCAGCAGATCCATTAGCTCGGTGCGTTCCTCGGGGGTGCAGTCCGCCAGCGTTGCGGCGTGGCGGTAGGGCGTGGCCAGCAGGTGGCCGTTCACGTACGGAAAACGATTGAGCATCAGCAGGCAGTGGGCGGTGCGGGCGAGGATCAGGTGTTGTTCGTCTTTTTCCGGAGATTTGGCGGCGGTGCAGATGAAGCATTCCTTCGGACCGCCGGCGACGGTCTTGATGTAGTCGAGTCGCCAGGGGGCGTAAAGTGTGTGGGGCATAAGGACTCCAATTAGCAGTCTGATCTTGAGCACGCTGAAGCGTGAACTCCGGACGTTTGCTAAGATGATGGGATGCAGGAAAATTTGCAAGAGTTTCATCCGGTTATTGGGAAATGGTTTGAGGAGCGTTTGGGAGTTCCGACACCGCCGCAGGTGATGGGATGGCCGCTGATTGCGGCGGAGAAGTCGGTGCTGATCCTGGCACCGACGGGCTCGGGTAAGACGCTGGCGGCGTTCCTTGCCGCGATTGATTGGCTCGCACGGCGGCTTCTGCAGTCGGCTCCACCGGGCAAACCCTCGGCAGAGCCGGGGACTGGCGGGGGCGGCGGTGTGCAAATTCTTTACGTTTCGCCGCTGAAAAGTTTGGCGAATGATGTGCAGAAAAATTTGTTGAAGCCGTTGGGGGAAATCGCGGGCGTCGCGGCTGCCGGAAAAATATCGTGGCCGGAGATTCGGGTTGCGGTTCGTACCGGCGATACGCCGCAGAAGGAGCGGGCGGCAATTGCACGACGGCCGCCGCATATTTTGATTACGACGCCGGAAAGCCTGAATCTCATGCTCACGAGCGGCGCTCGGCATATTTTGGCGGCGACTCGCTTTGTTATAGTTGATGAAGTTCATGCGTTGGCGGGCTCGAAACGCGGCGTTTTTTTGAGCCTCGTTCTTGAACGTCTCGAACATGAACGAGAAAGCGGCAGGCCCCCCCCCTCAGCCTGCCGGCTAAATAAGGAATGCCACCGACCGCTGGTTCGCATTGGACTGAGTGCGACAGCTCGGCCGGAAGATCGCATCGCTCGCTGGCTTGCGGGTTACGATAATGATCGGAAACCGCGGCCGATCGAGGTCGTGAAGTCCGGGCAACGTAAACGTCTTGATTTGGGCGTCATTTGCCCCTTCGGCGGACCTGATGAGCCCGTTGCTCAGGATCCCGCCAAAAGCGCCGGGCATTGGCCGGAAGTGACACGTGCGATTCTGCAACTTATCCGTGAGCATCGCAGCACTTTGGTTTTCGGCAATTCTCGCCGCCTTATTGAACGCTTTGCAGCACGCTTTCAGGAGGAACTGGCGGGCGAGGCGATCGATCATGAATCGCATCCGGATAAGCCGGCTGCGAGAATGCCGGTGATCCTTCCGCATCACGGCAGCATTGCAAAGGAAGTGCGACTGGAAACGGAGCAGGCGCTGAAGCGCGGGGAAGTGGATGCGGTGCTTGCGACAAGTTCGCTGGAGCTGGGGATCGATATTGGTGCTCTTGATCTGGTGGTGCAGATAGATTCTCCCGGCAATATCGCTGCTGGGTTGCAGCGTGTCGGGCGTGCGGGTCATCTTGAAAAGGCCACGGCGAAGGGGCGGCTGCTTGCTCGCAGTTGTTTTGATATCGCCAGTTTGGCCACGCTTGTGCCATTGATGTATGCAGGCATCGTTGAAAAAACATGCGTTCCGGAGAATTGTCTTGATGTGCTGGCGCAGCAGATCGTCGCGGCTTGCGCGGGGAGGGGAGGGCGTGCGTGGAATCGTGGCGAACTATTTCGTCTTTTGCGACGTGCTACGCCGTACCATACGCTTGATGAGAAGCAGTTTGATTCTGTCGTTACTATGCTTAGCAGACGAAGCCTGCGTGTTATTTCGCAGGGGGATGGGGGGAGAGGGGGGGGTGGGCCGCGGCCGCGTTTGAGCTTCGATCGCGTCAATGATGAGTTGATCATCATGCCGGGGGCTGCAAAGGTCGTAATGGTCAATAGCGGCGTAATTTCCGATACCGGCGCCTATCCCGTCTATCTCGTCGGTGCAAAGAAAGATCGCATCGCAACTCATGGCAATCTCCTCCCCCCCTCTCCCCTTCCCTCTCTCTCCCCCTCTCACGAATTTGCTCAGAATCTCAGGACAAGTAGCGGGAAGGCGATCGGCGCCCGCATCGGTGAGCTGGATGAGGAATTCGTCTACGAATGCAGAGAGGGGGATCGGTTTGTGCTGGGCAGCCAGACGTGGCAGATCGTTCGCATCGAGGCCGATCGCGTTCTTGTTGAGCATGCGGCGCCGGGCGCCAGTCGCATGATCTTCTGGCGCGGCGAGCAGGCTCCGCGAAGCGAAATGCTGGGCGATGCGCTGGTTCGCTTTCTTGGCGAACTCGAACGTCGCCTGTGGACGCAAGATGATGAATCCATTTGTAACTGGCTCATGGAGGTGTATAAGTTGGATGAGCGGGCGGCGGAGAATGCTGTCGGGTTTTACCGGCGGCAACTTGCTGGGGGGTGGTCGGGGGGTGGGGGCAATGAGAGTGGGATTCCTACGGATCAGCGGTTGATTGTTGAATACTTTACGGACCGCACGGGTGAGCCGATCGTTGCGATTCTTTGTCCGCTTGGGAGCCGGGTGAACTATACTTTGCGTCTGGCGCTGGAGTTTCATTTTTCCCGGCGTGGGCTTCCAGCTCAGATTGTTCACAACGATGATGGGCTGATGATTCGCCCGTCGCGCGATGTCGGTGAAATGCCGGAGAGTCCGCTGACGTGGCTTCGAGCGGCAAACCTTGAACAGGAGATCGTCGAGCAACTCGAGACCTCAGCTCTTTTTGGCCTGCGATTTCGTCAGAATGCGGCGCGTGCTCTCATGCTGCCGCGGATGACGGTTTGGCAACGAACGCCGCTCTGGCAGCAGCGCCTGCGGGCGCGGCACCTCCTGGCGATGGTGAAAAAACAGCGGAATTTTCCGATTATCGTGGAGACTTATCGCGAGTGCTTGCAAGATGTTCTGGGCGTCGAGAGGGTTCAGCAGTTGCTTCGTGAGATCGAGACCGGTCGCCTTGCTGTGACCGTGCTTCGCCACACCGTGCCTTCGCCGCTGGCTCGCTCGCTGTTTTCGCAGTTCCAACAGACTTATCTCTATGCGTGGGATGATCCGCTCACGCAGGGCGACGTTGAGCCGACGGTGGATCAGGCGATTCTTGATGGGATTTTACAGCGGCGTACGGATGAAGCGTCGCAAGCTGCCGGCCCCTCGCCGTCCTGGGCCGATGCGGACGAAGAGGCCCTTCGGCGTCGGATCATTGGGGCGGATTATCCCGCTCGCTCGGCTGAAGAGTTGTTAGAGAAAATTGAGGCGGCGGGGGCGGTGGGGTTGCCTGCGGATGTCAATTGGGCAGAGTATGTCATCGGCGATGTGAACGGCATGCTTGCGGAACTGACGCGGAAATCGCGGCTGTTTCTTGTTGATTTTGCGGACACGTCACGCTGGGTTGCTACGGAGAATCTTGCGCTGCTTTTGGTGGCGGTCAAATCTCGGCCGAGGCTTCGTCGGCTCGGTGATGAACCCCCGGCAGAGCCGGGGGCTGACAGGCATTGGGCGGCGGCCAGGTGGAGTGATATTCCGCCTGCTTTACTTGCATGTGATATTGACCGTGACGAGGCTCGGCGTTTGATGGTTGAGCAGGCGATCAGGCAGCGGACGACGATTACGGCGGAAGAAATTGTCGCGACTCTGCCGTGGCTTGCGAAAGAGGTTCCGGGGATTCTTGGGCGGCTTATGCGTGCTGGGGTTGTGCAATCGGTTGGTGGTGATCGGCTGGTGTGGGGTGAATATGCGGAGCAACTTCGTGGGCTGGCTCTTCGGCGGCAACGTCGGGTGGCGGCGACGGTTGATGTTGCTTCGCTTCAGCGACATTTGTTGCATTGGCAACATGTTGATTCGCCGCGCGAAGGGATTGAGGGGTTGGAAGAAGTGCTGGATATGTTGGTCGGGCTTGCGCTGCCGCTGGAGACGTGGGAGCTGGAGGTTCTGCCGACGCGGGTGAAGGGGTTTATGCCGGCGATGCTCGATGCGGTGTGCGGGACGGGGCGTTACGTTTGGGTCGGCGGTGAGGATGAGGTTGTCAGTTTTTGGCCGCGGCAGTTGCTGGCGATGCGATCGGATAAACCCCCGGCAGAGCCGGGGGCTGACAAGGCTGGGGCGATTCTTGAATTTCTGCAGAAACAAGGAGCGTCGTTTCTTTTGGATATCCAACTGGCGCTGAGGCTTGATGACGCTGAGACTGCTCTTACGCTGCAGGAACTTGCCTTTGCTGGTCGCATCAGCAACGATCAGCTTGAAGGGCTACGTGATGTGCAGCGTCTCGCTGGCAATGCTCGGCGTGATCGCGTTTTTCGTTCGGAGCGTTCCAGCAACCGCTATCCGCCGTCGCTTCAACGCGTTCAGGGACGGCGGCGTCTGCCGGGCGGTTGGTGGAAAGAGCGTGCGGGCGGGGGGGGACGATGGTTTGTGCTGCCGGAGGTGGAATTTCCGGGCTCGGCGATTGAAATGACAGAGCTGGCGGCGGATCGGGTTGATCGGCTGTTGCGGCGGACCGGCTTTGCTTGCCGCGAGATGATTGAGGCCGGCATCGACGGCCCGTGGCGGGATTGCTATGACGTTCTTTCCCGGATGGAATGGGCAGGTGCGGTTCGTCGCGGTTACTTTGTGGAGGGCATCAGCGGCAGTCAGTTTGCGCTGCCGGTTGCTCGTCTGGAATCCCTCGCATCTCATACGGCGGTGCAGTGGCTGGCAATGCTCGATCCGGCGAATGTATGGGCTCGGGTCGATGCCCGCTGGCTCAGCGAAGCCGGCGAATCGATCCGCATTCCGCGGACTCCGGGGAATTGGATTGCGCTGGTTGAAGGACGGCCAGTGCTTGCGGCAGTGAATTGGGCGCATCGACTTGTTCCGCTGCCGGCATCGTGGGAACAGCATTTGCAAGCATTGCAGGCGATTCCCGCGCTGCTGCCGCGACAGCCGCGCTTGCAGCATCCGCATCTCGACGTTCGGCAATGGGATCAGCAGGATATCATCGGCTCCCGAGCGGATGAGCCGTTACGGTGTGTAGGCTTTACACGGAATACGCAGGAACTGCGATTGTATCGCAAGTATACAGATGACGTGAGTGGCAACGGATGAACATGGATCGTTTTGTGGAGGTTGTGTGCAAACATGGACTTCCTCGAAACTTCCTGAGTCTGCTGAGCCGGTGATTATCACGATCTTTGGCGCCACCGGCGATCTGACGGCGCGCAAGCTGCTCCCAGCTATCTACAATCTGACACGCGACGGCTTGCTTCATGACAATACGGTGATCGTCGGTTTCGCTCGCCGTGCAAAGACGGATGAACAGTTCCGCAATGAGATGCTTGAGGGAGCAGAGAAGTTTTCCCGTTCGAGTCCCATCGTTCCGGGCATCTGGGAAAAAGTTGCCGGCAAACTGTTCTACCATCAGAGCACCTTCGAAAATTCCGGCGGCTATACGCGTCTGGCGAAACGATTTGAACAACTTGATAAGCAGTACCAGATCGGCGGGCGTCGCTTGTTTTATCTTGCCACCAGCCCGAGCGAGTTCGCGCAGATCATCAATCATCTCGGCGAAGCGAGGCTGGGTCATATTGATCCGTTCAGTGCCGCGGCCTGGCGCCGTGTGATTGTAGAAAAGCCCTTCGGCCGCGATTTGGCGACCGCGTGCGAACTAAATCGGCAGATTTCACACGTCTTCGATGAGTCGCAGATCTATCGCATCGATCATTACCTGGGGAAACAGACGGTTCAGAATATGTTGGTATTTCGCTTCGCTAATGGCATTTTCGAGCCTCTCTGGAATCGCAACTACGTGGACCATGTGCAGATCACGGTGAGCGAAACGATCGGCGTCGAGGGGCGCGGAGCGTACTACGACACCGCTGGTGCTTTGCGGGATATGGTTCAGAATCACCTGATGCAGCTTCTGACGCTCACGGCGATGGAGCCGCCGGTGACACTCGACGGCGGCGCAATCCGCGATGAAAAAGTAAAAGTGCTCCGTGCGATGCAGCCGCTGACGGTCGAAGAGGTCGAAAACCGTACAGTTCGCGGGCAGTACGTTGGGTATCGGCAAGAGAATCGCGTTGATTCAAAGAGTGAGACTGAAACGTTCGCAGCTGTCGAGCTTTTGATTGATAACTGGCGCTGGCAGGGTGTGCCATTTTATCTGCGTAGCGGCAAGCGTATGCCGAAACAGGGATCCGAAATATGTATTCATTTCAAGCTTTCGCCCGGCGTGCTTTTTGCCGCTCCTGATAAACACGTCAGTAATAATGTGCTTGTGCTTCGCGTGCAGCCGAAGGAGGGGATTTCGCTGTTGATGAACGCGAAGACACCGGGCAGCCGGATTGTGCCGGCACATATGGATTTCAATTACGATGTCGCGTTCGGCAGCTACTCACCCGCGGCGTATGAGCGGCTCCTGCTGGAAGCGATCCTCGGCGACTCCACGCTCTTCATCCGCAATGACGAGGTGGAAGGTGCGTGGCGGATGATGGATTCGATCGAATCGGGATGGGCTGCGGGGAAACCGCCGCTAGTGATGTATCCGGCGGGGACGTGGGGACCGGTGGAGGCGGCGGAGTTGTTGTGCCGGAATGGGCACGCGTGGGATGCACTGATTGATAATTCGGCTCGCGAACTTGTCATTGATGCGGAGTACTGACTCGATTTTCAATTTCCAATTTTCATTTTTTGGTGTGGCTATCTTTTGTGGCATAGGCGTCAAATGGAGCCCCGCACAGTAATGCGGGGCTTTACGCTGATCTTGCCAAAGGGCGTCCCGCAACACCATTTCCTTCGCGGCAACTCTATAATGCCTAGTCTGGAGGTTTTATGCCAATCTCACGTCTTACTCCCCACCGCGTCGCCTGCGCTCTCGCCGCAGCTGTTGCTGCCGCTGTGCTGGTGGCGCAAACGGCACAGCCGGTGGCGCAGCCGGCAGTTGAGACTCCGGCGAACCCCATGGAGCGAGCGGCGGATTCGGGGGCGCAGATTTACGTCGATGATTCCTTTACCGCCGTCGATAAGCTCTGCGAGGCGGCGAACAAGGCGAAGCAGGGACAGGTCGAAGTTGTCATTAAAAAATATCAAGATATCATTGATAATTATGGTCAGAAGCTGGTCTATCTGAATAATGATTCGTATGTTTCGATCACGGATTTTGTGCGTGAGCAACTGTTGGCGATGCCGGCGGTCAAGGATGGAATGTATGATTCGCTCTTCGGGACCGACGCGAAGAAGGCTGTCGAGGAAGCGGTTGCCAGGCGAGATATTACGAATCTGCTGCGGGTTTGCGATCGGTACTTTCCCGCGACGACATCGTTGGATGGTTTGTCGCTGGCGGCGGAGTGGCACTTTGAGCGGGGGGAATTCGCGGCTGCCGCTCGGATATGGGAACTGCTGCTGAAGCATCCGATGGTCTCCCCCAAATCGTCGCATCGGGCGGTGTTTCTGTTTCGTTCGTTGGTGGCTGAGCATTTTGCCGGGAACTCCGCGAAGGCTAAGTTGCTGCGTGAGCGTCTGGCGATGGATTTTCCGCATGCCACGGGGCCGGTGAGCGGGCAGGAGACGGACCTGCTGGAAGCTGCCGACACGATGTTGGCGTTGCCGGAGATGGTGCAGACGGAACTGATCCCCAACGAATGGCCGACGTTTCAGGGCGGGCCTTCTCGCAGGGCGCTGCCGCACGTGAACGCTTCGGTCGATGCGCGTCTCTGGAGCATTCCGCTGGACGACGAATCGATCATCGGCGTGAAAAAAAACGCAACGGCCACTCTCAATGAGGAGGACCTCAACGTCCGGCTCATCCGCCGCCGACAGGGCATCGACACCGACGCGAACTTGCAGATGCTCGATTCCTACCCGGTGATGTCCAACGGCATTCTCTTCCTGCACACCGGCGAACGGGTCGTGGCGCTCTCGGCTAACGCGGGCACGCTGTTGTGGGCGTATCCGGTTCGGCCGATGCCCAGGAATAATCCCGGCTATATGGATTATGGCTATCCTTACCGAGCCTCCTCGCACAACAGCGTGACGGTTTTCGACGGCCAGGTTTTCGCGATTCTTCCCGCCGCCGCCGATACCGCTTCGCCCGACGTTCGCAGGCGATATATGCCTTACGCCGGCATGGGCAACACGCGTCTTGTATGCATCGATCAGCAGGCCGGGCAGGAAGTCTGGTCGGTTGCTTCGTCGAGTGTCAAGCTGGAGAAGCCGGGGCAGTTGGCGTTTATTGGATCGCCGATCGTGACGCGTCAGGGCGTTTTCGTCATCGGCCGCAAGATGGGTGATGGGGGGTTTGCGGAGATTTATCTGATCCGTCTGGAACGCTCCACGGGCAAGCCGGAGTGGAGTTGCTATCTGTGCAGTGCGTCGAGTCTGAGCGCGTATTACGGTATGCCGAACCTTTCGGGCACCATTCCTATTCCGACGCTGGCGGATGATGTTGTATATATTTCGACGGGGCAAGGTGTGGACTGCGCCGTCGATGCGAATGCGGGTCGCATTTTGTGGCTGCAGATTACGCCTGCGGCGAAGACGTCTCGCAGTCCCAGCGAGATGTACAATCCGCAACCGCCGACGCCGTCGCGGAAGTCGAATCCGCCGCTGGTCTTCGGCGATAAGCTGATCACCTGCGAGAGCGTGGGCGGAGGGGGCGGTGTCGCGGCCGGCGTGCGGATTTACAACCGCGAGAACGGAGAGGTGATCCGTTCGATCGCCAAAACCCAACTGGGCATGAGTACGCTGGACGTGCTCGCGGGGATCGTGGGCAACAAGGCGTTTCTCGTGGGAACGGCAGCCAACGGCGGCAGTGCGATCGTCGCGCTGGATCTTGTTACGCTTACCAAATCCAAGGACTGGGAGATAAGCGAGCCGCGGCTCTCCGCCGAGACCGGCCGCCAGCAGGGGCGACCGTTCCTCTCGGCAGATACGCTTTATGTCCCGTATGAAAAGGGGATGTTGTTCGTCAATACCGCCACGGCGGCGCAGGATTTTCATGCGTGGCAGGCCACCGAGAATGACAAGAAGCTCACGTACGCCAAGCCGGGTAATTTGCTGGTGACCAGCGAGCAGGTGATCGTTCTCAACGACAGCGAAATTGCCGGTTATTCAAAGTGGGAGACGGCGTACGCCAACCGATTGGCGGACATCAGACGAAATGCCAGCGATGCGAATCCAGAGCTGGCGCTCGCTGAGGTCGCGTTTCGTACGGCACATTACGATATCTCGCAGGAACATATGACCCGTGCGGTCTCGCTGGCCACCTCGTTAGCCCCCGGCTCTGCCGGGGGTTCGGTCGGATTGCCCGCCGGTTTTGGCACGCGCTTGTATCAAACGAACCTCAACTTTGCACGGCAACTGCTCGGAAATGCCGACATTAACATCCGCGATCACGCCCGGTTTTATTTTGGGCAGTGCAGACTGACGGCACGCGATGCGGCGCAGCAGGCGGAATGGCGATTGTGCATGTCGGAGTTGTCTCTGGCGCAGAACAATGCCGTGGAGGCGGCGGAGTTGTATCACCAGGTGCTTGCCGATCCGGCGATGCGGAACGCCAAAATTACCCGTGGCGAGAGTACCGCCCGAGCGGCCGTCACGGCGGAGCAGCTTTTCCTGACGCTGATTAACAAACCCAACGGCCCGGAGATTTACAAGCGCTACGAGGGGCAGGCGCAGGCGCTTTTGAACAAGGCCCGCGATGCGAAGGATGCCGGGGCGTTGTCGGTGATTGTTGAGAGTTTTCCGAATTCGAAGGCGGCTGTTGCTGCTGCGACGGACCTTGCTAATGCCGCTCGTGATGCCCGCAATTTTGCCGGGCAGCTTCAGCATTTGCACTGGCTCTATTCGCATGTGACCGGCGATCGCAGGGCCGCGGTCACTGCCGACACCGCGGTCGCTTATTTCTCCCTGCCCAAGCCGCACTACAATGCCGCACTCTCTTTCGCGGATCGAGGCCTGCGGCAGTTCAAAAACTTCGCATGGACCGATCCCGCAACAAATCAAACCATGACCTTCGCCACGCTTCGCGATCATTTCCGCAACTCACGTCCAACGGGCCTTGTCGAGGGACGCCTGCCGATCCTGCCGCCGCCGGTGGTGCGGGCAGATGGTACCACCGCGGCGCCGGAGATGGACCTCAAGATCGCGATGGAAAATCCGTTGTTCGAAGGCACACTGCTTTCGCCGCTGGAAACTTCGCCGAACCTTCGACGTCCGGATCTGATTTTCGCTGTGCATAATGGTGCTCTGCATATTTACGATGCGGCCCGCCATGTCGAGCTGACAACGCCGCAAAAACGTCCGAATCTCGACGTTGCCATCGAATCCGAGGGCGGCATCCAACTCGACAACGCTCCGGCAGCACTACTGGGCTGCGTCGGCAACATCGCGGTCGTCGCTCAGAGCAATGCACTCATCGGCATCAATCTCGCCGACCTGAAAAACAAGCCCATCGCTTGGAAACGTACGCTCGTCAGCGGTGGGAGTGGGGAAAGGGGTGAGGGGGAAGCTCACGGCGCTGTTGTGGTGGCGGGAGGGCGCGTGCGAATCCAAGGCGGCGGGCAGCTCATCATCACCGCCGACGGCCGACAGCAGGTCATCGGCGGCCCGAGCGTGCCGATCTCCGCCGATCCCGACGCCGCCCGCCAAATCGCTCTGTCCCAACTCGCTCCCGGCGGTCGCCCCGTCTTCAATACACTTCGCATCATCAACGACAAGGTGATCGCCGTCGTTGGCGACAAGGTCTCCGCCCTCGATCTTGCCACCGGCGAGCCCGCATGGAAAAACGCTTCCGGCATGACGATCGAATCAACACTCCCCGCCGATTCCATCGCCGGCCCCGTGGTCGGCAACGAGGATTACATCGTCATTCAAGCCGACATCCCAGCCGCCGGAAAAACCGCCTTCCAGGTCCTCAACGCCGACACCGGCTCTTTCCGCAAACAACTCGAAATTGCCCAGGAACGTACCGCGTGGCGGAACGTCTCCGACGACGGTACCCTGTTCCTCGTGACCGACAAATCCGTGTTGGCCTTCGATCTGGTCAACGAGCGCGACTCGCAGCCGCTCTGGAAACGCCAGGATATCCGCTGCAACTATCCCACCGCTACAGCCCTCACCACCGACGGTCTGATGGTCATCAGCAATAACGCGATTCTCTGCCTTTCGCCGGAGGGCGGCGACACACGCTGGCCGTCGAACAACGCGGAGCCTGTGGCGTTGACGCTGTTATCCATCAACCAACGCCTGCCGTTCCTTCGCACCATCGTCGACGGCGATACGCTCATCTACCAATCCCTTCAAGGCCTCGTCGCGTACCACACCATCTATCCTTCTCCCAACGGCGATCTAAAAGCCTGGGATGGCACTCTCACGCAACCCATCCCGCCTCTGCAAACCATGCAGATCTCCGACCCCTACCTCGTCGTGTTAGCCTCCGGCCCAATCGAAGGCGCCACACGAGCCGTGAAACTCTACTTCCTCAAAAAGAACGGCGGCAAACTGGACATGGAAACGCTCCTGACGCTCCCTCACACCAGCAACACCTCCCCTCCCTCGCGAAGCATGGAAGGCCCGCTCGTACAAAACTGGCAAGTGGTCGACAACGGCGTGGTGTTACAAATCAACAACCGCGTCCACTTCTACCGCGGCACAATCGGCACAGAACGATACGGATGTGTCAGACAACAAGGGTGAGTTGAAGACGACGGTGACTCTAATACGGTAAAAGGAAGATAGCGGATCGTTGTTAAACGTTGTAGCCGTCGCGCTGGGGGTTCCAGCCGCGCAAGTCGCCGCTATCCTTGTGAGTCAGCTTCCGGCCAGCCCACGTCACGGAAGGAACTGCAACACGCTGCCCATATGAAGCATCGTGACGGGGTGCATGACGTTTTAGGCGGCGAGTCTGGGGATGTATGCCGGTCGGTTGGTCCAGTAGCGGTCCCAACGCTGATCTTGAGACATCCATAAGGCTCGCAGAGCCATGATCGCTTCGAC
>WQYP01000079.1 GCA_009781185.1 Phycisphaerales bacterium | reverse complement strand
CCCGTGAAGGGGTTGCCCCCAAGCTCTAACGGCCGCCCCCCCCAATGGTAGTGCCCAACTGCGCGAGAGTAGGTGAGTGCCAGATTTATGATTGCGGCCCTTCGAAAGAAGGGCCGCGGTCGTTTTTGCGGAGTTTTGAATTGTGTGTGAAAAACCGAGACGCGACCGTCAGGGAGCGTTTTCGTCAGATTGCGCCCAACGCTCCCTCACGGTCGCGTCTCGGATGGTCTCGTCTGTAAGTACGCCTCGTATGCTCTCCGGTCGCTCATGAGTCTCTGGAGTAATTCCTGTGATTTTTTGGTCATGCTGCCGTTGTCGACTTGCCTCTGGATGAGGTTCTCCCGTGTGGAGATGGTAATGACACCGTCTTCAACGATGTGGCCAAGCCTGGGTCGTTCGGGGACGCTGCTGACTCCTCGGAGGATTGCGTTGAGCGTTTTGTCGAGCGGGCCGCTGGGGAGTTGGACCGTCACGGGCGTGTGCCGATCGATGCCGGCCTCGAGCGGCGGCGTCCATGCGACGAAGATGGGGAAGTCGCCCACGCGGGTGTCGTTGCGGAGGTAGTTGATGGCCTTCTCAAAAGGAACCTTCTCGAATGAAATTGCGTCAATGGTATCATCGAATTGTTTGCGAACGGCTGGTGCAATGATGCTGGGACGCATCAGGAACACTGCAAGGCATTTATTGCCTTCAATTCCAACGGGCACGATGTCCAGCAGCGTACTGCCGTCCGGCATCGATATTGTTATCGCGGGCTGCTTTGTGACGGTATCGTCAACGACAAGATCAGGCCTCAACGGGTGTGAAATTTGCTCCGATATCTTCGCAGGCCGCTTTATGACGGTACCGCCAATGACAAGATCAGGTACGTGGAGCACCACGTAACGACGATTCTCCGGAAAAATCATGACAGTCGGTTTTACGACAAAGGAGTAATCCTCCTTCTGTTCCTCCCAGCTGACAGAACTACTTATCTGCTTGCCGACAACACGTCCTTCTTGACCGCTCGTAATTTCAATACGCCGAGCGTCGATGGTGATAGCACGTTTATCGGCGTGTATTGCCCGGATAAGTATGTTCAAGTTCCAGTTGTCGAGCAGGAGAGGAGTATTTTTGAAATCCCTGAAATTTGGTGTCCCCCATCCCCAACCGTCCCAGCCGTCGAAGAAATTGTCGGGGACGAGGATGAGACGAGATTCAATGCCGACGGCGAAGTGGTCTTTCACATCAGGCGCTACGGTCTGCACAGGTGGAGGGGACGGGACGTTTTTGCACGCTGCGATCGCCAGCAGCGCAGTCATCACAATCATCGGCACGATCGTCGCAGAAAAACGTCGCCATTCATCCATGCTCAAACTCCTTTGCACCAATACATCTATTTGAACGGCGTGAAGCCCGCTTGCCAGAAGTGATCGTCGAATGCGAGAGCGTGTGTGACTCCGCGACCCCACATGAGTTGGAAACTCATGCAGTCGGTGAGGGACCATTGCTTGTCAGGGCGGGCGGCGTACAGGGCGAGTGCTTGCTGAAATGAGGCGTGGTCCGCGTGGACGACTTCGACGGCTGGATTTTTAAGAAGAAGCGTGACAAGCATCACCGCTGATCGGCGGGCATTGTCGGGGCGGGATAAAGAGTTGAGAAGTTCTGTGAGTATCCATTCCGTTGTGAGAATTTGTTGCGAGCCGAGGAGATTCACAATTCTTGCGGCTTCGACATGATTCACATCGCGCGAGTTCGTCATCGCTTGATAGAAAGAAGTATCTGCAAAGATCATGGTTTTTTCTTGGGCACGCCGTAGAGGTAATGGTCGTGGTTGGTGGACAGGTCGCTGGGGAGGTTATCGATGACGCCTACGAATTTTCGGAAGAGGTCCGCGACGTTTGTCGGCTCCTGGTCTTCCAACTCCAGCGGAGTGATTGTGACCTTCGTGCCGTCGGCCAAAGGCAGAGGTTCCGTCGGGACGACTTTACCTTCCTTGATAATTGCGTGAATGGTCATCATTGCACCTGCCTGTTCGCCGTTCGATCGTTTTATTATAGCAGGGCGGGTGGCCGGTGTGCTACAGGTCAGGAACGGCTGTCACTGGCAGCCCCCCTCCGCTGGAAACAGCGGCTGCCGGTTTTCTGGTGCATTTACGTTAGAGGTAGCACTGCTTCCCATTCCGCCCCCCCCACAGCCCCGTGAAGGGGTTGCCCCCAAGCTCTAACGGCCGCCCCCCCCAATGGTAGTGCCCAACTGCGCGAGAGTAGGTGAGTGCCAGATTGATGACTGCGGCCCTTCGAAAGAAGGGCCGCGGTCGTTTTTGCGGTAGAGGAGGGATTGGTCTGATCTTCTTTCTTTGATAGAATCATGTGAACAGGAGAGGCCCATGAGCGTTATTCTTGAAATCGATCCGCAATCGCAGCGTGCCCTCGAAATTGCCTTCGGCCGGAATCTCGGCCGCAGTGCTCTGGAAGCCCTCGTCACCGAGGGACACCGTGCCGGGAAACTTTCGCGATTCCAAGTCCAGCAAATCCTCGGCCTGCCCGACCGCTGGTCCGCGGAAGCCTGGATCAAGGATCACGACGCATTTCCGCCGATCACGCTCCACGACGTGATTTCCGATTCCGCCAACTCTCGCCGCGCTCGTGAGGTCTGATGTTGGTCATCTCCGACACTTCTCCCCTGAATTACCTGATCCTTATTGATGCGGTCGATGTGCTCGCCACCATGTACCAGCGAGTCGCGGTCCCCATCGCGGTCGCCGACGAACTCTCCGCACCAGGCACTCCCGCCAAAACCAAACTTTGGTTTGCCAATCGCCCATCTTGGCTGGAAGTCCCGCGACGTTTATATGCGCGGATATGCGAGAGATTGACTACGTAGGGGAGTTTGATGCCGTGCTGGTTCGTGACGTCATCTTCGGCATATTTGATGCGCAAGCCAATAATGCAGTGTTACGGAAGCTCGTGACCGCCCTGCGGCCCGGAGGACGCTTGCTCCTGGAGGTGTACGATAAACAATTCGCGTTGGAACATGGGATAGAGGGAAAACTGCGATGGCATCAGGAGGTCGAGCGCTTTGAAGGAGAGATCGCTTCTCCCGGTGGCCCTGAAGGTCGGACGATCCGAATGAGCATGGAATTGCGATCAACAGACGAATGGCATCGCACACTTCAGGAGCTTGGATTGGAGCAGATTCGTATAGCCCATCAAGATCGACGAATACTGACTGCGATTGGTCAAAAAGCGTATGAAAGGTACACCGTTTCCCATTCCCCCCCCACAGCCCCGTGAAGCTCTAACGGCCGATGGTAGTGCCCAACTGCGCGAGAGTAGGTGAGTGCCAGATTGATGACTGCGGCCCTTCGAAAGAAGGGCCGCGGTCGTTTTTGCATTTCATCGGAGTTCACGCTTCAGCGTGCTTTGAGTTGCCGTGACGTGAGATACAATGTCGCCATGAAACTTCCACTTCCTCATCTGGAATATGCGCTGCAGCGTGTTTATGACGTGATGGCGCGGTATAAGCCGTCTGCGAATTGGGCGGATGGTTTGGATGTGCGTCCGTCGACGGATTTGCAGGCGTTGATGTTGCCGTTGGATAAAATTCCACTGGAGGTTTTCAATTACTATTCTTGGCACAGTCTTACGGTCACCACTGACGAGGAAAAGAAAATCGCGATTCGCGCATTTCTGCCGCGATTCCTGCGAGTGTATGCCAACGAAAGTCTGGGGAGGCGGTCGTTCGAACAGGAACAGATGAGAGGCGGATTGGATGTGTGCTTCGAGATGGTCGGGGACGCTCTGAGGCTATACGGCATGAGTACTTGGCGGGAATCCGAATCGCAGCCGGTCAAGGCGTTTTTCTCCGTGTGGTTCCTGCATCTGTTGCAGACCCCGCCCCACTCATCCGGTCATAATCCGGATGCCAATGCCGTGCTTGCGGTCGCGGCCTGTGCGGGTGTGCCGGTGAAACCGTTGTTGCAGCAGTGGTCGAATCAGCCATTGTTTCCCGCGACGCTTTACCAGGCCGAGCTGCTGATAGAAAACGCCAACAGTCTGGCGAGGGACCGCGATTTACGGAGTTGGCATGTATGGGGCAAGGAGGGAGCGGCACCAGCGGAAGTACGCCGTGAAGCGGTGCAATGGCTGCTCTCGACGACCTCGCTGCAACGTCTCGAAGCGGCATTTCACGAGGCGAATGAAGAGCAGCAGGAACAGCTATCGCTCGCCGAACAAATATATCGGAGCCTTGTGTGACTATCGTGTAACTCGGTTTTTTGTGCTATAATACCGATATGACAACGCTACACGCACATTTCGACGGTCGCGTCTTCGTTCCTGATGAGCCGGTCAACATTCCCAAGAACACGCCGGTCAAAATTCAGGTGCAGGAAACCGTTGCGAGCGAAGTTTCTTACGGTGCTGTTGAGGTCGATCCGCGTAGTGGGCTTCCCATCTTTAAGGTTCCGCCGGGAACAAAAACGATCACCTTCGAAGATATTCAACGTGACTTGGATGAACCCTGATGCCTGTACGCCTCTTAGACGTCAATGTTCTTCTCGCCTTGGCCTGGCCGATGCACCAGCACCATCGCGCGGCTCATGAATGGTTTACTCACAACAGCCTCCAGGCTGGGCAGCGTGTCCGATGACACAGTGCGGGTTTGCTCGAATCTCGCTCAATCCAAAAATTATTGCCTTCAATCAGATCGCTACGAATGTTGTCGTTGCACTCGAAAATTTAATCCAACACCCTCACCACACATTCTGGCCCGACGACATCCCCGTTCTCCACCCTCTGATCCAAATCAGCCGTTTGCAAGGGTATCGCCAAACTGCCGACGCTTATCTGCTCGGATTGTCTCTGCACCACAAAGGCCAACTCGCCACCTTCGACACCGGTATCCTTTCCCTTGCCACAACCCCCGAACAACGCAACGCCATCGTTCTGATTCCGACATGACTCTGAATCATCTGGCAGTCGTCGGAAACGACGGCTTCCGGTTTTCTGGTGCATTTACGTTAGAGGTAACACTGCTTCCCATTCCGCACGCGTGCAATGCGGTCTCATATGAAGGGAAGACTTCGATGCCCCACCCGGAAATTGGTTCGATCAGCTCACTGCCCCAACCATTTTCCTTCTGTTGCCACATGTTGATGTAATTGGCGAGATCAACGCCTTGATAGGTAAGGGGCAGCACCACTGGTTCTTGCCCCTCTACCATATCGACTGACGTACCAGGTTTATAGGCGATGACAAACCACATGTTCTTCTCTTAGCCAACAGGTAGATGGTCGTTTCCAACATCGGGAAAATATATCATACTCGAAATTCCATATAACCGACGCGGGCGGCTGTGACACACCACTCGACATTCCGGTCCTCGCCTCTCCCTCCGAACGGCATGCAAGCATGCCGGCTCAAGTGGAAGTTGGGGGGTGATATGAAACCACGGAGAGCAGGGAGTTTCTTAAGTTTGAAAAACGTCTCTGCGACTTCTGCTCGCTCTGCGTTTTTTTAACGGATTATGGATGTCCCCGGGAAAACGAGTGCGCCTCGCTCGTCCGTTAATGCGTGGATTTCATGGCAATTCCATCAAAAAATCGTATGATATTCTTGTTTTTATCAAAGGTCTTCAAAGCCTGCAAAAGCCATGATTCATCCAACTGCCGTTATTTCTCCCGAAGCCAAACTTGCTGCCGATGTCGAGGTCGGTGCCTGTGTTGTGATCGACGGTTCTGTGACCATCGGCCCAGGCTGCAAGATCCAACCTTATGCCCACATCCTTGGGCACACCACGTTGGGCGCTCGCAATGTCGTCCACTCGACTGCCGTCATCGGCGATTTCCCGCAGGACCGCAAGTATCGCGGCGAACACTCCGAAGTCGTTATCGGCGATGATAACATTTTCCGTGAAGGCGTCACCGTCCATCGCGGCACAGGACTTAATACCAGAACCGTGATCGGCAACCGCTGCTATCTCATGGTCCATTCGCACGTCGGCCATAACTGCGTGATCAGCGATGATGTGACTCTCGTCAACGGTGCCGTCCTCGGCGGCTTCGTTCAGGTCGCTCCACGTGCGATCGTCGGAGCCTATACGGCGATGCATCAGTTCTGCCGGATCGGACGCCTTGCCATGACTTCCAACAGCGCTTCGCACAACGTGGATATTCCTCCTTTTTTTATTGCTATGACCGTCAATACGGTCACCCAGCTCAACGCTGTTGGCCTGCGTCGCTCCGGCATGCCTGCCGAATCGATCAATGGTCTTCGCAAGATGTTCCAGTTTGCCTTCCGCGATAACGCGCAGCGTCCCCTGAAAATCGCTCTCGCCGCTCTTCCGGCCGACGTTTTGGCCATCCCCGAAGTGCAGGAGGTCATTGCCTTCTGCAACGCCTCCAGGCGCGGCGTCGCTACCTACCATCCATGGTCCAAACGGCATTCGGCGAGTGATTAGCGAAAATTGTCATGACGCCGTCTGCATGCGAGGAGGCTCAGGCAGCCGATCGCAAGCACGCCAAGCGATGCGGGTTCCGGGACGGTAATGCCGGGAAAGGCGTCGGCAGTGTACAGTTGGCCTTGGTACAGGACGTAATCAATGCTCCATTTTTGGTCAACGTAGTTCGGGAAATCGCCGCTTCGGTCGTTGGCGACGCCTCGAATCGTGATCGGATCATCATTGGGGACGATGATGAAGGCAATGTCAGCCGAAAGAAGCGGAGAGTCATTTTGATTCCAGTAGAACGCTCCGGTCGCGGTCATATAAGTACCGACACCATAGTTCCAGTCAACCGTATTAGGCAACGGACTGCCTGTCAGGCTATTATCTTCCGACGGGGCATTGGCGAAGATACCAAAACTGTTTGGATCCGCGATGTCTCGGTTTGTATAGCCGGGGTTGGACCAGTTGTATTTGATGCCATTGGAGAGATTGGTGCCGAAGAAGCTGTCCGAGGTAGTGAAGCCAGCGCGTGAATCGTCTCCGGTGGATTGGATGGTGCCGGTGGTGCTCCATGCCTGAAAGATCTGGCCGCGGATACCGAGGTCCGTTCGTGGCCGATCAACGGGATCCGTGGGATCGGCGGGATCCCCTGGATTTTTGAAATCAAACCCGGCAAGTGAAGGACTCTCCGTGCCGTCGGCGACCAAGGTCAACTTGTAGCCAACCCAGCCGTTAGCGGCCAGCGTCGGATCAATCGCTACTTGCGTCGCTTCCAACGTCACGGCGGCATACGACGACGACGCGGACAAATAAACAACCACTGCCCCAAGAAGTGCGGTGTACTTTTTCACCGGATCTCCCTTTCACGAAAACAGACAACCCCAGCTTGACACACTTGTGCCAAGCTGCTCTCCCTTTTCGTGAAGCTGATGACCTCAACGAGAGGATTATCAGCCCTGACTCAAGTGCAATACGCACCAAGCGTCACATACCCTGCACGTAAACAGGGTGCATGCACACCAAGTCAACAACATTTTCTCAAGAGTAAGCTGGAATCTTCACATACCAGAATCGATCGCGATAGGGAGATTTCTCTCCTCTCGCATCAGCTCGCTCCCACTTTGCCTCTCACATGCAATTTACCTCAACTTTTCGCCCTGTTCAACTGAATTTTTCCATTTTTTTATTTTTCGCACATAGAACGTTGCTGAGCTGCGATGTGGCGGCATTCCCGGAGTGAGTGGCATGGGTATTGATATCATGATTCTAAGTGTTCTTTTTTTTGAAAGGAGACCCATTATGTTTGTGCGAAGATGGATGATGTCAGGTGTGATGGTCTTGGTTTTGGCGTTGGCGGGGTCTGCCGGGCAGAGTCTCAGAGTGCAAGCCGCGTCGAAGAAGACAACTCCGTCCGCGGCGGCGCCTGGAGAGAACGTGAAATCGAGCGACACGACCGTTGCCAAGACACCGCCCCATGCCGGCATGGTGTGGTGCAATACCAGGTCGAAGGTTTATCACAAGGAGGGCGATCGTTGGTACGGCAAGACGGCGCACGGCCAATGGATGACGGAAGCGGATGCGATTAAGGCTGGTTATCACGAGGCGAAGAGTGCGACCGCGAGTCATAAGGAGTGATGTAAAGCAAAGCCCCGCATTACCATGCGGGGCTTCGGGGGGGGGATCCTCATCATGAATAACGAATAATTAATAACTACATAAGTGACGACGGCGGCGGAGCAGCAATGCGGGGGCGGCCAGGCCGAGCAGCGAGAGGGTGGTCGGTTCGGGTGTCGAGCGGGTGTTGGTGCCGGGGATCAGTTGCAGCGAGAAGGTTTTCTTGAAGATACAGGCGGTTCCGTCGGTTGCGCTGGCGATGAGGTCGTTGTCGATGATGACCTGGTAATCGGTGAAGGTGCCGGTGAAGGGGGTCGTGGTGGCAGCGGCGGACCAGAAGCCGTTGTCGAAGGCGGCGCTGAGTGTAGAGGCGTGAGATTCGGTGGCAATCGGGTTGACGGCTTCAATGACGACTTCGCCGCCGGCGACATCCACAGCGCCGTTGCCGGTGGTGGTGAAAAGGCCCGATTCCAAGATGCTGGCGGTAAGCGAAACAGGGGTGTCAAAATGGACGTTGAGGACTAGATGGCCGTCAGTGGATTGCTGGGCGACAAGGCCCAAGGCGCTGGCGGAGAACGCGGCCGAGAGGCTTGCGTTGAAGTTGAGCGTGACGATGCCGGTGACAGGGGCGATGGTGATGTCAGGACCTCCGCCACCGCCGGTGTAGAGTGGCCCCGGGTCGCTGAGGGTGGTTTGGAGGGTTGGAAAGGTGGTGACTGTCTCGCGGGTGGAATTGTCCGCGGCGACATTGACCGAGGTTGCGGCGTTAGCTGCCGAGGTGGAAGCCACCAGCACAGCCGCGCCAACGAGAGCGAAACATCTGGATGACCGGAGATATGATTTCATTTCGTTCTCCCAAAATGCACAGGATCGGAAAAACCTCGCGGTCTTTCCGCAACCGCACTCGACGTGAGTACGGGACAATTTCAAAACGGCGTCGGCGATGGACGCTCGCGTCAAGTTTTACGACAGGAACAACACATCAAACGAAATTCAGCAGATTGAGGAGCCTTCTCCTCGCTGACTGACTATTGAGAGTAGCCGGGAAACCAGCGGGGTCAAGAAAAAAAAGTGCGGAAAAATCGTGCATTTGGCGGGGGTCTTGTTTTCGGCATAGAAGAATGGATGAATGGTGATAAGAAAGTGTTAATGGAAGAGGCGCGATGCCAAGGCCAAATGAAAGCCGCCCGGGCTTGGACGGCCCAGGCGGCTGGAATCGAGAGACATCAATCGTTAAGGACGGCGACGGCGAAGCAGCAGCGTTGGCGCAGCCAGGCCGAGCAGCGAAAGAGCGGCCGGCTCAGGAACAGGCGTGGGAACAATCTGAATCATGAAAGCCATCTTGGAGATTGAGGAACTTCCAGTAATAGCGCTGGCGAAGAGATCGTTGTCGATGACGATCTGGTAATCGGTAAAGAAATTGTTGAAAGGAGCGGTGGTGGCTGTGGCGCTCCAGGCGCCGTTACCGATGGTGGTGTCCAGGTCCGCGGCATGCGTTTCGGTGGCGAGAGGATTGACGGCCTCAAGGACGACCGTGCCGCCGACGACGCCGACTTGGCCGTCGCCGGTGGTGGTGAAAACGCCCGCTTCACTGATGGTGGCCACGAGCGAAACGGGTTCATCGAAGTGGACATCAATGACGAGATGCCCGTCGAGGGCTTGTTGGATGATGATGCCTCTGGCGGCCGCCGAGATACCGGGCGAGAGCCCATTGTCGAAGTTGAAGGTAATGGCGTTGTTGCTACCGACGGTGACGTCGGGCGGTCCGGCGACGGTGTAGAAAGGACCGAGATCGGTGGTGACGAGTTGGATCGAGGGTGAGGTGATGATGGTCTCGAGGGTGCCGTTATCGGCGGTGATGTTGAAACCGATGAAGGCGGCGTTGGCTGTTGAGGTGGAGGCAGCCAGTGCGGCCGCGCCAACGAGTGCGACGAGTCCGAACGAACGAAAATGTGACTTCATATCTCTCTCTCCCAAAATGAACTCGGAAGACCGTGTGATCTTTCCGCAGCCGAACCCAACAGGGGTGCGGCATCATTCCCGAACTAAGTTTTACGAGCAGGAACAGCGGTGCAACAAAACGGAATACTTCAAGAACCGATGTGCGGGCTTCTCTCTCCCCGCAAGCAATGTATTGAGAATAGCGCGGTGACTGGCTGGGTCAAGAAAAAAAGCGTCAATCCCGTGGGAAGGCCACGAAATGATTGTTTTCAGGATGAAATCATGGATGAATAGAGATACAAAATCTGTCGTCAAATCGTTAAATCGTCAAGTCGATTTAACGATTTAACGACTTGACGATTTAACGATCGTACGCCTTAACTGAACCGTATTGGCGTTAAGCCTTGCGTTGCCACGCAAGGCTATTGCAGCTCGAGGATGATGGATTTCATCGTAGGCTTGACGTCGCAATGGATTTTCTTCGTGTCGGCGGGCTTGGTGACGATCCACTCGTTGGTCTTGGCGGCGCCGGCTTCGTCGTAGAGATAGGTGACTTTGACGGGGCGGAAACCGGAGGCGGGAAGTTGGTAGTCGGCGTCGATGCGGAGGTTGAAAATCATGACGCCGTTGGAGCCGCCGAAACCTTGCCAGCGGATTTTGGCGGATTTTGTGTGCGGGGGGATGTCTTTGAGGACGACGTAGTTGCCGTTGAAGGCGGTGGGCCCCTGAGCTTTGGTGACGGAGGTGAAGGTTTTGCCGTTGTCGTAGGAGACTTGGACGTCCCAGCCGCTTTTTGCTCCGCGGGCACGGTAGTGGGTAAGGATGTTCATACGTGTGATGTCGCCGGGTGTGGCGATCTCCTGCGTGATTGAGCCGGTGTCGCCGGAGAGTTGCAGCTTGTCATTGGTGATGTTTTCGAGGACGGGGTGGAAGTCAGTGAAGAGCAGATTCTTGCCATTGTTCGTCTGGAAGGTGGAGCCTTCGATGGTGATGGTGCCTTCTTGCGGACCGGCGGAGAAGGTGATGGTATTGTCGCCTTTGTCGATCGCGGGGAGCGGACGCTGCGAATGCTGGATGTCGTGGGTGAAGTTCAAGGCGTTCAGGGATGTGCCGGCGCCTTCGAGGGTGAAGCGGAGGCGGTAGTCGTAGCGGCGTAGGATGAGTTTGGAGAGATCGATGGTTTGTTCGCCGGAGGTTGTGAAGGTGGCGATGGGTTTGAAGTCCAGGCCGTTGTTGTCGGAGAATTCGGCGGTGATTTTTCCGGCACCGATCGTGGCGTTGAGCGTTATTTTTCCTGCGAGGTAGACATAGCTGCATGGGTTACGAATTTCGAGCACAGCGGGTTTGGCGGCATCTTTGAGTGTGAGCGTTTTCCCGGAGATCGCAAGATTGTCGTAAGTGGCGGCGTTTTGAGCGAGCGTGGGATCGGCGAGCGGCGCGCTGTACTCAAGCGTGCCGTTGCCGACGCGTCCCGGAGCAATGTCGCCGAATCGCGTGGCGGCGTAAGCGAGGAAGCCCTGGCCGACGGTCATGTTCATGCAGCCAGGTGCGCCGCCGGAGCCGTCCATGTTGACATGGAGACCTTTGTTGAACCAGTTGCGGGTGAGCTTTTCGCCTGGGCGGAGTTGGATGTTGACTTTGTAGCCGAGGGAATAGCCGGCTTCGTAGTTGAAGGGGGTATTTTTGGAGCCGTCGTATTCCTGCATGGTGGAGTACCAGCCGTGGGTTTTGGCGGGCCACCAGCCGGTGGCATCGTAGAGCGGGCTGTTGGCCAGGAGAGTGGGGCCGTTCTTCCAGCCGGTCCAGTTGTTTTGGGCCTGGAAGTCGCGGAGAGCTTTGTCGTTGCCTTTCAGGTCCGGATGGTCTTTGAGGAAGTCCTGGACGGATTTGACGACATCGTCGATGCTGGCGATGTCGCCGTCGGGGTGGACGAAGTAGGAGATCAGGGAGGCATCGAGGAGATGCCATTGGTTGTCGTAGGAGAGCTCCGGGACGACGTGAGCGACGATGGTGCGGACGCGGGCTGGGACGTCGACGTAGCGGGCGAGTGATGTCATTTCGCAGGCGGCGACGCCGCAGTAGGAGTAGCCGTAGACGTTGAACATTTTGATGGCGTCGTAGACGGTGCCTTCGTTCTGCAGGAATTCGGAGGGCGGAGCATCCTGGTGCTGGAAGGTGGCGACGGTCTGCCAGATGGCCAGGGCCTTCTCCTTGTCGGTCATGCCGGGCTTGATGAAAGAAGCCTTCCATGCGTCGAGGGAAGAGACGTCGGGGACTTTGTCGGAGAGGACCTTGATGTTGGCGACGGTGGCAGGAGTGGGAGGGGCGGCGATGGCGGTAGCTGTGGCGGCGGTAATGGCCAGTGCGATCAGCGAGACGAGTTTCATGGGAGGCTCCATTTTTTGAAGTGGCGAGAAACCATCAGAGCCACAATCGTAAGATCGCGGAGCAATAACCGCAATCTCACGATTGCGGCTCTGATGAAATATGATTGATGTCACCTTCAATCAATAATGCTTGGCGCTGGTGGAGACAGTCTTCGGAAGCGAGTTCGAATTGGCGGCAAATTTCGGGGCGATCGGCGTAATGGCGGCAACGGTGGTCTGGGGTTAGCCAGATGCAGGGCAACGGGCTGGATTCGTCGGCGGTGAGGACCTCGAGTTGGAGCTTTGCCGAGAGCGTATCGAGTTCCGTCGGCAGGTACGGTGGGCGGTGTTGGAGATGACAGCAGAGGCCGCAGTTGTCGCAGGAGGTGGGCGGAGAGAGTGGTGAATCCACGCGACGAGTGCTCCAGTTCGAGTGCCAATCCCGGCTAAAGCCGGGGCTATATGAGCGTGTCCTTGATGGCTTGAATGAAGTCGTGTTTATGTTTAAGAAAGATCGGATAGTCGGAGCCTTCTTCGAAACGAGTCATGGCGATGGTCAGGTCGCGGGTGGGGTCGATGGAGAGGAAGGAGCCAGTAGCGCCGGAGCCGGCGAAGGCTTGGGGGGAAAGACCATCGTTGTCCTGGATTTTGATGCCGACGCCCCAGCGGATGTGAGATTCGGGTTCGAAACGGTCCTGGCCGGGGATGGGGAGCATGCCGGTGAGGGTTTTGGGGGTGAAGAACAGGTGGGGGCCGTAGGTGCCGCGGTTGAGTAGAAGTTGGCCGATGCGGATGAGGTCGGTGGCGGAGGAAAAGGTGCCGTAAGAGGTGCGGTTGAAAGTGGAGTGCGTGAGGTGGAGGGGGTCGATCAGGCAACGTTTGTAGAGTTGGGCGATGGATTGGTTGGCGATGGCTTCCATGATTTTTCCGCCGAGGGCGTGGCCGACGCCGTGGTATTTGTGGGGGGAGCGGTGACCGGTGGTGGGATAGAGGTCGGCGACGAATTCTTCCATGTCGTTCTGAGCGTCGCCCCAGTGGCCGAAGAGGCCGGCGGTGTGAGTGTACAGGTCGCGAATGGTGGGCGGATTTTCGTGCGGCAGATTCTTTAACGCCGGCAGATACCTGGCGGCAGGCTCATCGTAAGTAGCAAACCCCTGATCGACGAATTGGAGGAAGAGGATGGCGCCGAGGAATTTGGTGGTGGAGGCCATGGGGGCGATGGTGTCGGGGGTGTAAGGTTGGCCTTGATTTGGGCCTTGGGAGATGTTGCCCCAGGCTTTGCAGATGGCGAGGGTGTTGTGGCGGGCGACGCAGAGGGCGAAGCCGACGTTGTTGGTGGCGTTGAGCCATTTTTGGGCGGCGGTGTCGATGATTTCGTGTGCGTTGGGTTTGAGGTCGGCGGCGGCGAGTGAGCCGGACTGGAGGATCGAAATGGGAGTGGTCGCTGGGCGGGAAAATTGGAAGGGATGTGGGGGGGTGGGGAAAAGCTTGTCGTAGTTGTAGAAACGGCGTTTGAAGTGGATCCACCATTGTTTGTCGAGCTCGATGAGAGAGTCGGTGGGGATGGGTTTGTTTTGGGAATGGAGGGCGGCGAGGTCGTGGAGGCCGGCTTGGTGGATAGCTTCGACGGCGTCGGGTGGAAGGATCGGGAAGAAGCGGCCGGGGAAGGGGTCGAAGAATTCAGGAATGGCGGTGAGAATGCTCGGCGGAAGAGTGTGCGGGCCTTGGCGAGAGAGGGTGATGAAGCGGCGGCTTACGCGGGTGGCGTGGTGGATTTCGATGACAGCGCCGTAACGGCCAGGCTTTGCGGCGCGAGTGACGGGGGTGAAGTTGCAATCGTAGAATGTGGTCTTGAGCGAATAGTCGCCGAAGAGAGTACGCGCGGCGGCGGGATCGGCGAAGTCGCAGGGCGGGAAGTCAGGGCCGGTGAAAAGGAAGGGGCGGAAGGTGAGGTGGTGGTGGAGGATCGTAGGGACACCGTTGGCACCGTGGGCGAGTTCGTGTGGGGCAGGCATAGAAACTCCAATGACAAAAGTCGAATGATGAAAACCATACTATCGGAGTTCACGCTTTAGCGTGTTTCGCAGAGGAACACGCTAAAGCGTGAACTCCAGCAGTGCCCCGTTTACGAGCGGCAGGCGGCGGCGTAGATGCCGGTGACTTCCATGATCTTGTGGTGGATGAGATTGATGGGGGTATTTTGGAGTTTGCCCTCGCGAATGGCGTGGTATTGAGTGGGCATGTATTGCGAAAGCAGCGTGAGCGGTAGGGGGGTGGCGGTGAGGTTGGCGAGGAGGGTTTGGAGGGCGGCGTCGAGCTTAGGGTGCGGCCAATAGTAGCGGCAACGGTCGGAGTAGCTGTACTTGCGGGCGTAGCGGATGGCGGCTTCGTCGCCGTGGTAGTAGGGCTGCCAATATTTGGGATTCTCCAACATAACTTCATCCATCACTTCGCGGATGCGGGAGGTCGGGTTGGATGATTGGAGTTCGGTTTCCATTGCGGCGAGAGCGAAGACTGCTTCGCGGAGGGCGAAGGTGAGCCAAGGGCCGACCTTGAGGATGGCGAAGTGGTCCTGGACGAGTTCTCGAAGAGCCTGCGTGGTTTGATAGTCGGTGGAGTGGGCTTCGAAAACGAGGTGGGCATGCGGTTCGACCATTTGAGAAAGTGAGGCGGCTTTTTGGCGGTTGTAGGCGAAGACGGTGTTGTCGCCGAACTCGACGCCGGGCTGCACGACCACGCCGATGACGCGGGTCCAGGCGTCGTGGAGATTCCTGGCGAGGAAGGCTTGCTTGCTGCGTTCGATGGTGCGGGTGGCGTCGGCGGTGGTAGTGACGGCGACGCCGGCTTGCGTGTTTTGCTCGCCGCCAGGAATGGGGACTTCGGTGCCGATGATGTAGACGGTTTTTGGGGAGTTGGGGGGAAGAGTTTTGTGGGCTTCTTCGGCGGCGGCGGCCATCTCGGCGGCGCGGGCGGTGACGATCTCTTCAGAGGGTGGAGCAGGCGGGTTGGGATCGTCGGCACAACGCATGGAGGCGTCGAGGTGTATTTTGGTGTAGCCGGCGAGGACACAGGAGCGGACAAGTTCGATGGATTTTTGCATGGCGAGTTTGGCGGGTTCTTTTTGCCATGCGTTGGGGCCGAGGTGGTCGCCGCCGAGGATGAGGCGGGATTTTGGGAAGTTCATGGTGTGTGCAATGGAGGCGACATAGGCGGCGAATTGCTGGGCGGTCATGCCGGTGTAGCCGCCGAATTGGTTGACCTGGTTGCTGGTGGATTCGATCAGCAGCGGAGTGCCGTCGGCGAGGGCCTGCAACATGGAGGCTTCGAGGACGTAGCGGTTGGCGGAGCAGATGGAGTAGATGCCGGCGGATTTGCCTTGCTTTTGGGCAGTGACCATTTGGAGGAGGAAATCAGTGGATGACACGAGAACTCCTTGTGAACGCCGAACGGCATGCAAGCATGCCGGCTAAATAGAGGATGTTTTAATGCTGTTGGTAGGGATAGATATTGACGCCTTGGACGACGCGGTTGATGGTGCCGGTGGTGGAAGGATTGTCGGGTTTGAGGCCGACACGTAGGCAGGTGAAAGTGCCGAGGATTTGGCCAACGATGACGTCGACAGGAACGCGGAGAGCTTCGTCGATGGCGGTATCCAACTCGATGATCGTGTCGGACAGGTCTTGTATCTCGGTGATAGCTTCGTCGCAGATGATGAGGGGTGAGCCGAGGCCTTGCTTTTTGGCTTTGAGCTCACGGAGCATGTCGAGTTCGTATTGTTGGACGTAAGGGTCGGAAGAGATCGTGGCGATCACCGCACAATCTTTATTCACAAAAACTTGCGGCCCATGTCGCAGCCCCACAAATGAATTAAAAGTGGCGACAACTTGGCCTTCGGTCATCTCCTGCAACTTCAGGTGGCACTCCTGCATAGCTCCATTGAGAGCGCCGGAGCCCAGGAAGCAGGCTCGGGTGAAGGGCCGATCAGCAAATGCTTTAATTTTGTCGGGGTAGATCTGGATAACGCGGTTGGCGGCTTCGGTGAGTATGGTGGCGAGTTCCGGGCTAAAGCGGCGTTCGTAGTGGGCTACCCCTCCTAAGCAAATCGCAGTGAAGGCCATCGTCGTGAAGGAACTCGTCATCACCAACGACTTGTCGTTGGTCTCCTCGGGAAGCTCAATGTAGAGCGAATTTTGGGCGTCTGCCTTGGCGGCGTTGGCGAGGGAGCCTTGGTTGTTGCACGTAATGGCGATTTGCTTGGCGGTCGGACAAATTTGCTTGACGAAGTTGTAGGTAGCCATCGATTCGGGAGAGTTGCCCGAACGTGCGAAAGAGAGGACGGCGTATCTCTTGTCGGGCAGAAAAATGTTGGGATGTGTGACAAAATTTGTCGTGGAGACGGGAGTGACTGTTCGTTGAAGACGTTGGCGAAGTGCTGGAGCAACGGCGTTTCCGACGAATTCGGAAGAGCCCGCACCGGTCAGAATGAGCTCGGCGTCATCCCTCTCCCCACCGTAGTAGGTGAGGCCGGCGTCTCGGAGGAAGGTGGCGATTTCCGATTCGCGCTGCGTGAGGATGTCGGCCATCTTGGTCCACATGGCGGGTTGCTGGGCGATTTCGCGTGGTGTGTATTCGAGGCCGCGGGATTTTTTCTCTTCGGGGGTGGCATTTAAGAGGGATTGGAAGGCGTTCATTTTTTCTCCGTGAATAGTTGCCAGATCGGTGCCTTATCCCGGCTAAAGCCGGGGCTATATGAAACACGCTGAAGCGTGAACTCCGGTTAAGTCTCCATGAAATGGGTGATGTCGGACCATGTGGATTTGTGGGCGACGCCGCCGGGGAAGGTGCAACTGCGTGAGCCGGTGGCGTTGGCGACTTGCAGGGCTTTGGCGAGGGGAAGTTGTTTTTCGAAAGTGGCGAAGAGGAAGCCGGCGTCGAAACAGTCACCGGCGCCGGTGGTGTCGATGACTTGCACCTGTTTGGCGGTGGATCGTGCCAGGTTGCCGCCCCTCCCCCTTGAGATCGCCATGGAGCCGTCTTTGCCGGTTTTGACGATTGGAGTTGCGGTGTGATTGGCCAGGGCGCGGCAGGCATCCTCGATGGACGTCGCTCCCTTACGGTTGCGGCTCTGATAGTCGAGGGTGTTTACGATGCTCATCGCTTCGCCTTCGTTGACGAAGAGGTAAGTCAGCAGCGGGAGCCAGTCGTTCATGTGCTCCCATTTTTCTCTGGGGTCCCATTGCGGATCGAGCGATGTGGTGATGTTGAGCGATTTGGCGAGTTGAAGCAGGCGTATGATGTGCGGGCGGAATTTTGTTTGCAGGTATGGGCCGGCGAAGTGGATGTGTGAGAACTCTTTGAATTCGCGTTCGCCGACGTCGGAGCCGTCGAATTCGCAGATTGTACCGGGGTAGGTCACTTGGGTTCGCGTGGATGCATGGATCAGATTGATGGTCACGCCGGTCTTGATGGTGTCGGTGCGGCGGACCAGGTCGGTGTTGATTTTCAGCTCGTTCATGGCGTGGATCATGAAGTTGCCGTAGTCGTCCTGTCCCGCGAGACCGAGGAATGAACTGTCACCGCCCAAAGAGGTGTAAGCGGCGGCGCAGATGACCGCCGAGGAACCGACGGCGATGTCGAAGGTTTTGCAGGTGATTTCCTTGTCCACCACGGGCAGCGATTCGAGTCCGCCCATGAGCACGTCAACGTTGATATCACCGATAAAGAGGATTTTAGTTTTGTGCATGTGTTAATGCCGTGCGTTAGCGTTGAAAACAGACTGGCACTATAGCGGTGGGGGGGTAAAATCGCTACTGAACACAGGTCGCACCCGGGCGACCGCTAAAAGGATGGATGTATGAACGTTTTGATCATCGGCGGTACGGGCAATATTTCGACAGGCATCGTCAAGGCGCTGCGGGAACGTTTTTCGGGGGAGGGAGAGACGACGACGATCACGGTGTTCAATCGCGGACAGACGACGGATTCGCTGCCGCCGGAGGTCAAACGCCTGCACGGCGATCGCAATGATTTTGCGGCATTCGAAAAGCAGTTCGCGGACAAAACGTGGGATGTGGTGATCGATATGATCTGCTTTCGTTCTGAGCAGGCGGAGTCGGGTCTGCGGGCATTTGCTGGCAGGACGGGGCATTTTCTTTTTTGTTCGACGGTCTGCACCTACGGCAATACACAGACGGTGGTGCCGACGACTGAGTCGATGCCGCTGGCGGCGCAGTCGCCCTACGGCAAGAATAAGGCGGCGTGCGAAGCGATTTTTTTCAAGGCGTTTCGTGGAGGGGCATTTGGGGCGGGGAATGGGTTCACGGTTCTTCGGCCGTCGCATACGATTGGGGCGGGGAATAAGTTGCATGGGAATCTGGGCGGGTCGCCGACGTTTATTGATCGGTTGCGTAGGGGGTTGCCGGTGATTGTGTCCGGGGATGGGCATGGGCTGTGGCAGTTGGCGTCGGCGGATGATGTGGGGCGGGGGTTTGCTTATGCCGTCGGGCGCCCGCAGACTTTTGGCGAAGCGTATAACGTTGTGGCGGATCAGATTCGGACCTGGGATGAGGTGACCTGCACGATCGCCGCGGCGCTGGGAGCGCCGGCGCCGAAGATTGTTCACATTCCCACGGATCTGCTGCTGGCGATTGATGCCAAGCGCTACGGCGGACTACGTGAAATTTTCCAGTACCACGGTGTTTATTCGAATGCCAAAATCCGACGTGATATCCCGGAATTTCAAAACAGGACGCCAATCGCCGAAACGATCCGCAAAGCGGTCGCGTGGATGGATGCTCACGGGTACATCAAATCCGCTGAGACGGATTCGCACGAAGACAAGCTGATCGACATGTTCCGTGCATTTAGCGAATCGGCGGTGAAGATGCTTGCGCCAGCGAAATAGCCTTGCGAGGAATCGCAAGGCTGCGAATGCCGGAGAGCCCCAGGAAATAAAAAGTAGGACGCGAAAGGTGCGTTAAGCCTTGCGTTGCCACGCAAGGCTAAGGATTACACGCGTTGGCGGGGGCGAAGCGCGAGGATCAGGTTGATTTCGCCTGGTTGACGATTCAGTTGCTGAGCGATCTCACGAGGAGACTTACCCTGATCGGCCAACTGATAGATGGGATGGTTGGTGGGATCGTTGGATGAAAAAGTGTGAAGGCGAGTGGTGGAAGGAGAGGGAGAAACAGGGGGAGCGGGAGAAGAGGAAATAGGGGAGGAAATAGTGGTGGGGGTGAGTGCGCTGCGCTCCTGACGGAGTCGTTGGATCAATTGAGCGGTGTCCGTGGAAATGGAGATGGAGGCGGAAATGGGTTTGGTGGTGGTAGGGGGGGAGGCAGGGGCGGTCGGGGTGGCTGCTGTGATGGACGGAGTGGGGGGAGCAGTGGGGGTGGGGGGAGAATGCGATGGAGGAGGAGGAGGGGGGGGGGGGGGGGTTTTGCGGGGGTTTCCGGGCGGTGGAATTTTTCCTTGTGGGTCCTGTACCCCCCCCCGGGCTTTCGGCGGCGGTTGTTCTTTGTGGCCACCACCGGCGCGAGT
>WQYP01000078.1 GCA_009781185.1 Phycisphaerales bacterium | reverse complement strand
GTTTCCTCAGGTAAAAAGCCAATCAGAAGAAGCGGTGCCAGGCTGACCAGTTTCCGCCGGCGCCGACGGTGTTGAGTTTTACGATAAGGAGCCGTGCTCCGCGGACATCGAAAAGATGCTTGCCGGGAATGGCGCCCTCATCGACCACGTAGCGATTCTCCGCCGGCCCTGCCCCTCCGTTGGTGTCTCGGATGGTTCCATCGAGTGTGACGGTGGTGGATCCCAACGTGTTGTAGACCGGCGCCCAGATGCCCGGATCGGACGGATCGCCGTGTGCCCGCCAGATTTCGAGTACCGGTGGCGTGATCGCCGCGGAGTCGCCCCAGGCTCCCAGTTCCATGTAGGTGCTGTTCGGAGGGACCAGGAGGACGCGGTATCCGGCGTTGGCGCCGTCGGTCGTCCAGATCTCCCCCGGCGTGATCCCGTCGGCCGCGGCCGCCAGACCGTCGACCGTGCCGGCGATAGGCCGGCCAAGCGACCATGGGCATCGGCCAGAGACCGCCACGACAGCCTCCTGGCTGCCGCCAACGATGCTCAGGTCATTGGGCTGGAATACGATCACGAGGCACCTCCGGTTAGTTTCGAGTTTTCAGTTTGAAAATTCGTCAGTATCCTTTGATTTCGAAGGAGAAGATGAGGTCAGGCGTTGTGTCGTCAAACCTTGTGAACGTCAGCGTGCCGGTCGGCTCTCGCTGAATCATTCCATCTCCGACGAGTGCGGCGTCATCGCAGATCACCTGCTCGCCGGCCTCACCGCCGATGTTCGTGGTAAGAACGCTCATCACATTCGAGAACGGGCATTCGAGCGTTCCAGTTGTATCGGTACCGTTGAACTGTGCAATGCCGATCAAGGCGTTGTAGCCCGACTGAGCGTTTCCCACCCACACACGCTGCGATCGTAGTACATTAATGGCCATATGGCCCTCCTTAGAAATTGCCAGTGTTAATATTCTGGCTCCAGCTATTCTGTCACAAGACGCCTAACGCCCTAAAACTCTCGTGCAACTTGAACTCGCCCGAGTTCACTCGTTCACCCAGCGTCTGCTCTCGATCGAGCTCCATCACCAAATTATCAGGCGAAACTTCGAATTGCCGTGCCATCGGTTTGCCACAACGACAACGGATCGCCGCATCGCGTTCATCCACCTTGCAGATTATTTCGACGCGGTGGCCACAGGTGCAGGCATACGGGTACAGCGGCATGGTTCACGTGTTCCTTAAAAAACTTGATAAGCGGCGTGGGCCGTGGCGAGGTCCCTCGCCGCCTATGGATTAAACGCTTCCTACGTCTTCCCAGTAGACGGAGCCTTTGGGGGCTTCGTTGCATACAACGATTTCGGTTCGAATCTGGCCGGTGAAGGCGTTCTGACCGCCTTCTATTTTGGTCTGGTCGAACGGCTCGTCCACGGTGAACTTCGCCTCCGGATCGAACGCGACTGTGATGGTGTCTGGATTGACGGCCATGAAAGCGTTCGTGGGGAAGTACGTTCCAGTACGTGGGTCGATTCGTTTCTTGTCGGGGATCTGCGGGTCGTAGATGACGAACATGTCGTTGACCTGAACGATCTGGCGTTTGATACCGAACATCCCAAATTCCGGCTGCTTTTCGGTGTAGACAATCTTGCCGCCATTCGCCAATGCCTGACTGACGAATTGCGGGAATAGAGACGGACCGCAGAACCCCAGCTGGATCGGCAATCCGATATCGGAGCAGCCCAGGGTGTAATTGCCTTCATTGAACAGGTCAAGCACATTCGCGGCACGATGATCGGTGACGCGGTTTCCCCGCCACCAGTCGTTCTCCGCCATCGAGCGGTCCACTTCGCCATAAACGTTGCTGGCGTGGCAACTCGCGGCGAGCGAGAGCTGGTGATCCCAGACTGTAGCGGACTGATCGCTGGGACCCATGTCGCCGATGGTTTGAATGCCGATCAATTCCCGTGCGATTCGTGTCAGGTGCGGGACTCTCGCCTCATCAATAGAACTTTGGAGCAGCGACGAAAGCGCGGCTTCTTTCTCGGAGCGAGATAACCCGTTGAGCAGATTCTTCTGCCACCGCATGGCCTTTTTGCTCACCTTGTAGGGTGTTGCGTACTCGGTCTTGCCGAAGCTGGGACGCTTGAAATGAAGGTCATGGCGTGTTCCCGAAGACAAGGCATTGACCACCGGTGCGATGGTGTAGCCGCTGCCGCCCGAGTCGATGACAATGGCGGTAATCACGCCGCCACTGACAGTCGCATGGGCCGCCACGCCGGTGCCGTTGCCGCCGACGAACTGAATTTGCGTGTTGGGACTGTAGTTTGTTCCACCCATGACCACATCGACGGACGTGATAGCCCCGCTGGTGAGGTTCACGCGTCCTAAAAATCCGTTGCCGCCGGCTCCGCCGACAGTGGGCATGTTTCCAAACTCGCCGATGGTGGTGGTGTCATCAGGATCGTTGGGCGTAGCGTGGATCATGGGCATGTACCGCTCGGAGGCGTAAATCTGTTTTTCACGGGCACGGGCGGAAGGAACGCGGGAGATCAGAGACCCCGAGTTGGGCACCCCGATCTTGAACATTCCTTTCTTGTCGCCGTCAATGGCCATAATCATGTAGAGCAGCGGCAATGAGATCGCCAGTGTGCTCACCACCTGGCGCGACATGTACTCTTGTGAAAACGCTCGGATTCCTACTCTTGGTGCTGACATGTGTTTTACTCCTGGTTAGGTGGGTAGGGCACTCGCCGCCCACGATTGATTATTCGTTGAAACCAAAACTTTCAATGAGCTTAAAATCGCCCCGCTTGACTCTTTCGTCCAAGTTAAAAGGTTTTTCAGGTTCCGCATTCGCCCGCCCGGCCACGAGGCCGAGTTTGCCTCCGCTTGCTGCTGCTCCGCCAGCGGGCACTTTGGCGGGCGATGGTGACGACTTGATGTTGCCTATGACTTTGCCGGCAGGCTTTCCAGCAGCGGCTGTAGCTTTTTTGGCGGCCACTTTCTGTTTAAAGATGTACTGGGCGGCGCCGGCACGTTGGTCGTCGTTGCCGAGCGACTTATCCGCACTGACTTCCATCACGGCTTCCTGCCAGAGCGCCTCGCCGCCGCTGCGGCCGATCTCCGGGTTGTCACGAGCAAACTGACCCCAGTAGGTTTCGTACACGGCGTTCTCGCGGGCCGCGGCGTTGTCCGTCTGGACTTGCGAGAGGATCTTTTCGGTCTGGCGTTGCCGCTTCTGCATCGCCCGAAGGACGGCCTGCTGTTGTTTGATGACATCGGGGCCGTTCTCGAACGAGTCGAACTTGGGATCGGCGAGACGCTGCTCGATCTGATCCGACATGGCCTCCAGGTCGTCCTTGACCTCCTCGGCAATCTTGGCGACCTCCGCGGGGCCTTTTGTTTCAGCCGCGACCTCGAGGCGTTTGGTGAGGTTGGCTATTTGCTGCTGGAGTTGCTGGACCTCTGTGCTCCAGGCTGGCGGTTTGCTACCTTCGCCGGCCGGTTCACCACCGCCCTCGCCTTCGCCGGGGGTGGGGGAGGGGGGAACTTCCGCTGCCTGGCCTTCGCCTTCGCCGGGCATACCTTCGCCACCTTCGCCGCCTGGCTCATCGCCCTCGCCGCCGGTGGGAGATGGGGGAGGTGCCTCGCCGCCACCAGCAGCATCGGCGTCGTCTACGTACTCGCTGAGTGGATCGCCCTCGGCAATCGAGAGCTTGAGTTCGTCAGCCCCGGTATCGCTGGGGGATAATGTGGGTACGGCAGTGTCGGCCATTTGGAAACTCCTTTGCGTCTGATGCTGGCGCCGGCTTGGGGGTCAGGAAGTCTTCAGCCGTAGCTACACTTACTGGCCTATCAGCCGGTGGGCTGCATCCACCGCGTTTGATCTGTCACCCACCTGAAACCCCGCCGCCGGCGGACCGCCCGCCGGTGTGGGTTGAGGGGGTGACGGGGGGGGGGATTGCATCGAAGCCTGGGCCTGCGTTTGAAGTTGCAGGTCACGAAGCTTCTCCTCGTTTATTCGCCGGGTCTCAAGACTGTTATCCTCGCCAGTCCGATCGCGGGTGGTTTCCTGCGACGTCAGGCCGAGCTGGAATTTCGTCAGGGCATCGGCTTGCTTCTTGTCCTGCGATGCGCTGGCGCCGGCGGACAGGACGATCTTGGTCTCCCACTCCATCTCGACGGCGCCGGCCCACAGGGCCTCCAGCACGTGGATCGGATATTTCTTGACGATCTTGTACACGTCCGCCGCCGTCATACGCGTCAGGATCGAATGCAGACCGAGCCTGGCAATTCGCTCCATCACGTGCGACATGCGATTCGCCTTGAACGACGCCATGCTGGCCGCGGCGCTCTGAATGAGTCCTATAGCGACGCCGGACAGATTGCTCATCGCGTCGGCCGGCCGTCCCTGCAACGCCGCCATGTTTCCGCTGTCGTCGTTGATTTCGCGTTTGAGTTTTTCGTCGAGTTGCAATAACACCGGCGGCATCGCCGGTGGGTCCTGCGTACCCATCGGTTTACCGTTGGTCTTGAGGATCAGATCATCCGGCAGCCACATGTGCCGGTTGGGCCTTGCAAACGCGTCGCCATAATCTTCTACATATTGATCGCGTGCGGACTTTGGGCCCCACGTCATTGGTCCTTTGAACCACTCGCTGTGATCAACGGCGTTTGTCATGAGCCTGGTGCGGGCGTCCTGCTTGGGGCGATGGCGAAACGGCTCGCCGATCCCAAACGGCTTATCCAGGACTGGGATGCACTGATTCAACGCTGCGGGGAAATCCTGATACTGGCACGGCCGGTCAGCCAGGACGACGGAACGACTGGCTACGAGCGTGATGTGGCGGATGCAGCGGTACGTAGGCCAACGCTTCGCGTCGAACCTTTCATGGCCCGGCGGATAAACTTCCTCTGCTTCGGTGTCATTGGGATCGTCCCCTGTAAAATAGCCCGTTCGCATCTGCTCCTGCAGCTCACCAGGAGCGTCTAATTCCTTGCCCTGTCCCCCTGTCACCTTGTCACCTTGTCCCCCCCCCTCCCCTGTCGCCCCCTCATCCGAGGCCACCCTCACCCAATCACCAGTACCTACCTCTCGCTCGTGGAAATGCCCCGCCTCGATTGCCTGCTCCGGCCGCATGAAACATTCCTGGTCACGCAGGAAAACCTCCGTCAGTGTGATGAATGGCCGATTGATGCTCGGCAAGTCCTCATACTTACTCCCCATCTCCAGCGTTTCGGGCGGTCGGACGATCTTGCCAATAGGGTCGGCATATTCGTCGATCTCATCCGCCAGTTCCGGGTTGAGCCCCTTGGCGATCTGTGCGTCGAAGGGCAAATCCACAATAAAATATGCCCACTTCTCCTCGTCGTCGTCTGTGGGATCCGCGAACACCTGTTTGAGCGGTATGTCAGTCAAGAGGAATTTCTTTTTGGCATCGTCGAATTCATAACTGACCGTGCACCAGCCATCGACATTATTCTTTAATACGTGTCGTGTGAACCAGAGTGCTGTACGGCTTCGCCGCCAGATGGTGTCGAAGACTTTTTGGATCAGGTCTTCACGCTCGCCTGCCGAGACGCTGATCAGAACGTCAGGAGGCAACAGCCCTGCCTTAATTGCATTCTGCACCTTCATCACCGACATACGTGAAAGATGTGTGGGGGGATGAGTCTCGCCATCCTCGCCAACCCACGGCGCCACCTCGTTTGGCGCGAGTTGGAACTGTTGGGCAAGGACTGCCGGGGGAATTCCTAAATCCTCTAGGTCCAAGTAACCGCGGGGTCTCTCGCCCGTATCGATCGCCTCAAAGGAAATCACTGGCGCGTCCTTCGTCTGAAGGTCCGTCTGAGTGATAACGTTCTGCTGGATGTCATTGCAAACAATCACGCCGTCGGCGGCCGGCTCCATGGCATTGTAATGGTAATAATTGCGGTTAATGTCCGCCGCCATCTCCCAAGGGTGACGTACCAGGCGGCTCTCCTGTTTCAGGAGAATCACCTTGGTGATGATTTCGCCGCTGATTTCCTCCAGCGGCGTGCCGATCGGCGGGAGCTGCATGGTTCCACCTTATTCTGGCTTCTGGCTACTGGCTTCCGACTTCTTCGAATTGATCGCCGCCAGCAAGTCCGCCTTCTTCATCTTCTGCGTGACCGTGATCCCTTGCTCTGCCGCGTACGTTCGCAACTGGGCGTCGGTCATGGTGTTGAAGTCGGGCGGCGGAGGGGGAGCATCTTTGCCACCGACGGCTGCGACGATGGGGGTGGGTTCCATGACTTCCGTGCCGATCAGGACGCTGTCAGAACTGAATCGTGCGAAGCATCGGAACCCCGGCCCCTTCTGCAGCGTCTGACGCCATTGGTCGCGTTCCGTCGTCGATTGGAATTGAAGCGGGTGCTTCTGCTCGCCCAACAGCAGCGTCATATCATCACGCCACTCAAAAATCACCTCGCCACCCCCCTCATTCCCCGCCTTGAAAATCTTCTTCCAAAAGGCCTCGTCGGCCTTGTTCTCACCCCAGCGAATACGCTGGTACAGCATGCCGTTCTTCGGGTCAATGATGTTGCGGGTACCTCTAAATCCAATCATTGTTTCCTCGTTTTCTTGAAGCTCGAAACTTGAAACTCGTTTCACGTCCGCATTCGCGGCAAATGTAAACTGTTATTCGCGGACTCCTTCTTCGGCGGCCTGACCACCTCGATCACGCTGCGAGCGATCGCACCGGGATTCGGCATCGGACTGGCTCCTCGCGAGAGCCGATACGTCAGCCACACGCCGACGAAAACGCCGGCAAGCATCCACAACGGCATCAGCACCACCAACAGCACGACCAGCCATATCAGAAGTGTTTCCATACCATCTGTTATTCGCTGCCGTCCACGACCACGATCCCGCTGCGGGCGAACGTCGGACTCGTCGCCAGCCACCCCTTGCAGCAGTCGATCAGGTGGTTGTTGTCGTTCTCGTAACTGTCCGACGCCAGCGGTTTACCGTCTTTGTCGCACAGGTATTTCCAGGTATTCAGCTCCTTGACGAAGTTTTCACAAGTGGAATAAATCTTTAATTTCCCCTGCTCAAACCCCAACTTCACCTTCTCTACACAGGCGTGTTCCCCCATCACGTGGATATACGGCCACCCTGTCGTCTTGATCCCCGCAGTCGCATACTGATCTGCAACGCTCTGCGAAAGACCATGCACTGCCGGCGGTTTATCTACGGCATGCGGATCGATCAGTGTTTGACGGTATTTCTCGTTGCCGGACATTCCGATGATCATCCGGGCGTTATGGGCGATGATGTGACCACGGTCGTAGTATTCACGATAAGCGTAGGCAATCTCATCTTCCGACAACGCCACCCACAGGCAGGCCGTCGGGGCTGAGCTGCCGTAGTCAATGAGCCGCCAACGCGGCCAGTAGTCCGGGATCGGGAATGGCCGAACCAGGTGACGCTGTGGATCGAACGAATTTTTGAAAACCAATCCCTCCATTCGCACCATCAGGCCATGAATTCGAAGGTTCTTTTGGTCCTCAGTCCAACGCTCGGACACTCGCTCGATCGCCCCCGGCGACAGATTGTGCGAGTTGTCATGCATTGTGAAGTGCTGATACCGAATCCCCGCCTCCGGCTTCGCCGACACCAGCCGCTCAAAATGCCACCACTGCTCGTAGATGTCGGAGTAAATCAGGAAGCCGTCCAGGTCGATGATGCGAGCCAGGAGACGGTCATAAATTTCCTCCGGCAGCCTCTCGTCGCACCACACCCCCCGCAGACGTCCCGCCTCGAACATCTCCATCGCCTGGTCAGAACTGCGGAACTCGACGACGCATTGCCCGTCGTCTTGCGTCGGCAGCACCACCTTCCGATGCGTGAAGCCCGTCTTCTCGTCCCACGTCTGGTCCTTGAACATCCACCGCGGTAACGCGTCCCACAACTCCTTCTGCTGCCCCCCCGCCGCCCCCACCGACTTGTCGAAAGACGGCGCCACGCACCAGAACGCATCCCCATGTTGCGCCTTGTCCCGCAAGAACTTAGCGAAACACATAACCCCCGCCACTTTGGACTTTCCCGATCGGTTCGCGCCATGGGCAACGTAGATTCCGCACCGCCGCCCCTTCGAGTCCGCCCGCCGGAAGAAATCCTCCTGGAACGCCAGTTGTTTAGGACTTGCCCTTAACTCGCACCGCTCGATCGGAAACGACTCCAGCAGCTCCGCCGCCTCCCGCAGTATCCCCTCCGGCAACTTCTTCCCCAGCGAGCTCGCGGATTTGATCGAGCAGACGATCTGCCTGAGTTTCTCCGTCAGCCGTTGTCCGAATGCCGACGGCTCCCTCATGGGTGATCTTGTGGTTCTCTCGGTACTTCGCAGGACGGGCCGCCTTCAGTAATAATTGCAGGATTCCATCAGAATATTCCAACTCGTAAATATGCTCGCCAGCTTCATTTAGCACAGGCTCGCCGGCGTGGTACAGATATCTTTTCACCCCCTCCTTGCCACGCCGCCACGCCTCCAACTCCAGAACATCCGCGGCATCCTCCAATGCCAGATCCCACGCCTGGGAAAAATCAATGTCCTCCTCGCGGTAAACATACGCCGTCGCCCGTGCGATCCCCGCCGCTTGGCACGCCAACATCACATTGCCCGTCTCCTTCAACTTGGCGAGAAACTTCGGCTTCCAGTTAACCGTCCGCGTTTTCGCTGCGGAATGTGTCCGTTGTGTCTTTTTCTTTGGTTTCTTCACGTAGTTTCTTGCGCTGACGGCGGGACCACTGTTGCAGACGACGGCGGCTCGCTATCAGCCGCCGCACCGACGGCGGCGACACAAACCCCAGCGTCACCATCAGGTCATTGTCCGCCGCGATCGCCGCCCCCAGACTACGCCAGCCAAGGCCGTGCTCGTTGCGGTACGCCAACGCCTGAACATACGCCGACGGGGGGTGGCCGGGGCGACCCCGGGCGCCGGGGACGAGAACAAAAATATTTTTTAGAATTGTTGGAATTTCGTCACCACCCTGATTAGGGGTGTACCTCGTCCCCCCCTCACCTTGCCACTCTGTCACCCCCTCCCCCCCCCACGTCAACTCCCTCGCCGTCACACGCGATCGCCGGCGGTACCGATCGATTAGACGCTTCCATGCGATGTTACCGGCGAAGGTCTTGAAGCTCGATCGCCGCGGATCGAAATGCTCGTACCCCTCCCAGATCTCCGCGGCCAGCTCGCACCGCAGCGTCTCGGCGTCCAGGCCGGTGCGGTTAGCAAGCTGCCAGTTCGCCCGGATCACCGCCAATGCTACCTCGCTCGCCGCTGTGTAATCGAAAGGCTGGGAGTGGGGGATCGCTTCCATGCTCGCCTCAATGCAACTCACTTGCATTTGCAAGTGTATTGCATTTAAGGCGGGAAGCAAAATGTCACGGTGTCCGGGACACTGTGGCATTGGCGGTTACTGGTGTGTTATGATTTTTGTCTGGAGGACACATGAATTCAGACAAATGCAGAGACTGCGTTAGCTTCTTGCCTATTAAATCGAGTCACGGCTACGAGGGGTTTTGCCGAAAAGGACCTCACGAGCACAAGCCAGGAGATGTTGTTGTTTCATTTGGTTATTGCTGCAAAGAGTTTAGATGTAGTTATTTTAGACCACCAACGAAGCTGACGGCTTACGAGATAGAAATGGCGAATAACACTCTGCGTTCAGCCTGCAAACCCATGTGAAATATTACCGATTTTATGACTGGGGGGGGGGAGAGGGTGGGGCTACTTCTTGTCCGACGCGGCAATCTTGGCCTTTGCCGCTGCCACTTTCTGCTTGAATATGAACCGAGCTGCGCCGGCTTTCTGGTCGTCATTGACTAATGAGGGATTCGCATGGACTTCGGCAACAGTTTCTTTCCATAATGCCTCACCACCCATGCGACCGATTTCCGGGTTATCCTTGGCAAACTGAACCCAATAGGCCTCGTGAACGGCGTTTTCGTTGGCGGCTGCCGCAGCCTTTTTGGCATCTACCTTCTGTTTGAAGATGATTCGAGCGGCACCGGCGCGTTGGTCATCATTTACATACGACTTGTCCGCGTTGACTTCCCGGACTGCTTCCTGCCATAACGCTTCGCCGCCTGCACGACCGATCTCAGGGTTCTCGGCGGCGAACTTGTTCCAATAGTCCTCGTGGATGGCGTTCTCACGAGCGGCCGCCGCTACGGCTGGTGCGTTGGCTTCCTTTTGAGCATTCTGGGCAGCAATCACTTTTTGAAGAGTCTCTTCAGGAGAGAGACCGCGTCTGCGGGCGTCAGCAGCGGCATCAAGACCAGCAAGGATCGTCTTGTATGTCGGATCATTCAGCAACACGCTCTGGTACTGCGTGCTGTTCCTATACTCCCGCTTCGCAACCGCCAGAAGCTCTTCGTTGTTCTGAAGGCGGGAGTCGCCTTTACCGTTAACGGTCATGCCAGTAACTTTGCGGAGAACGCCTATCTTCTTGGCAAAGGCATCCACGGCGGCATCGTTTTTCCAGTCTAAAACACTGATTTTTTCATTCCAATACGTTTCAAAGTATCCCGCAGCGTACTGGTCGGCTTCCGCTTGTAGGTCTTTTTCAAGGCCAATGAGCTTCGCGAGGTTGTTGGTCTCGGTATTAGATTTTTGCTTTGCAGCAGGCCCAGTCGGAATCCGATTGCCGTTACTGTCATACATCCTCGCCTGTCCCAACGACAACAAGCCACACAAAACAACCAAACCGCCAATCAACGCACTTTTAGGATCAATACTCATGGCATCCCATTCATTAAGTCATCTAATTTTGTTAAAACAATCATCAGCACTATCCCAAGCCCAATCGCCGCAATGCCACCAAAAATTAGTGAAATCCCGGAACAGGCACCTACCGCAAGTATCCAAAAAATCAGGAAAGTTAAAACGACCCACACTTTGAGGTTTGCCCATCTTTGAAGCCGAAGGCGTTTCTCCGCGTAAGACTCCACCTGATCCTGTGTGTAATGGATTTCGCATCGTGGGCAAAACCAAGGTTCGCCTTTCATCAACGGTTGGTCCGACCTCCACAGAACACCATGGCATTCACGGCAGTTCGTCGGAAATTGAGCCTCATTTGCTATTGCCTCATATTTTGCAAATCGCTCCCCAGAGCCACCGCCGCGAACATCTGTGCAATCGATACTCAAATCCCATTCGACGACTTTACACCGCGAGCAAATCCAAAACTGTCCGGTAAGCAACGACTCCCCCATCAAACCGTGGCATATCGGGCATACCATCACCGCCTCCTATTCCATTTCGATCTTACCGCCTCCAGAGCCTACTCGTAAATTTCGACCTTCTTGCCCGGACCGATCCGAGCGAGAGGGTTGGGGCGTTCACGCCACCTCGTTTTTTGGGGCTGACGCTTTTGACGACACGACATCTTCATTTTCCGTAAGAATGCCGAGCATTCGGAGGCGCTCGCCTTTGGGCTGGACTGCGAACCACTCGCATATCCGCGATAGAAGCTCGGTGTGGCTGATACCGATCTGAGTGCTCATTTGATCCACCTGCTTCTTGGCGGCGGATGAGAGATATACGCGAACCTGACCTCGTGTTGACATACCCAGCATTTTGGCACGCCTTTTAAAAAAAAATAGGGATCAAGTGAAGACTTCTGTTGACAACACCCGATTATCGGGTATATTGGGTGGTGACAGGAGAGTACAAATGCCGACAACTCAAATCCGGATGCTGCCTAAAACGTACAAACGACTCAAAAAGCTATCGGTATCAACCGGTATCCCCTTGACCAAACTTCTCGACCGCCTGCTCCAGCCCGCCCACATCGAACGGGCCTTGGCGGACGCCGCGGCCTCCACCCTCCCCCTAAAAGCGGAGACGCCATGAGAATTTGCCCTGAATTTGAAAAACTTGAAAAGCGTCATTGGTTGCTGGAACTCGCGATTGTCCTCTTGGCGATCAGTAATATCTGTTACGGAATCAGTTCCTGCCAAAAAAAAGAACCTCCCGTCCAGAATCCCCCGGCAACTCAAACCTTTGATCCAGCCACCATGAACTCTACCCCAATCACGGAGGTGCGGTGATGTCAGAGCCTTCCCCGTCGAAAAGGAGATACCCTGCTGTGACGCTCGATGATGTTTGGGATCTGGTGATGGACCTCCCAGAAAATAAACAGGCGTGTCTTTGCAACGCGTTACGTATGCGCATCGCGGAAAGGCTTTTCGGGAAACCATACAAGACGCATGTGCACCTAATTTCGCAACTTGATGATTCTATCCCTGACGGGTTGGAAAAAGCGGAATAGTCAAACATCTATTTACAAGAATAAGATTACAGGACGTAAGAGGTTTTAAATGCTGGTGCTGCAAAGATACCCGGAAGATCGGATTCGAATCGGTTCGGACATAGAGATCAAGGTTCTTGAGATTCGAATTGGGCGGAGCCGATCGGTGAAGCTCGGGATCACTGCACCCAAGAATGTGGAAATCACGCGGGTCGGGTGTCCGGCTCACGAGCAAACAAGCGTCAAACCCATGAATGAAAGGACTTCATTATGACGACGGAAATCCCCATCGACCCCATCAGCACCATGACACAGACCCGCGACGAGATGATTGCGGAACTGCGGGAGAGTCCGGCGTTCCAGAGGTTTCTGGACCTTGCCCAGCATGGCCAGTACCGCGTGAGCGATCCGATCGAGAAGCACGCCGCCCGCCTCGCCGAGGCCGTCGTCGAGCACGCCCAGTTCCTCGAATCCCAGCTTCGTGAGGGACTGGTTGAGTTCATGGAGTTCGCCGCCCGCTACCCGGCCACGGCGAAGAAGTTACTGGAAGATGGATTGGCGTTTTGAGCGAGGGCACACTAATGACAACTGAAGTGATCATACCCGAGCGGAGATTCACGCCTGACATGACGGAACTGCTTTATTTCTGCCGCCTTGCCAGACACGGCGGTCATGACGCAGCATCTACTGGCGAGCAGTACGCTCATCGACTGGCTACCGCGGTCCTCGCCAGCATCAACACACTTGACGACGCGGCCATCGACGGGTTGATTGATTTCATCCGGATCGCCAAGCAGTCACCGGACTCGGCCGCGGACTTGTTCCGTGGACATCCTTCGACACCAGTGCAGCGGAAGAATGGGAGGGGAATGCAATGACGAAGTTGAGCGAGCGTAAGTGGCGATTGAGGGCGGAGACGTTGGGCGTCTGTTTTTCGCAGGGCAAGTACCGTGCGATCTGCATCGAGGCACATCCCACGCATCTCGCGATGTGGCTCAAGGGCACGCGGACGACAACGGTCTGCTTTCCCTACGCGACGCTCTACGAACTGGCGTTACGCCGAGAGGTCGAGTTGAAAACAAAGGTATCGAAAGCTCGCAAGCGAGCGGAAAGGAAATAACCATGGCATGCACCATAGAACACGGCCCAGACCAATATTGCAAGGATTGTGCCCCTCCTAAGCTGGCAACTATCCCGTGGCGGTATCATGACTCCTCAGCCACGACTGGATGGTATCAATGCATCTCTGACGCTAATGGACACCCCATAGCGGAAATATATTTCCGCGATGACGCTCGGCATGTTGCCAATGCCAGACTCATCGCCAGGGCTCCCGATCTATACATGATGCTCGAAGAGATACTACAAAAGGTCGCGATGGACTTTTCCATTATCAAGCGTGCTAAAGTTATTCTGGATGAAGTTAAAGGAAGGTCCCCACTCCCCGCACCGCTCCCCGCCGCAAACAACCCCACCGCCGCCACCAACCGCATGCCGTCGAACGCACAGCGATTCTTGGATGCGGCGTATCGTGGTGGATTGAGAATGTCGTCAAGACGCGACAGCCGCATCTTCTTTACGTGCAGCAAATTGGTGACCGCCTTGAGTGAAATGATCTGGCTGAACGACGCCGACCGTGGCGATTTCAAGGAATTAGCTCTGTTCGCCGCGCAACACCCCGATCTGGCTCACGACGCCTGGGACAACGTCATCGAAGCCATTATCGCCGAACGTAAACGCCAGGCGATCCCGGAGGTGACGTGATGTTTCTGCCGAGCCAGACGCAAAGTTTCAGGAACGAGGATGGTGATCAGGCCACGGTTCACATCAAGCCGTTGCCGCCGGTGGTCAAAGGTGGACAGGGCCGGCCGAACTATAACCCTTCCCCTCTTCCCACGCCTCCACTCGCTGCCATCCCCCACTCGCCCGCTGCCAAAAAGGATGATGCGGATATCAGCTGGGCCATGTTCTGCTTCATGCTCGTCGGCTTCTTCTGCGGTGCCTCCGTCATGTGGCTCGTGATGCACCTGGTGCCAGGGCTGTGACAGTTCCTACCGTGGAGTCGGATGCCCGCAAGCATCCGGCGCCACAACCGGGGAGAGCTACGTTGGCGGTAATGAGGTGCTTCATGAAATTAAAAAAAGACGATGTGCGGTATCTGGTGAAACGCCTCCAAATGGATTCACGTGGTCGCGTCCACCTACGCCGTCGGCGATTTCGCGAGTCTGCGTTTGCTGTTCGAATCGCCGAAGGCTGTCACGCCGCTGGTGACAAAAGTGTGTGTGTCTACAGCGTAGTATGGGATCCGACGGATGGCTGGCAACAAAACAAAGATTTCTACTGGACACCACCACAGGAGGTACACACATGACCACGCCGCAATACAGACTAAAATTAAGGGCCGCAACAACCTTGGTGTCATCACGGCCCTCGGAGGCTCACAAATCTCCTGCAAATGCGTCTGGCGGATCAACGCTTCGATGCGAGTTCCTGCAGGACGTGCGCGGTGGCGGCGTCCGCGAGGAGAATATCAACCTCGAATCGGAGAGTGCGGAGTGCGTCGTCAACATCTTTGACGGTGTTCCATTTCAGGGTTTCATTGAGCGGCTTGCCGTTGTACAGAACGTGAACGTCTTCTTTTGCGTCTTCGCCAACCAACGACGAGGCCTCAAAATAAAACGTCATCTCGACGAGCAGGCTGTGGAACTTCTGGATGTCGAAGGGGACCGCCGGGGCTTTCGTGGCGTTATCCCCGACGGACTTCGACGCCAGAGCCTTCAGTACGTCGAGCACGTCGGCAAAACCCCCAGTTTTATCAGACATTGGGGGGAGAGGTACGATCCTGTTTGCTTCTGTTCGAAAATTAAACCATCGATTTGCAAATTCCTCGGCATCCCGTCCGACGTCGATGACGTTTGCCAGCCGCTTGAGAAGATCAAGGTCGGTCTCGCCTTCCTCGCGTCCTATCAACTTGATGATTCCATCCCGCATCATACTCGCGGGGGACTTCTTGGAGGTGGTGGGGGGATTGGCTTTCATGGGTGTACTCCCGTAAAATGCGGCGAGTACTATCCCCAACTCGTCAAAGTAAAGGGAACTGGGTGTGTACTCACCTGGTTTCCGCCCTCGCAGTTGCTTCAACAGCTGCGGGGGCACTTTTTTGCCCCTCTTGGCGGCGGGGGACGTGGCCGTTTAGATAAGCATCACCACAATCCCGATGATTGTCAACCACAAAAACTAAATCCTCGCCGGATGGCGAGCGGGAGGGGACTCAATGCGTAATCGAATCCTCATGCCAGAGGTTCCCGACGGAATGCTCGACGCCAACGGCGCCGCAAGCTACCTGAATATCAGCGTGGAAGAATTTCTCGCGGAGGTCCAGATGGGACATCTGCCATCGCCAGACGTGCGGGGATGGCGGCGGAACGCCTTGGATAAATGGGTCTTCGTGCAGTGGTGGAGTGAGTTCCATCTCGCACACGACGCCGCACTTTGGCGGCTCCGCGGCGTACCACTCTCTGTCACCACCACCACATCACACGGATGAAAGGAATGCTATGGACTGGCCGGAACCCGAATATCACAAGCTATTTCCAGTTTCCGTACTCTTGGACACTGGAAACTTCAAGCCTCTGCAAATAGGAGCGTGGGTAAGAATCTGGCTATGGATGTACCGCCTGCGACCGCCAGGTCTCATGCGGATCATGGACCTGCACCAGTTGTATATGTGGTCGGAGTTGCGTCCGGCGGACTGGGAGAAGCACCGCGTGGCTATCTTAGGCAAGTTTGTTTTTCACCCAGCGACCGGCAGTCTGCATGATCCGTCAATCCAGGCTCACTACCGCGAATTTGCGCAACTCACCCTCCGCAAACAAGACGGCGGTCGAAAAGGCGCAAACGTCCGGCACAACATCGCCAATAGAAAAATCGGACGAGCTACCAGCGGTCCGATAGAGCCTCCCAGTCCTTACGCGGGCTACACGGGCGATTTTTGGCAGATCAACGCCAGCACGTGGCCGCACATATGCAAAATCATCGAGCAATTTGAACAAAGTCTAGGAGTCCTTAAGGACTCCTATAGCACTCCTATAGGAGTGCCAGACACATGCGTGGGAGTCCCAAGCAGTAGTATTAATAATAATAAAATTATTAATAACAGCGGTACAGCGCCCGCCCTCCCATCGGGGGAGGGGGCGGGCATTGTCCAACCGCCGCCACTGGTAAAAACAAAACGCGAAAAAGAAAAAATCGACGAGTTCATGGCCACGCACACCGACGCCGAACTCGCTGACATCCAGCAGCGATGGCTCCATCACCCCGAAACGTCTAAATTCATGCGTGAACACTATCGTGGCAAGAATCCCCGAAGCACTCGCTCTCTCGCCGACATGCTCTACACGTTCTTCCTGGACTACAACCCCTCAACCTTCTCAACCCCCGCCGCCCCCACCACGGAAACCCCGCCGGCGATCGCCGGCGAGTCGGCATAACACACGACCCCTTTTCGGAGACCCCCATGGCCAAGAAACTTTCCCCAACACCATCCCCCATCACTCCCGCCAATTCGCGAGACCCCTACCCGCAGCAGCTCATCCCGCTCACGTCGATCGTTCGCGACGAGAAGAACCACCGCCTGGAGAGCCGTGCAGCGAAAGCCAAGTTCCAGGAACTCGTCGCGTCGATCCGTGCCGATGGCCAGCTCCAGCCGGTCCTGGTCTACCCCGAAGGCGGCAAATATCACCTGGTCTTCGGCAGCGGGCGCGTCGATGCGCAAATCGCGTTGCAACGCGAGAACGTCCTGGCGATGGTGATGGACCATGTCCCCGACGAAACCGAGACGCAGCGGCTCCGGGCCGTCGAGAATCTCAAACGCCGCGATATCACGCCGGCGGAGGCCTGCGTGGCGATCGCACACGTCGTCGCCGCCGTCGGAGACAACATCGACCGTGCCGCGGCGGAGCTGGGGATGGATCCGGCGGAAGTCCGCGATCGCTGGTACGTCTACCAGCGGCTGCTGCCGAAGGTGCGGGACATGCTCGGCGAAGGGAGGCTCACTCTTGCCCAGGCCCGCGAGCTGGCGAAGGTCGATGGCCACGCCCAGTTGGACATCGCCGACGACATTCAGCTCGACGGCACCCACCGTGGCCAGCGTGTGTACACCGCTGAAGAAGTGCGTGGCATGGTGGAGAACCAGAAGCGATCGCTGCGTGTGGTTCCCTGGCTTCTCGATAAGAGCTTCGCCGGCAAACCCGCCTGTGCCGGATGCAAGAACAACACCGCGACCGACGTGACGCTTTTTGAGACGCCGAAAGATGAAGCGGAAAAAGGCTGCTGCATGGACTCGGCGTGTTTCGATTGGAAGGCCAAAAAAGCCCAGGAATCCCAGGAGAAGGCCAACGCAAAAGTCCGCGAGCTGATCAAGGCCAAACGGATCGACAAGGCCGACGCCACCAGCGCCGCGGTGATCGGCGAGGTCACGCCGGCATTCATGAAACCTACCTCCGTGCAGCGAGTGGTGGCACAGGAATTTAAGCCGCAAACCAAGAGCGGCAACGCGAAGCAAGCGAAAAAAGAGACCGCCAAACCCAAGACAGAACTCGAACGCCGCCAGGAAGCTCTCCTGGCTTACGCGGACAAATACCGTGCATGGCGTGACGAAATCCTAAAGAAGATGGAGCTTGCGGCAAAGGTCCGTCCCGAACTCATGCTGCTGGCACTGGTCGTGCAAGCAAGCAGAATCGTGATTAAAGAGGCCGAGTATAACCTTCCCTATAGTCTCCAAGGTTTCGACCCGCAATATGGGAATTACCGCAAGATGAAAGAGCCGCCGTCCGAGCACATTTCCCCACGCCTCGCCGGCATGCTCGATCCAGCCCATGCATGTAGTCATGATAATCTGCTCAGTCTGATAGATGGCCTAAACTGGGAATTGCCTGTTCGAAATCCAGGTCCGGAGTTGATGCAGCGTATCGCCAAAGCCTTCGGCGTCGATCCCCAAACGCCGCCGGCGTTTGAAGATTTCCTGCCGCTGGACCTCTCGCCGAAGAAGGCCGGCGTGAGCGCTAAAACGTCCTCTGCAGACGTAACGAATCCAAATGCACAATAAAAATTCAAGCCCGGAGACATCATCACCAACGGCGATTTGATCGTGAAAGTTATCAATTATTCAGATGACGACGCTGACGTATTCATTAACGACTCTGACTTTTGCAACACCACAGATTGTAAAGGTCATATCGACGTTCTTTACGTCGGCGATTTTGAACTCGCCACGCCAGAGCAGGCTGCCCTCTTTGAAGCCAACTGGAAGAAACGCAACAAACCCAAAGGCAAGAGCAAGAAGTCGTAACCGCGATCGTCACGGAGAGCAGTATTGATGCCAAGCATGTTTTGTAAAGAACCAGGATGTTGCGAATTCGCTCAAGCCGAAGATGTCACTGTCGCCAATGTGCTCAAGTTCTACTGCATCGAACACGAGCGAACAGCGAGAGCCCGCGGCGAATCGGAGAAGCGGCCGGATTACACGACGAGCGTCTTCGACATCGAGCGGACCCAGTCTAAAGGCGAAGGCGAGTTGCCGCCGCCGAAACTAAAGCGTGGACGTGGACGTGAAATAACCATAGTCAAGCCAGCATCCTCTCCCCCTCCTCCTCCCTCTCCCTCCCCCGCACCATCACTCACGCCGGCAGTTGAACCAGAAGCGATCGCGGCGAGCACGTTGTCGCCGCCAATTTCCAAATCACTGGACTATGCCGTGGCATCGCTTGCGGCAACAGACTACAAGGAGAAACCTATGGGAAGGCCATTCCATCCCCGAAAAGTACGCTGCGTCGACACCGGCGAAATCTTCGATGACCTCGCAGCGGACGCCAAAAATGCCGGTTGCGCGAAGAGCACGCTCGGAGGCGCACTGGCACCAGCGAGCACAACGCATCGAGCCGGCGGAAAGACCTGGGCATGGGCCGACGCCGGAGAGAACACTACACAAGCCGTGAAGGTGGATACAGCGGCGGCGCCACGCAAACGCACAACGCGTCCACTTGCCTCCGTCGCTGCGACCGTTTCGAAGATGGGTTTTTTAGAGAAGATCGATGAGGCGATTGCAGTTTTGGAACGACGACTCGCCGGTCTGCGTGATGCACGGAGTATCTTGGAAGAACTGGAGACGTGATGAAAAAAGTGTTGACAACAACCGTTTTCAAAAACGGCGAAGCAGAAAACGAAGGCGAGGACGCCATGACGTTTGAAGAGTTCATCGAATCCCTTTGTAACAATCCTTCCTCAAGCAAGACCGAGTGGTGGCTAAAAGGAATCTGCTGCGATTGGTTTGTGATCGACTATAAACTGGCAGCGCAAATCCATGCGGACGGTATCGAACAGGTATGCCTTCGCCTTGCAACGGCAAGAGAGGTTTTTACGGAAATCGGAAGGCAGGAGGTATATCGTGAGATATATCCCCGTCTTCAATGATCGCGGCGAAGTTGAGTTTTTCATTGAACCATTCTCAGGACGCGATGTGAAAATAGCTGTAGGCAGGAATGTCTATAAAATTAATCCACTAAAGATGCGTAACAGAAACCATAGCAGCGGCGAAGGCTTGCTTGATCGCATAGGAATAACCAAAGGCTTAAATGGCGAAGATATCACAACTTTCCGCGTAGGCAACGATGGTGGCGACATAATCCGTCACGTCGAAACATTCAACAATGAACATTGGGACGTCCTGGAATCAAAATTCAGTGATCAGATCGAGGAGGAGGACGAATATGATTCATGGGCCGACGACGATGACGACTGGGATAATGACGACGACGACGAGGAGTGGTAATCATGATCGGCGCCGCCCACAACCTCGCCGCCCTCGCCGCCGCCATGCAGCCGTTTCAGAAGCGGACATTCAGGCCGTCGCCGACCCCGGCATCCCCGTCTCCACCCCCTC
>WQYP01000077.1 GCA_009781185.1 Phycisphaerales bacterium | reverse complement strand
TTGACGCCCAATATCTGGGCAGCTTTCGCCAGAGATTTATCCGTTGTCCACAAGGTTGTGCCATGAACATATGCGCAAGCCAGATGCAGGGCGTCGAGAGTTCGCAACGGCGTCTGCCCCCCCCCTGTTCGAAAAATCTGTCATCAAGCAAACATCTGTGGGAGTAGCCTTTGCCGTGTGTTGTGAATAGTTTCGGATGTCATCGAAAGTCAGGTTCGGAGCGATTTGTCTTCGGTCAGATGAAAGATGGCACATCTAAAATCAATATTGAATGCCCGGCGGCGCATCGTGGATGCGTGTTACCGTGGCCATGCTTTGTAGCACGCATGAAGACAAGTTTCGTTGGCGTCTCAAGCGGCTTTGCGGTAGTAGTGGTTGATCAAACCACCCAAACGCTTCTTGCAGACGATCTTGCCTTCTGTCGAGATTTTCATCGATTGCAGCGGTGCATTTTCTTTGGATTGATGCGGGCGTTGAGTGTTGTAAAAAGTCGTGAACTCCGAGGCGATGTGTACTTCGCCGAACACTTACGGGAAAAAATGCCTTTGGGCGACAGTCCCGAACACAGAGTTTTTCTTTTTTTCTCTGTGACCTCTGTGTCCTCTGTGGCAAACCTCGTATACTTACTCTTTTCGTCCTCCTCAGGAGCCCGCATGAAACCCGAAGAGCGTCACGAGCTGAAAGAGAACTCGCTCATGATCTGGCTGCAGTACAAGCTGCCGGCCTTTCTCAAGAAAAACGGTTCTTACCTGATACTCGCAGCCACCCTGTGCTTGCTGGGCTACACACTCTGGAATAAGCGTCAGCAAGGCATTGAGGCGACCCACAGCAAATTCGCCGAGGAACTCGTCAATGCCCAGCCCGGAGCCAGGAACCGCCTGCTCAAACTCCAACATCTGGTCAACGATTGCGACGTCCCGGCCATCTGCGCCATCGCCCTGCGAGACCTGGGCAACTACTACCTCACCGCCGTGAACACCGGTGTCGTCGAAGCGACCACCTCTTCCTCTTCTTCCACCACTGCCCCTGCCGCGATGATTCGGATCGATCCGGAAGAGGCGATGACCCGTGCCGCCGAGGCTTTCAATCGCATACTGAAGAACTATCCCGACAACATCTTGGCTGTCGGCAGCGCCAAGATGGGCCTCGCCGCCATCGCCGAAAACAAGCGGAACTGGGACGAAGCCCGCAGGATCTACCAGGAATTGGTCGCTCCGGGCGCTCGTACCGGCATGACCTTCGCCGCCGCCGCTAACGCACACCTCGAATCGCTCAGCGCTCTGGCCAAAGCCCCGCAACTAGCCATCAACATCCCGACCACCCTCCCCGCTACCACAATGCCATCTTCCTTCCTCAATGAGCTTCACGTTGCTCCCCCCACCGATTCCCCTCCCGCTTCTCTGCCAGTCAACGGCCAATAACGACTTGACGACTTGACGATTGAACGACTTCACAATGCCCGACATTCTCCAACTTCCGGTCCAGGACTTCCTCGCCGCCACCGCCGCAATGTGCCCGACCCCCGGCGGCGGATCCGTCACGGCACTCTGCGGTGCCCTGGCCGCCAGCCTGGCAACGATGGCCTTACGCTACACCGTCGGCAAAAAAGCCTACGCCGCCCACGACGCCGCCCTCAAAACGGCCATCACCGAACTGCAAAGCGCTTCCGCCCGTTTCCAGGAACTCATCACCGAAGACATCGCCGCCTACGAAGCTCTCTCAGCCATGCTCAAGCTGACCGAACCGCAGCGTTTGGCCCACCCCGACTACGCCGCGACCGTCGTTGCCGCCATCCGTGCCCCCCGCACCGCCGCCGATCTGGCCGCCGCAACGCTCGACCACTGTCTCGCGCTGCGAGACAAAACGAGTAAGTTTTTGATTTCCGATCTTGCCATTGCCGCGACTTACGCTCATGCCACCGTGCACGCGTCGGAGTTCAACGTTCTGATCAATCTGCCGCTGCTTGCCAACAAGGGCAAAGCTGTCATCATACGTCAAAACCTCATCGATCTTGTCGCAAAAGCCGATAAAAATTACGACATGATCCGCACTTACATGCGCCAAACGCCCTGGTTCTTGAACCCTCTCTGGTCCTTGAACCCTCCAACGACTTAACGACTTATGCCTGCCAACCACTCCGACTCTCACGACTACATCCTCGACCTCTCCGCCTCACCCGCCGGCGACTCCCCTACAATCGAAAATCAGAAATCAAAAATGGGGGGGGACGAAAATCAAAAATCCTCCTACCTGTCTATCTACTTCAAGTGCTGCCACGTGTACGCTCCGATCTACCGCAACCGTGCCCGCACCGCCTATTCCGGCCACTGTCCCCGCTGTAATCGCCTCGCCACCATCCCCATCAGCCCCACCGGCTCCTCCGCCCGCATCTTCCAAGCCGAATAACTGGGTCTGCCACTACCGCTTCGCAATTCAGATGTTATAATAACGTTATTATAAGGACTATTTGACCTTTGACCTTCTTTGGCACCTCTGCGAATTCCGTGCGGGAAGAAACATCGAATGACACATGAAGAAGCTGTTGCTTTGCTTGCGCCGACGGGATTGGTAGCCGCCTCTCGAATGGACCTTCCCACCGTCAAGGCCGTCGTCGAGGCTCACCCCCAGGTCATTGAAGCCATGAACGCTCTTTCGCCCAAGCCAGGCGACGAGACGCCCCAGCGTGCCGCCGCCCGCGGCCGCAAACTCGATATCCTCCAATATTTCATCGACCAGGGCGTGCAGCCCGACCTGTTCATGGCCTGCGCCATGGGCGACACCACCATGGTCAACGCCTACCTCACCGCCCATCCCAAGGAAGTCGACGCCAAAGGCGCCCACGGCATCCAACTCATGGTCCACTGCAATACCCCCGAAATGGTCGAACTCCTCCTCAAACACGGCGCCGACCCCACGCTCGCCCTGCAACAGCTCGCCTGGTCCGGCAAAGTCGAACTCCTCGAAGTCGCCATTCGTCACGGCGGCAAGGTCGATCCCTCCGACACCGGCCGCCGTCCGCTGCACATCGCCTCCGCCATGGGACACCTCGCTGCCGTCGAGCTTTTCCTCAAGCACGGGGCCGATCCGTACGTCCGCTCCAAGGGTGCCGATTGGGAACGCAAAAACTGCCTCGCCCTGGCCATCATGGGCAATCACTCCGCCGTGATCGAATACCTCCGCAAAGCCAGCCCGCCTCCTCTCCCCCCATCGCCGTCCCCTTCACCCCCGCCCCGCCCCCGCGGTCCCTTCGGCCGAGGTGCCGGAACCTACCGCGGAAGATCACGACGCTGACGGAGTTCACGCTTCAGCGCGTCCCTCTGCGAAACACGCTAAAGCGTGAACTCCGTGAGGATGGCAATATGCGATACATGATACGAGTTTGGATGATTGTCATAGCGATGTGCCTGCTTTCCGCCGCAGACACGCAACCAGCGGTGATACGGAAGATTGCCGGAACGATCAAAACGGGAGAAAAGCAAAAGGTGGTGCGGGTGGTGGCGGTGGATCGGGAGTGGGCGGATGTGCTGAAGACTTCGGTGAAAGAAGTGAAGGCAGGAAAAGAGAGTTTTGTTTATGAGGGGAAAGTGGATGGTAAGAACTTTAGTGTGGAGGGCGTCTTGCCGGGGCGATCATATGACTTAATCGTATGGACGGATAAAGATGGTGAAAAAACGCGGTGGGAAGGGGCGTGCATGGATTACCACCGCGAGATTCTGCCGGACAAGGAGGTAACGGAAGAAGACAAGAAATGGCTGACGGATTTTGTCAAAGAAATGCCGGCGTTTACGGACAAGATGCGTGTGCTGCACATGGCGGCGGACCACAAGCACGCCACGCTGCTGGTGGAACTGGCCCGAACACGGGAGTTTCACTCCGACAAGGGCGGCGAGCTCATTTATCGCGTGGAGTTATGGTATTTCGAGAATCTCTTCGGCGGATGGGCAAAGGACAAGAACACAGAAAAAGTGTTGGCACGTGTACGTGGCAAGGCGGAAGCATTTGAAAAAAAATGGCAGTTCTTGCCGGATTTGGGCGGAGTAGTAGCAGGGAAGGCGGTGGAGGTGACATTGCCGGAGCAAGCGGATGCCAAAAACGGCTTAGCGGGCGGTTTGGATCAATTGACGAACGGAAAGTAGCCACAGACACGGACAGACACTGACAGATTTTCGAATGACGAAATTCGAATTTCAATATCTGTCTGTCTGTGTCTGTCTGTGATGGCTATTTCCCGTCAGGTGGCGAGTTGCTCAGGCGGAGAACTTAAGCGATAAGCCAGGATGCGGAGTTCGAAGGAGAGGATGATGAGGATGATGCCCAGGACGATGGCGTAGGCGGCGATGAGCCAGAGGATGGCGAGCATGCCTGTGCCGGGCCGTGCCATGAGATAGACGCCAAAGAGAATGGAGGCGAGCCCCGCAAGAACCATCCAGACTTCGCCTTTGATATATCTGCGGAGCCGGATGCCGGTGACGATTTCGAGCAGACCTGTTCCGATAGCCCAGATCGCAACGTAGAAGAGCAGGATGAGGGAGGTGATTCCGGGGCTGAAGAAGGTGATCAGGCCGATGCCGATGCCGCAGAGGCCGGAGAGGAAGAGGCCCCACCAGTTGTCGTTTTTCTGCCGACGTTCGTTGAAGGCGCCCAAAACGCTCACGATCCCGTCAGCGAAGGCGAATCCGCCAAAGAAGAGGGTCAGCATGAGCAGGGAAATTCTGGGCATGGCGAAAACAATGATGCCAAAAGTGACCCAGAGAAGTCCGCGAAGCAGAGTCATCCACCAGTAACGCAAGAGCATAGCATTCTCCAATCAAGGCGGTTGTCAAAAGACTGCTCGACACTGATCTAATCACGAGATTCTCGACGGGACAAATGAGCTCAGGAAAGATTGCGAGCGGGGAGAGTTATCTTCCTTTGGAGAAGAAGCTCTTGACGGATTCATAGATGTCTTCACGCGTGTTGACGCGATTGCTGATGAGGTTGTGGGGGGGGGCAGCAGAAGTGAGCTGGTCGTGGAGAACGTTGATGAAGTTGCCGGAGCCGTAGGCACTGGCGACCTGGCAGTAGCCAAAAAGGTTGACATTAGGCAGCAGGAATTCCTGAAGATAGCGGCAGCATTCGCGGGAATCAGTTTCCGAACAATTATCGCCGTCGGAAAAATGGAAAAGATAAATGTTCCATTCGCTGGCGTCGTAGTGGTCGTCGAGGAGTTTTTTGGCGGCTTTGAAGGCGGAGGAGATCTTGGTGCCGCCGTCTTCGCGGAGGTGGTAGAAGGTCTGCTTATCCACTTCGCGGGCGGCAACGTCGTGGACGATGTAACGGGATTCGATGCCTTTGTAATTGCGGCGGAGCCAGGTGTCGATCCAGAACGCTTCGATGCGGACGAGTTCTTTCTGCTCGTCGCCCATGGAGCCGGAAACGTCCATCATGTAAACGATGACGGCGTTGGATTGGGGGGCGAGGATTTGTTTCCAGGAGCGAAAGCGCTTGTCGCTTTTGATGGGAAGGATCCCGCCGCCTTTCGTGGGGTTGGCGGGGTCGTAGAGGCCGAGCATGATCTGGCGTTTGAGGGCTTCGCGGTAGGTGCGTTTGAAGTGTTTGAGGGATTCGGGTCCGACGCGGCGGATGCCGGAGTAGCGGTCGCGGAGGGTGGTGAGTTGTTTGCGGCCTTTGGGAACGATGCGTGGGAGTTGCAGCTCTTCGCCAAGAATGTCGGCAAGTTCTTCGAGGGAGACGTCCACTTCGAGGATATGCTGCCCAAGCTCTTCCCCGCCGCGGTCTGTGCCGATACCGGACTCTCCTCGACCAACACTCTGACCTTCTTCGCCATCGCCGGAGCCGACGCCGGTGGAGTTATCGCCGTAGCGGAAGGTGGGGATTTCAATGCCGTGGACGGGGATGGAGATAAGGTTTTTACCTTCTTTGCCGATGAGTTCGCCGCGGGTGATGAACTTGCGGAGGTCGGCGCGGATGCGGCCTTTGACGATCTGGCGGAAACGTTGGTAGTCTTGTTCGATCATGGTTGAAGAAGCCAGAAGCTAGAAATTTTATCTAACTTGTTGCGTCCATGAGTATGCCCCAATGGCTGGTGATCGCTGCTAACATCAGGAGAATCCAAACGATTCCGATGATAGTTCCTGCGAGAGAAATCCCGCCGCTCGATATTTTGCGGAATTTATATGAAAGGAAACTTCCGGAAATTCCTGCCAAGGCAGCCGAGAAGGTGTAAATCGCCAGTGAGTGTGTGTCTTTCAGCAATACCGGAAACGGCGTCATTACAAGTTCGAGAATCAAATACACACCAGTCGGAACGGATGAGAGCGTAAGGAGCAGAGATACGAGTCCGACAAGGAAAGAGACCCGCGTCTTGGGTTTTATGAGCTTCGGCGCATCGTCAAGGTTAGTTGCCAATTTGCCAATCCTCTATTGCTAATCCCGGAATGCGTTTGAATTCGGCGAGGTTGTGAGTCACTAAAGTGGCTCCATGTGCCAAAGCCACGGCAGCGATCAAGTTATCAAAGGGGCCGATCATTTGGCCAGCCTTCGATAGCATAGCGCGAATTCGGGCCGACTCATGAGCAGCGTCCCCGTCGAATGGCCAGATATCGAAAGTGGCGGCAAGTTTGCGAACACTTGCGAGGTTTTCGGAGACTCGCTCGCTTCGATACGCTCCGTAGAAAAGCTCTTCAATCACAATCGAGCATATCGCCACATTTCCGCGACCTGTCTTCATGATTCGTTGAACGATCGCAATGTCGGTGCTGTTCAAATAGTGGATGCAGACATTTGTGTCCAGAAGATATTTCATCGGAGCGTCTCACGAACGGGGAAATCGCCTTGCGGATGACGGCGGAACGAGGGGTCTTTAATGCTGCCTTGCAATGACAACACGGCGTCGGCCCACTCCTCATCTGTCTTCGGGTTCTCCTGCGAATCCTGTTTCACTACGACAACGAGGTCCACATCCGCGTCTGGAACGCCAACTGCAACTTGTAATTTCCCTTCACGATCAGTTTTTGATTGGATGTGTAAAACTGTCATTTTAAGTTCCTTTCGAATCGCCACGGGCGAAGATGCTGGCGACGTAATTTAAAACGTCGGTCGCGGACACTTCATTATAACCGAAATACTTGATGAGGCGTTGTTTGACGACGTCGATTTTTTTCTGGGTTTCGTCGTCAACGACGCTGCTGACAAGGTTCTTTAGTTTGATGGTGTCTTTCTGGTCTTCGAAGAGTTTGAGTTCGAGGGCCTTGAGCAGGCGGGCGTTGGTGTTGTACTCGAACTTGCGGCCTTCGATGGCCAGGGCGCCGATGTAATTCATGATCTCCTGGCGAAAGTCGTCCTTGCGGCTCTCGGGGATGTCGATTTTCTCCTCGATGGAACGCATGAGGCGTTCGTCCGGTTCCTCGTCGCGACCGGTGTATTTGTTACGGACACGCTGCTTCTGGGTGTAAGCCTTGACGTTTTCGATGTAGTTGGCGGCGAGGCGTTTGATGGCGTCTTCGTCGGCGGAAATGGCTCGCTGCACTTCACCCTTGAGAATATCTTCATATTCCTCACGGACAATACCGAGGAGTTCCTTGTAGTGTTTTTTGGTTTCCTCATCGTTGATCAGCGAGTGGTGATCGAGGCCGGTTTCGACCTCGTTCAGGACCATGAAAGGGTTGACGGTTTTGTCTTCCTGTGCCTGGCGGGAGACCATGGCGTTGGAGAGTTTGTCCTGGATGTAGCGAGGGGAGATGCCGGTCATGCCTTCGCGAGGATTTTCTTCCATGAGTTCGCGAACGGAGTCTTCGGTGTAGCCTGGAACGTTCTTGCCGTTGTAAAGTTTAAGTTTCTGCAGCAGCGAAAGCCCGGCTTTTTTCGGCTCGCTCAATCGCGTAAGCACAGCCCACATGGCGGCAACTTCGATAGTATGCGGGGCAATGTGAATACCGCGAACTTTGTCAGGACCGAAATCCTTGAGATAAATCTTTATCTCATCATCGAGGCGGATGTTATAAGGAACGTCGATTTTCAGCGTGCGATCGCGGAAGGCTTCCATCAGCTCGTTGTTCTGGAGTTTGCGGTATTCAGGCTCGTTGGTATGGCCAATAATGACTTCGTCGATGTTGGTCTGGGCGAATTTTTTGGGTTTGATGGCGTGCTCCTGCGAGGCGCCGAGGAGGTCGTAGAGGAATGCGACGTCGAGTTTAAGGACTTCGATGAACTCGACGATGCCGCGGTTGGCGATGTTGAGTTCGCCGTCGAAGTTGAAGGCGCGTGGGTCGGAGTCTGAGCCGTAGAGGGCGATTTTGCGGTAGTTAATATCGCCGGTGAGTTCTGTGGAGTCCTGATTCTTCTCATCCTTTGGCTGGAAGGTGCCGACGCCGCGGCGGTCTTTCTCGGAGAGCGTCAACCGGTGAACGCGAACGTGTTCGATGACGCGGAGCCAGTCGCCGGAGTAGCGGAGGAGCAGATCGTCGAAGGTTTTGCGGCAAAACGGGCAAACATCGCCATAAAGCCGAATGCGACGATCCTCAGGAAGCGTCTTGTTCAACTCAGCAATCACATCGCGGCGAGCTTCCAGCGGAATCAGCAGCAACGGCTCTTCGTGCATCGGGCACGGCGTCCACTCAAGACTTTCGCCTCCCCTCCCATCTTCGTCGTGGCACTCGTTTTTCCAGGCGAAGCTGTAGAGGGCGCCCGTGTCGGTACGAGAGTATTGTTCGAGGCCTTTTTTGAGGAGACGGACGATGGTGGATTTTGCCGAGCCGACAGGGCCGTGGAGGAGCAGAATGCGTTTATCGGTGCCGAGTCCCTGTGCGGCGGATTTGAAAATATCGACGAGCCGTTCGAGAGCCTTGTCAAGCCCGAAGACCGCATCACCGCCGTGATCGATGGGATCAGCGAAAAAATTGTACTTGACGATGTCGTTTTTGAAGAGCGAGTATTTTTCGAAACCGTAGGAGAGGATCATGTCGTAAACACGCTGGAACGAGTTGCGAACGACACGCGGATTCCTGGCGACGATCTCAAGGTACTCGGCAAAGGTACCGTCCCAGTGCTGATGACGAAACTTCTCCTGGTCGAGTCGTCCTGCGACCATTTTGAATAGATTGGTTGAGTCAGGCATTGCATTCTCCCACCTCCTATTATATCCACGAGAACGGAGGCAAGGAGATCAGAATGCTTTTCGAAGGGGCGCGCCCGCTCTCTCCCCTCCACGAATTTTACGAATTGAACGAATTTTACGGTTTTTACGAGTGAGATAGCCGCCTAAAGTGTCGTGCCTCCCCATTGAGGAGCATCGCATCCGTTCGCTGACGCTACAGGTTTGGATCGATCTCAATCTTCAGCCCGTCGTAGCCGACACGGACATTGGCCGGCAGATTCTTCTCGATGTCATCGTGCAGCATATCGTGCGACAGATGCGTGAAAAATGCCCGGCGTGGGCGGATCCGCGAGATCATGGTCAGCGATTCCTCAAACGAAAGATGCGTCGGATGCGGACGCGGACGCAATGCATCAATAATCAGCACGTCAAGGTTCCGCAACAACTCGCGGCTCGCCGGAAGAATATCGCTGCAATCAGTGCAGTAAGCAAAGTTCCCGATGCGAAAGCCCAGGATGTTCAACCGGCCATGGACAAGTGGGATTGGCGTCCAGCGTTCGCCGAAAAGATCGAAGGGGCCGTCGATTCGCTCGGGCAGCAGTTCGGGACGATACAGCGAATCATTGGTGACCGCTCCCCCCCCCGCCCCTCCGCCCCTGGTTTCGAAGGCGTAAGGGAATATGCGACGGAGGGTGGAGAGTACATCGGGCGCGGCGTACAACGGCATCGCTGCCCGCATCACCGTATTGTACCGCCGAAGGTCATCGAGACCGAAAATGTGATCGGCATGGGCATGGGTGTAAACCACCGCGTCGATGCGATCGAGCTGGTTTCTCACAGCCTGCAGGCGAAGCTCTGGCGATGTGTCGATCAGGATATTGCGCCCCCCTCCCCCGTTTCTCCCTCCGTTATCGCTGTAATGCACGGCAATCGAAGGGCGGGAACGATGGTCTCGCGGATCACTGCTGCTGCACACGCTGCAATGACAGCCGATCATCGGCACGCCAGCCGAAGTGCCCGAGCCGAGCATCGTGACCGAAAGTCGCCGGGAGGATTTAGGATTCGTAGATATCTGTTCCATGGCGCCACTTTAGCCGGGTTGGCGGATAGGGCCAAGTGATCGGACATACCCGTTAGGTATGCGTGACACGAACTACAGGTAGCGACCCCGCTTTGCGGGGTGGTTTGACCCTGTCAGCGTACACGGGCGCCAACACCAGCGCCGACACCAACGGATACGCCGCCTCTGGCGGGGCGACGATGTTGAGCAACGCCGTCAAGACCGCGGAAGTAGAGGATATTATCGCCGGGGGAGTCGACATTTGGGGGGGCGATCTCGACTTGCGCAACCATGGTCATGCCGGCGCCTTGGACGGTCACCTGATGCTGGCCTGGCGAAAGCGACGCGGGGATCATGTAAACCGTACGGGGAAGCATCTCCCAGTTTCGCACATCGCTCTGCGAACTCGCAGCCAAGGCCGCACCCGCCAGCGCCGTGCCGACGCCCGCCCACATCATCGCCTCGTTGTGGCGCGTATTGGCCCCATAAACCGCCATGCCGGTCCCCGCGGCCATCATGCCGGTCCCCGCGGCCGCCTTGACCTTCTTGACCGTATCGATGTCCTGCCAACGCTTCTCCTGCGCCATCGCCAGCGTATCGAGCATATGATTCTGAATATATGGCGAAGTGATCGCCTGCCCATCAACAAGCACGCTGATCGGCATCAGCGGCCCGCGCTCCGCAGGCGTAGGCCGAAAAGCAGATTCCTCGTTGTACCACCCCCTGGCAACCTTACGCGGCCCAGCACCGGCCTCCACGAAAATCAACGTATTCACGCCCGAACATTGCACCGCTTCAATCACATCCTTCAGACGCGGATCGATTTCCATCGCCTGTTTGAAATTCGCCTCCGCCAGGTCCGCCTTGCCCTGCCGCAGATAACAATACCCCAGTCCGAAGTATCCCAGCGCGAAGTTGCTCTCGGCCGCCTTGTAATGATCGAGATCCTCCTTGCCGGCGTAGTCGCGGAGCTTGAACAGACCGTTCTGAAACGCGGCACGGGCGTTGTCGTAATCGTGTTTTTTCAGGCAGATAAGTCCGAGATAGTAATGGGCCATGGCCCGTTCGAACGGCTCGCCGGTCCAGACTTTGAAGCCTTCGAAGAGCACCGTGGCGCCGGCTGTGCGACCGGCATCGTTGACGTGCGTGGCATTCATCACCTCATAAGCCGTCATAAACGCCTGGAAAGCACCGTCCAAATCGCCCGCCGCCAACGCACAGCTGCCATACCGGCAGTTGTTGAGGACGTAGTTTTCATTTTTTTTGGAAATCTCCGGTTTGAGTGTGGCGGCGGCTTGCGGGAACTGGCCGATGTCGTACAGGTTGATGGCCTGACGTACTCTCGCCGACGTCTGCTCGCATGCTGCCAGTGGCAGGATCATGGCAAACATCAGCAAAATGATCAATTGGGAATCCATCATTATCTCCATCGTAACCTTGCGTGGACATAGCCTTGCGTGGTAACGCAAGGCTATTTATGTCCGCATCAAACGCGATCAGTCCAGAAAACTCTTCTTTACATGCTTCGACGTTTCGTACTTGTTTTCCCAGATGATCTCGCCGGCATTTTCGCCTGACAGTTTCGTCAGTTTGAAAACGCACAAATACGTATCCGTGCGAGCGGTGCTCTTCACGTTGGTGTTGGCGTAAAAGGTGCCCCAGAGAGCGTATTCCGGCTGCACGCGTTCCTCCGTGGAACCGAGACTTTCCGTGCTGAGGCCCTCCTCCGCGCGGAGCTTTTCGTAATCCACGCGATTCAAAACAAACACGAATTTGTCACGCAATGCAGGCTCGCTCGACAGCAGCGCGCGTACCCGATGCACATACATTTCCTTTTCGCCTGGCCGAATGATTTCGTTGGTGGCGTTCTCGACCGGCTTCATCACGATCAGCATACGTTTTTGCGCAATAATACGTGCAACACCCGCATCTGACGTAATGCTCATCGCCATCTTGGCGGTCATCTTCACCAAATCGTCAGCGGTCAGAAAGGAGTTCCGGCGATCCTTATTCACCGCCTCGCCGGAACAGCCCGCCACAACAAAAGCAAAAAACGCCAAACACCAAACACAAAACAGAACAGCACGCATCGTCCTTCTGGCTCCTGGCTTCTGGCTTCTCACTTCAACGTCTTGACTTCGTAAGGTTTTTCCCACACTTGTACGCCGGTCTTGATGTCGGTCAGGCGGAAGGTGCACAGGAAGTAGCTGGAGCGTGCGGCTCGTTTCTCGTAAAAGGTGCCCCAGAGCACATACTGCGGCTGTACCCTTGAATTGTTGACCGCCCCTCCCCCACCGCCATCCAGTTCCGTGGCGCGAACCCAGTTCAGCGTTTCTCGTTCTTCCACGAAGGCGATGTCATTGCGAATCGTAGGGTTGCTGTTCAAAATCGCCTTGAGTCGCGCCACGTAAATGGAAAGGTCCTCGCCCGGCCTGGCGGTCTTGTTCTCAATCGGCTTCATCACGATGACCGCCTTGGTCGAACGCCCGGGAGCAAGTTCCGGAATCGAACGCAGGTCCGGCGCCATGCGCTCGGTCATCTCCCGCAAGTCCCGGCTCTGCAGCCCCGCATCACCACGCAAACGAACGTCGGGATCGACTTCCCGCCCAGTCTGTTTCGCACACCCCATCACCCCTGCGCCCATCACCACCGCCAAACAAGCCAACGTCAAATACCGCACCTTATTCATCACATCCTCCAAGAGCGAAAAATAAAAAACATCAGAGCCGCAATCGTAAGATTGCAGTTACGATAACGCAATCTTACGATTGCAGCTCTGTTTATTTTTCGCACAAAGGTGCTTATGAAAGAGCACACGCAACCATCCGAAGAATCGCAAGAAGATGAAGAAACGCCGGCCCTGCAGGAAGTGCACTTCGACATCCGGCACGACTTGCAAAAACGCGTAGATTTGTACTTACGTGACCGCCTGCCAGACTATTCGCGGGCCATGCTGCAGAAATGGGTCAAGCAAGGCACGGTGCTGGTGAACGGTCGGGTGGCCAAGGCTTCGACGGTCCTGCGGTCCGGCGATTCCGTACACGTAACCCTGCCGCGTCTGGCCCCGCGAGAAGCCCTCCCGGAAAACATCCCGCTCGACATCGTTTACGAGGACGACCAGTTCATCGCGATCAACAAGCAGTCCGGCCTGATCGTGCACCCCGCTCGCGGCCACTGGAACGGCACACTGATTAACGCCCTCCTCTACCACGCCCAGCAAACCCACTCCACCCTCTCCACCGGCTCCGACCCCTGGCGCCCCGGCATCATCCACCGCCTCGACCGCGACACCACAGGCCTCATCCTCATCGCCAAAACCGACGAAGCCCACTGGCGACTCGCCGGCCAGTTCGAACGACGCACCATCAAAAAAAACTACCTCGCCATCGTCCACGGCAACATGGACCTCCAATCCGACCTCATCGACGCGCCCCTAGCCGTCCACCCTAAAATCCGCGAAAAATACGCCGTCCGCCCCGAGGTCGGCAAACCCGCCCAAACCATCTACAACGTCCTCGAACGCTTCAAAGGCTACACGCTTCTCGAGTTGTTGCCCAAGACCGGCCGCACCCACCAACTCCGCGTCCACCTCGCCCACATCGGCCACCCCATCCTCGGCGACACCATGTACGGCGGCCAACCCATCACGTTGCGTGAGTTAGCTGTTAGCCCCCGGCTCTGCCGGGGGGGCGGGGCCGGAAGCCGGAAGCCAGAAGCCAGAAGCCAGAAGCCAGAAGATGTGGACGCTCCGCTGATTACACGGCAAGCCTTGCATGCGCATCGTTTGCAATTCGTCCACCCCACCCTCTTCACCCGCATGCACCTGGAAGCCCCCATGCCGCCGGACATGTCACACATCGTCGAATTATTACGCACCTATCGTTATATTTAGCCGGCATGCTTGCATGCCGTATTTAGCCGGCACGCTTGCGTGCCGCTGGGCGTCCACAACGAATTGCTCTATCATCCGCGAAACGGCATGCAAGCATGCCGGCTAAATACGGAGCCCTCCATGATCCTCGGCTTCCACCTTGTCTTCTGCGCCTACGGTTTCTGGCTCCCCAATGACCCTCGCGGCTCATGGTCCACCTACGTCGGCTCACGCCCACTACGCCAATTCGGCCCCGCCACCAAAACCAGCACACGCCGCTCCGTCGCGAGCCATATGCACAACCACGCCCTGCGCCAACAAGCCAAAACCGCCATGCAACTCCCTCCCATTCTCTTCACCGGCCTCCAGGCCCGCGAAATCGCCAAAGGCTTCCAAAAAGCCCTCACCGAATCCCACTACACCACCCACGCCTGCTCGATCCTTCCCGACCACGCCCACCTCGTGCTCACCTGGCATCCGCACGAAGCCCGCCAAATCATCGGCCACCTCAAAGGTCGCGCCACCCAAGCCCTCGCCGCCGCCAACCTCCACCCCTTCGCCGACCTGCCCGAACCGCATACACCATGGGCGGAAGGCGGCTGGGCTGTTTACCTCTTCGATGACGCCGACATGCGACGGGCGATTCAATACGTCGAGAACAATCCTCTCAAGGAAAACAAACCGCGACAACACTGGTCGTTTGTTACCCCGTACCCATCGTCCGCCCCACGGCATGCAAGCATGCCGGCTAATTAGCCGGCACGCTTGCGTGCCGCTGGGCGTTCCCAACGAAATGGTCACGCACCAACCAACACCCCAACACCATCACCACCGGGCAAAATACCCCATCAAAAACAACACCAGCATCACCGGATAAAAAAGCCCGTCGAAAAGCGCCAGCGGCATCCCGCATAACGCCCCGCGCGAAGCGCGTATCTGGAAAAATGCAACCCAACCCAACACCGTGCCCAGAAGCCCGAGCGGCCATATCGTGCATGCAAAGCAAGGGAAGATGCTCCACTTCGTTTGTATGTGCTTCGAAGGCGAAGGCACAGCAGCGCCCACAGGGTTGCCGTTCGAACTCGACATGGGACCGCCCTCCGATTGCACCGTCACCCCGGTCGGCGACACCTCCACACGATCCCCGCCGGACTCCACCTGGACCGATCCCGGACTGATACGAACCGTATCGCCGTTCCTGGCGGCGGCCTTCTTTCGAGAGGCCTTCTCCACGGGAGCCGTGGACGGAGTCGCTTCGGCGGGAACAGTACTTCCGTCGGGACGGGGAACAACAAGCGGAACAAGCTCGCCTTCCGCCGGTATCGTACAGACCGTCCCGCCGGACGATACTCTGGCGGACGATAATCTGTTGTACGTCGTAGCAGCACTCATCAACATAAACGGTAAAAGGATCACCCACGGCACAACACTCGCCACTATGCACACCAATCCCCAGATCGCGGCTCGCGAATACCGCGGTTTCGTCGGCACCGCTACACTCGCGGGAGCCGCGGGAATCATACGAGCCACGGGAATTGCATCGGCTCCCGGAATCGGCGGCGGCACCGCTGCTCGCATGTCGCTCCCTGACGGTCGCGGCTCTGATGGTCCGGCCGCATTCCCATACGCCGCCGGCGGGTCCACTTGCGCCAGCACCGCCTCGACATCCGCGAGCGTCGGCGAGCCTCCCCCGCCTTCCGCGTCCGATCTTGCCGCGAGCATTTCGTTGATCTGCGATTCGAGATCATCCACGACGGCGCGGCGCTGTTCGCGCGAATTGCCGGCCGTCGCCAATGCCTGCTCCACCGCGTCGAGATGCGCATCGAGCCGCCGTCTTGCTTCCTCGGATAACGTCATGGCAATTCTCCTGTCATTGAACTATCAGAGCCGCGACCGTAAGGGAGCGACCGGTCGCACGGTCGCTCCCTTACGGTCGCGGCTCTGTTGATCCCGCCAAAATTTCAATAGATCCGTTCATCTGTCGCCAATGGGCGAGCATTTCATCGAGGCGTTTTTGTCCGGCGCGGGTGAGGCGGTAGTAGCGCCGTGGCGGGCCGGTGGGGGATGGCTCCTGGCGCACCGCGACAAGCTGATCGGCTGCCAGCCGCGCCAGCACCGGATACAACGTGGACTCACTGAGCGCCAGCCCATCCAACTCCGCCAATCGCTGCAGCAACTGATACCCGTACACTTCCTCTCGCCGCAGCACCGCGAGCACCAACAATTCCACCAGCCCCTTGCGAAGCTGCGCCACCCACGCCCGATCTGCTTCATTACCGCCAGCCGCCATGCTACCTCGCACAACAGAGTACAGCTACATCGTACCACGTAGTAGCTGGAATGCAAGTGCGCATTTATTAAATCATTAAATCATCACGTCGTTGATTCGCCTATCGCGCTGGCCATCGCCACTCCCCCCGTATGCGTGATCGACAGATGCCACTTCTCGATCCCCAGTTCGGCAGCGATGCGAGCGCATTCGCCGGTGAGCGTAACGCCCGGCTTCCCCGCCGCATCGTTGACAATCTCCATATCCATCCAGGAAATCTGCCCCCGCAACCCCGTCCCCAGCACTTTCAATACCGCTTCCTTCGCCGCGAACCGCCCGGCAAAATGAATATCCGCATCTCGATACGACAAACAATACGCCTGTTCCGCCGCCGTAAAGCAACGGTTCAGAAAGTGTTCCTCGTGCTCCGCACGCATCTGCGCGATCCTCGCCACCTCCGCCAGATCGATCCCATGTCCAACAATTCCCATCCCCGGCCTCCTACATCAGTTTCGCTAGCCCTCGGCTCTGCCGGGGCTAGGACTTCAAAAACGATCTCATCGTCCCGACGGCTCCCATCACCTCTGCCGTGGTCACCGTGTCCGTTTCGCATAGCGGCTTTCCGTCCCGGTAAAATGCCGCGATTCCTGTTGCGGAGTTCAGCAGCGGCTCAAGTGGCGCGAGCACCGCTCTCGCCTGTGGCACGGCCGCTGCGCGATTGTCCGCACAATTCACCATACTCAGTGCCAGCCATGCCCGGTGGACAATGCTTTCGACGCGGCCGAGCGTCGGATGCTGCATCCAGATTCCCGTTTCGCATCCTTTCAGCACACGTTCCTGCAGGGTTTGCACCATTTGCCGCTGCTTGGTCCGTGGCAACGGCGACGCGGGCAAAATGGACAGGAGCAGTTGATCCGGCTCAGGCAACTCGCCGTGCGAGTCAGTCTGCCGCGTATGCGGGGGGCAGATGCAGCAATGTGCATCGCACCAGAAGGTCTTGACAAAGGTCCGTCGGAATCGGCCGGCAAGCCGATCGAAATGATCGCCGCTCCTGTCGCCGGCGGCTTTCAGGTCTGCGGCGGTGGCATCGAGTGCTGAGTACCAAAGCGCATTGAGTCGCAGGACTTCGTTGGGTTGTTGTCCGAAAGGGGAAGGGGCTGCCGTGAGCATGCCGCCGTGGTCCATAATCATACCGCCGACGCCCTGTTCGGAGATGAATTGCTGCACCATCTGCCTGGCGGTTTGCCGCAGCTTGTCGATCAACTCGCCATCACCCCCCCCCTCCTTTTCCCTCTTTTTGGCGAAGACATGCATCGCGCGAAGGAACCACAAACTGGCTTCGACATCAACCCGTGCATCCACGGCGCTCACGGGGAGTGCTCCCGCCGCCGCCGACTCCGCCAGGCGCAAGAGCATCTCGCCGACGGACACACCATCGCCACTGAACAGGTACATGCCGGGAATCGAGGCCGCAACGACTCGGTTCGCGATTGGCGCCTTCGCGATTGAAAAATACATAAACGCTCCCACGTCCAGCACAACTCGGACGTATTATAAGACCTGTCCGAAAAACGGGCACACCCAAACCATCAGAGCCGCAATCGTAAGATTGCGATTATGATAACGCAATCTTACGATGAGGGGTGCTCTGGTGATCTTTCCTTTTGCGGAGAATCGCATGCTGCCAGAAAAGTCGCGTAACACCATCGTCGGCCTCACGCTGCTGGCGGCGTTGATTCTCGTCGGTTACGGCATTCTCAAGCTGGGCCAATCGCCTACGATCCTCAGCGGCGCCAGACCGTACACCGTCACGCTTCTGACCACGCAGAGCAACGGCGCCGCTGCCGGCACCAAGGTCGACCTCAACGGCGTGCTCATCGGCCAGGTCCAATCCGTCGATCTCGCCCCCGACTCCCACGGCCTCCTGCAGGCCAACATCCTCCTCGCCATCGACGGACGCTACGACATCCCCGCCTCCACCACCGCCACCATCGGCCGCCAGATCGGTCTGGGCACCAGCTACATCTCCCTCTTCGCCACCACCGGCACTCCCCCCTTCCTCCCACGTGACGGCACCGGCAACCTGACCGCCTCCGCCACGGACCCCAACAACCTGATCCCCAAAGAAATCCGCGACGATCTCGCAAACGCCTCCCGCAACATCGGAATCGTCGCCAACGACCTGCATACGCTGCTGGCCTACTACACCCCGGAACAAATCAATGCGGCCAGTCAACCCGGCGCAACAACACAAAGCAAACAACACCCCGTAGAGAACATCGCCACCCTCGTCGTTCGCCTGAACCGCACCATGAAGAGCCTGGACACGCTGTTGACCGATCCTGCAATGCACAACCAGATTCGCGAGATCGTCGCCAATCTCCACACTGCCTCTGCTCAACTCAACACCACGCTGACCAACATTGACGCCACCGTCAAGAATGCCGACAAAGCGTTCTCGTCAATCGGCGACATCACCGTCGCAACCACCAAAACCCTCGACGCCACGCAGGTGCAGGTCCTCCGCGTCTCCGAACGCCTCGTCGACATGCTCACCCAGATGGAAAAAACCACCAAGCTCATCACCGAAGGTCCCGGCACCACCGGCAAACTCATTAACGACCCTCGCCTCTACGAAAGCCTCATCGACCTCTCCAAAAACCTCAGTTCCACAGCCAGCGACCTCGACTTCCTCCTGAGAAAATGGAAAGACGAAGGCGTCAAATTGAACCTGAAATGATTTTCAATTTTCGATTTCTGTTCATGGCATCACCTACTGTTCCAACTGCCAGTCAATCCGAATCCGACGTACTGGACGTTCGCGCCGAAATCTGGCAGAAACGTCCACTTCTTCGCGACATTTACCACCGCTACTTCGCCGAAATGTGCGACCACTTGGCAACTACTGCAATGATATATGACGATCAGAGCCGCGACCGTGAGGGAGCGACAGGCACCGTTCCCCCCCCCCCTCCATTGCCGCACGGTCGCTCCCTCACGGTCGCGGCTCTGATTTCCAAATGCAATTGCCCTCAGAACTTCGGCACGATCCTCGAAATCGGCGGCGGCTCGGGCAACTTCAAAGAATACTTCCACGCCCATCACGCCAATCAAGGCATGCTGATCACCTCCGACATCGTCCCCACGCCGCACTGCGACTTGGCCGCCGATGCGATGGCCCTGCCGTTCCACGACAACACGCTGGACAACATTGTGATGATGGACGTGCTGCACCACATCCCATTCCCGCTGAAGTTTTTCGCCGAAGCGCAACGCACGCTTCGCCCCGGCGGCCGAATCCTCATGACCGAACCCTACATCTCCCCCATATCACGACTGCTCTTCAAACTGGCACACCCCGAACCAGTGGACCTCTCAACAACTATCTTCGCATCGCAACCCGGCGCACCCGATCCCAGTCCCCTCCGCGGACAAGGCGCCTTCGCCAGCAACCAGGCAACACCCACACTGATTTTCTACCGCGATCTGCCCCAATTTCAACAACGCTTCCGCAATCTCAAGCTGATCCTCCGCAAACGCCGGTCTCTGCTGCTGTATCCCCTCTCCGGCGGTTTCTCTGGCCCCAAACTCCTCCCCCACACCCTCGCCAAACTTCTCTGGCCGCTGGAAAAAATCCTCTCCCCCCTTTCCCCTCTCTTAGCCTTCCGCCTCCTGATCGTCCTGGAAAACTCACGTTAATTTACTCTCCAAACTGCAACTCGATCGTCATCTCCGTTCCCTCGCGGAAAATCTCCATCGGAACTCCTGCTCCCCCAGTCTGCAGCGACAAGTCTCGCTGGATCGCAGACATCTGCCAGATCGGCTTGCCTCCGATCGTCACCACGATGTCATTTTTCTTCAGTCCCGCCTTCTCCGCGGGAGAACCCGCCTGCACTTCCCTCACCACCACCGCCGGCCGATTCCCCAGCCCCGGCGTCTCCGCTCGCATCTTCGGCGTCAACGGATCATACTTCACCCCCATCCGCCGCGGCTGAATGTCCTTGTTATTCGCTATGATCCAAT
>WQYP01000076.1 GCA_009781185.1 Phycisphaerales bacterium | reverse complement strand
CTTCCGCCTGGGCGTCTGCTCCGAGCGTGAAGCCGCGGACATCGCCGACAAGATCGACCGCCTGATCCGCCTGAGCCATCAGCCCAACCTGATCGGCTCCGACGCTTTAGCCTGGGCCGGCCAGCTGGCCGACAAACCTTACCAGCAACTCGTCGACGCCGGCGTATTGCCTCCCCGCGAAGCGCCCGCCACCATCGCGGCCGCCACTACGATCACACTGGATGTCTTCCTGAATGAGGTTGCGACAACAGTGAAGATGAAGAAAGAATCCACTCGTGCATCTTATGGCCACACATGGCGGTGTTTACGGCAGTTCTTTGGCAAAGACCGTGACATCCGCACAATCTCCGCCAAGGATGCCGACACCTTCCACGCATGGCTCGCCACCAATAATTTCGCCAGACTCAGCGATGAGGAAGAACGAAAACCGCGACGACTCGTGTCTGCGACAGTTTCACGGCGAATGATCTGCGCGAGGCACACATTCAAAAACGCGATCCGATGGAAACTCATCGAAGCAAACCCATTCGTCGGAATCAAGGTCTCAAACCGCAAGCAAACCAATCCAAAGCGAAAAGTGTACGTTCCACGAGAAAATATCGAAAAAGTGCTTACGGCATCCAGCGACCGTGAGTTCCGCCTGATGGTCGCACTCTCCCGCTTCGGTGGTCTGCGATGTCCCAGCGAGCACCTATCGCTCACCTGGGACGACGTGCACTGGGGCGGCTTGGACGAATCTACCGGCAAAGAGGAGCCCGGCCGAATCATCATTCGCAGCCCAAAGACCGAGCACAACACCGGCGGCGAATCCCGCACCATCCCCCTCTTCAAAGAACTCCGCCCTTACATTCAGGACGTTTTCGATGGCGCGGAAACAGGCGTCGCTCACGTGATAACGGTATGGCGTGGCGATCCGAAGAATTTGCGAACCCGCATGAAACGAACGATCCTTGCCGCCGGCCTGACTCCGTGGCCGAGACTTTTCCATAATCTCCGCGGCAGCTGCGAGACCGACCTTGTGAAGGAATACCCGATTACGACTGTTGCCGAATGGATCGGTCATAATCCCGCGATCATGGTTCAGCATTATTTGACGAACCCAGACCTCGACGCCGATTTTGCCAGAGCTTCCATCGCAAAAACTGAAGCGAGCGACAATGATAAATCAACGAAAACAGATATGACGCGCATTCCGACGCGCGCAGTTACAGGAAGTAGTGTGGAGTTAGGATCAGGAGAAATCCAGAAAACCGCAAAAATAGCATTAGAAACTCAGAAACAGGGGTATTCTGAGTGTTCACGCCAGTCCACGGTGGATTCGGGCTGATCCGTTTTGTTGTTGACACGCGGGCAGAAAAAGGGGCACTGCCCGCCGCGTCCGCTCCAAGGCTCCTGCAAGAGGCCCACATCGAAACGCAACAGTACAGCGCCCAAGGGCGCGTGCGAATCGATGTGGGGGAACACGTAAATCTTGCAGGATTTTGGAGCGTTCCCAAGTTCATGACGCCACCCTCTGCGGCGGCGTGTTTGTCTCTACTGCGGCAGCGTTTTCCTCCATTCAAGGTCAACCGAAATCGCCCGAAGCTTTTTCGCTCCACGGCACGAATTTATCTATTTTGATCCACCCCGCACCCAATGTCAAATTGTCACCCCTTCACCCCATCACGCCCGCATGGTAAAACACCTTCGTCTCACAATCGGAGTCCTCATGCCGCGTGCCACTATCCTCCTCGCCGAAGACGACGCCTCCGTCCTCCTCGCCATCGGCGACACCCTCGCCGACGCCGGTTACGAAGTCCTCCGCTCCGCCTCCGGCCGCGACGCCCTCCTCAAACTCTCCTCCGAAGTCGATCTTCTCATCACCGACCTCTGGATGCCCGGCATGGACGGCCTCGCTCTGCTCACCGAAGCGAGGCAACGCGAACCGCTGCTGGAAGTCATCCTTATCACGGGGAACGCGACGGTGACTTCGGCGATTCAGGCGATGAAGGCGGGGGCATTCGATTATCTCACGAAACCATTTACGCCGCCGGACTTGCTTGATGTCGTCGAGCGTTCGCTTGAGCATCGCCGCATGAGACTCGAAATTGCCCGCTGGCGTTCCGGCAACGGCGAGGGCGGCGAAGGCCAGCCCGAGGAGCAAATCAAAAACCTCATTGGCAAAAGCCCAAAAATGCAGGCCATCTACGACACCATCCGCCGAGCCGCCCCTTTCAAATCCACCGTCCTCGTCACCGGCGAATCCGGCACCGGCAAGGAAATGGTCGTCCGCGCCCTCCACGAACTCTCCCCAAGAAAAACAGGCCCCTTCGTCGCCATCAACTGCGCCGCCGTCCCCGCAAATCTCATGGAGTCCGAACTCTTCGGCCACGAACGCGGCGCCTTCACCGGCGCCAACACCAAAACCCTCGGCTACTTCGAAGCCGCTAACCACGGCACACTCCTCATCGACGAAGTCGGCGAACTCGACTTCAACGTCCAGGCCAAACTTCTCCGCGTCCTGGAAACCGGCCACGTCACCCCCGTCGGCTCCCCGAAGGAAAAAATCGTCGACGTCCGCGTGATCGCCGCCACCAACACCGACCTGAAAATGGCCGTCGAGGACAAACACTTCCGCTCCGACCTGTTCTATCGCCTCAATGTCGTCCATATCGACATGCCACCACTCCGCGACCGCCTGGAAGACATCCCGCTGCTTGTAGAAAACCTGCTGGACCGCCTATGCGCCGAGCATCATCTGCAGATCCCCGACGTCGAGGACAAAGCCATCGAAGCGATGCAGCGTTACTACTGGCCCGGCAACGTCCGCGAACTCCGCAACACCCTCGAAAGCATCCTGATCCTCGGCCAAAAACCCATCATCACCGAAGCCGCCCTCCCCGAATCCATTCGTCGCTCTATCCCCGCCACCACCGCCGATGGCAGCACTCCCTCCCTCGCTTCCTTACCCCTGATCGACCTCGACGCCGCCGAGAAAACCACCATCGAAAAAGCTCTCCGCCAATCCGACGGCGACCGCACCCACGCCGCCCAGCTCCTCAACATCTCCGTCCGTACCCTCTACCGCAAAATGGCCCGCTACGGCCTTCGATCGTGGTAATCCGCGTGTCGAGGGCAGACACTGCTGAGGGAAAGAAGGTGATGGACTCGTACAAGCAACGGTTGATGGACGCTCTGCCTCTTGATGACGGAAAGCCCTCCCCTCTCACAGTGCGGCCATGGACACGCCACGATGTGGATGTGCTCTCGCGCTGGCCGTGCTATCCTTGGCCGTATCATGTGTTTCGATTGAGTTTCGCGGGGCTGGGAACGTCGCAATTAGATGAGCTTTTCGAGCAACGAGTCAACGATTTCAAACGGATCACAGTGGTGGCCGACGAAGGCTCGATCCCATGTATCGGCTATGTAGCACTGTTGCAGATCGATTGGAAACAAGGCATAGCCGGCGATATGTCGTTACGTGTTGCGCCGAACTTTTGTGGCCGAGGCATAGGCAGTCGGGTGATACAACTTGTTGGACGATGGTGTTTGCAGAGCGGTCTCAATACGTTGAGGTTAAGCGTTGCCGCATCCAATGTTCACGCGGTTCGCTGTTACGGGAAGGATCATGGGTTGTGTTTCGTGGCATGCGCTCGACCCCGGTTCCAGCGTGTCGGCGAGATTGATAGGCTTGTGTTTTCAGGATAACATTCGATCAGGCGTGTCCGTTTTTTCGAGGACGTTCAATGTCCGTTAGATCGCTTTTCATGTGGTCGTGGCGTGATGACGCGAGAGCCAAAGCCCCGCATTGCCATGCGGGGCTCCAAAACGCTACGGACGAGTGGAAAATGCTCTAGCCTCCGGCTCTGCCGGGGTGCCACGCGACCACGAGTTTTTGGTTTTGCCGGACGAACCTCCGGCAGAGCCGGGGGCTGGCAGGCTGAGGCTGATAGGCTGAATCGATCTACCCACCGGAGGAGCTTTATGCGAATTCTGCTGACTACGACCAGTTTTCAAGATACCCCCGGTAGGCATCATGACCTGCTCAAGAACAGCGGCTTTGAAGTTGTCACCGCACGCGGTCCGCTGCACGAAACGCAGATGCTGGAGCTCATCCGGAAGGACGGCGATGCGGGAGGGTTTGATGGATTGCTCAACGGCGATGATGCGATCACCGCGAAGGTCATTGATGTGGCTCTGCCGCGGCTTAAGGTTATTGCCAAGTATGGCATTGGGCTGGATTCGATTGATGTGAAGTATGCGACCAGCAGGAAGTTGCCGGTGCTTTTTACGCCGGGGGTGAATCATACAACGGTGGCGGAGCATACTTTTGGGTTGATGATTGCGGCGGCCAAGCATTTTTGGCCGCACCTCAGGAGCGTCAAGGGTGGCGGGTGGAAACGGATCACGGGGTCGGAGCTTGCGGGCAAGACGATCGCGGTGCTGGGCGTGGGACGTATCGGGAAGGAAGTTGTGAAGCGGGCGATCGCCTTCGATATGACGCCGATCGGATACGACTGTCACTGGGATGCGGCGTTCGCGGCGCAGCAGCATGGGCTCAAGCACGCGGCGACGATCGACGATGCGATTGAGAATGCGGATTTTGTCTCGCTGCACATGAGCCTCGCGGATGACGACCGAGGTATGGTGAACAAGGCGTTTATCGATAAGCTCAAAAAGGGGGCGGTGATTATTAATACGGCGCGTGGGGGGTTGGTGAATGAGGCTGACGTTGCTGAGGCGTGCAGGAGTGGGCGGTTGGGGGGCTATGCGGCGGATGTGTTGGACGTGGAGCCGCAGAAGGTGCCGCACGTTTTTCAGGATATTGATAACATTATTGTGACGCCGCACGTGGGGAGCCGGACGTTTGAGTCGGTGGAACGCCAGGCGCTTCGGGCGGTGACGAACATCGTGGAATTTTTGAAGGGTGGCAAGGATTTTATTCAGGCGAATCCGTTTTAATGGAAGGATCGGAGTAAAACCAAATGGCAAACCAGGCAGTGGCGGATGTGGGATTGATCGGTCTTGCCGTCATGGGCGAGAATCTTGCTCTGAATATGGCGGATCATGGGTTTAAGGTGGCGGTGTATAACCGCACGACGGAGATCATGAGGAAGTTTATTGCTCGTGAGAATCCGCCGGGGGGGTTGGTGGGGTGTGAGACACTCAAGGAATTGGTCGCGGCGATCAAGAAGCCGCGGAAGATTATCATTTTGGTGAAGGCGGGGGGGGCGGTGGACAAGGTGGTGCAGCAGCTTTTTGAGGCGGGGGTGGAAGCGGATGATATTGTGGTGGATTGCGGGAATTCGCTCTGGACGGATACGATTCGCCGGGAGAAGGAATATGCCAGCAGGTGCAAGTTTTTCGGGTCGGGCGTTTCGGGCGGGGAATTGGGGGCGAGATTTGGGCCCTCGATGATGCCCGGCGGGGATCCGGATTCATGGAGACATCTTAATCCGATTTGGGAGGCTGTCGCGGCGAAGGTTGACGCGAAGACGGGCAAGCCGCTGGAGAGCTATGTGGCGGGCAAGCCTGTCATCGGCGGCGTTCCGTGCACAACGTATATTGGTCCCAACGGGGCCGGTCATTATGTGAAAATGATCCATAATGGTATTGAATATATCGACATGCAACTTATCGGCGAAGCTTACTCTCTCATGAGTAACCTGCTGGGGATGAAGGCTCCGGAAATCGGGAAGGTCTTTGAACAATGGAACTCGGGCGATCTTGATAGTTATCTCATTCAGATCACCGCGGATATTTTGCAGCAGCGGGATCCGGTGCATCCGGAGGGATACCTTGTGGATTATGTGTTGGACACAGCCGGTCAGAAAGGCACCGGTAAGTGGACCAGTACCAATGCGCTCGATATGGGCATTCCCGCCAATTCGATTGCGGAAGCGGTTTTTGCACGGTGTATGTCGGCGTTGAAGGAAGAGCGTGTTGAGGCGAGCAAGCATTTGAAAGGTCCCCCCCTCCTGTCGCCTTCGTACACCGGTAACCGCGAGGAACTGATCAACGCTATTCGCGACGCTCTGTATTGCTCGAAGATATGTGCTTATGCACAGGGGTTTCAATTGATGCGAGAAGCGCAGAAGGAGTACAAGTGGGTGCTGAATTTTGCGGAGATCGCAGCGATCTGGCGCGGCGGATGCATTATCCGTGCCCGCTTCCTCCAGAAAATCACCGACGCCTACACCCGGAACAAAAGTCTCGTGAACCTGATGCTCGATCCGTATTTCAACGGACAGATTCAGCAGGGGCAGGCTAACTGGCGGAAGATCGTCAGTTTGGCGGCTGCGAATGGCGTGGCTGCCCCGGCATTCATGTCCGCGCTGGCTTACTATGACGGCTACCGTTCCGCTCGGCTGCCGGCGAACCTGTTGCAGGGACAGCGTGATTATTTCGGCGCTCACACGTATGAGCGTACCGATGCTCCTCGCGGCAAATTTTTTCATCTCGACTGGCCTGAACAAACCCGCCCCCAAATTACCATCATCCCCGGCTCCGGCGGCGGACATTAAAAGTTTCGAGTTTCAAGTTTCAAGTCAGATGTTGAGTGAGTAGCCTCTAGATCCATAGTTATCGCAAAAAAACGAAAATCAAAAATCGAAAATCGAAAATCAACCTGTATAATGCCCGTAGCGATCGATGAGGTGACAATGACTACGCTAACCCGCACATTTTCTCTTCCTCCTCCCCGTTTCTCCCCCCGTTCCTTCTCCCGCTCAGAGCGGCTCTTTGCCGTCGAGGAATATCTACGTATGGTGGAGCTGGGAATCCTTGGCGAAAACGACAAAATCGAACTGCTTGATGGAAGGATTGTTGAAAATTCGGACTTAAAACCGGTCCTTGATGATGCGAAGTGCCGCTCGTTTGAGTCCACGGCGGAATACCGTCAATGGTGTGAAGAAAATTTACCGGATTGGCTGGGTTATGGGCGCGTTTGAGTATTTACGTCAAAAGTAGTCGGAGTATTCTTCTTCATGGCCACCAACTTTATTGTTCCGCCGCAGCTTCACAATGATCTCGTTGCCGCCGCTTATCAGCGCCGCGGTTTCAGTGCCGACGAAGCGGGTGCCGCGGCTCGATTTTCGGAACTGACCGCCTGGCACGGTATCAAGACGCACAACGCTATCAAGGCGCTGCATCTTGATGAACTCTTTGGCTCCAAGGCTGGCGGTTGCAGGCCCGGCGCGAAGATCGATAAGTTGCCCGGCAAGTTCAAAGCGGTCGAACGTTGGAATGCGAATCGCAAGCTTGGGCAGGCGACGGCTTTTGCGGCGATGGCATGTTGCATGAAACTTGCCGACGAATACGGCTCCGGTACCGTTGCCGTTGATAATGCGTTTCATTATCTCTGGGGCGGCGGGTATGTGATTGATGCTGCGAAGAAAGGGTATATTGCTTATACGTGCTGCACGGCGGCGTTGGCGGAAGTGGTGCCATTCGGCGGGCGGTTTCCGACGCTGGGGACCAATCCGCACTCATGGGGATTCCCGACGCAGGACGAAATCGGATTCCCGATCTGCATCGACTGGGCGACGAGCACGGTGGCGATGGGACGCGTGCAGCAGTTTATTCGCGAAGGCAAGCAGCTTCCACCCGGCACAGGCGTCGATGAGCAGGGGAATGAAACGACCGATCCGAATAAGGTCAAATCGCTTTTTCCTTTCGGCCAGCACAAAGGGTACGGACTTGCGCTGATGGACGAACTTTACGCGGCGTACATCGGCGGGTCGCTGCCGACGCTTCGTAACCGATGGTCTGAAGTCAATCAGCAGCCCGGCGAAAAAGGGACCTGCTGTTTCTATTTCCAGTGCATTCGTCCCGACGCGATCTCCGGTGAGAACTTTGCTGCCAAACGCTCACAGAAAGAGAATGTGAATGCGGTTCTCAAGGATATCCTCGGCCATGGTAATGAAAAGGCTTTGTTGCCCGGGCAACTCGAAGCCCAGGCCGCGGCCCTGAGCGCTAAACACCACGGGATGCTCTTCACACCCGCCGAAATAGATGCCCTCAAGCACATCGCCCAGGAAGCGCATTTTGCATTCGATACGGCATCGCTTCGAACGGTCGAAATTTGACAAGATTGCAAGATGGGGGGAACATCGGGGAACGCGAAATAGCCTTGCGAGGAATCGCAAGGCTGCGGACGCCAGAGACCTCTCATGGCGTGTATGTGTGAGACACGCAGGATGCGTTAAGCCTTGCGTTTCCACGCCAGGCTATTGGCTTCTGGCTTCTTCGAGCATTGGAAGGATGTATTCATGGTCAACACGTTTGATATGTCTGGGAAAGTTGTGGCGATCACGGGCGGTGGAGGCGTGCTTTGCAGTGAGATGGCTGTGGGATTGGCTGCGGCGGGGGCCAGCGTCGCGGTGATGGGGCGAACGCTTGAGCCGTTGCAGAGGGTTGTAAATCGCATCACGCGGTTCGGCGGGAAGGCTGTCGCGGTGACGTGCGATGTGCTGGAGAAGGCTCAGGTTGAGGCGGCGTGCGGTAAGATCATCGACGCTTTTGGCAGAATTGATGTGCTTATCAACGGAGCCGGCGGTAATAAAAAGGAAGCGACCACGAGTTCCGAGATGTCCTTTTTTGACATTCCCACGGATGCCATCAAGTATGTTTTTGATTTGAACTTCATCGGGACGCTGCTGCCGAGCCAGGTTTTTGGCAAGGCGATGGCCAAGAGCGGGAAGGGAAGGGGGGGGGTGATTCTGAACGTTTCGAGCATGAGCGCGATTCGGCCGTTGACCAAGGTGGCGATCTACGGGGCGGCGAAGGCGGCGATCAACAACTTTACGCAGTGGCTTGCCGTGCATATGTGCCAGCATGTTTCCAGGGAGATTCGTGTCAATGCCATTGCGCCGGGGTTTTTCCTCACGGAGCAGAACCGCTTTCTTCTGACGGACGAAAAGACCGGCAAGCTCACGCTTCGCGGCGAAACGATCGTCGGGCATACACCCATGGGGCGTTTCGGCGAGCCGGGCGACCTGCTAGGCACGGTTTTGTGGTTGTGCAGCGATGCTTCGAAGTTTGTGACCGGCGTTGTGGTGCCGATCGATGGCGGATTCAGCGCGTTTAGCGGCGTGTGACGGACGGAGAGACAAGGAGAGAGGGAGATGGGAAGAGGGGGAGACATGGAGACGAAGAGAACAATCTTCTCCTTGTCTACCTCTCTCCTCCTCTCCTTGTCTCCCTGTCCCCAGCGCCAGCACACCTTCGGAGCCGCAATCGTAAGATTGCGGTGAGGAGAGAAACGCTTTATAGTGCGTCGTCGATGTTGCGGGAGTTACAGCATGTCGCCACAGGCGCCTGGGTCGAACGAGTCGGAACAGTCGGTTTCTACGGAAAATGCATCGCCGCCGCCAGAGGCGCCAAAGACGTGGAAGGTGGGGACGCTCGCTTACACGAAGTTCGGGTTGGTTTCGATTTTTGCGTGGATGCTCTGGGGCGATCTGGTCTTCACGTTGGTGGAGGGTGTGTATCCGACGGCGATGCCGCTGCAGCTGGAACGCCTGCATATACCGCAGGGTTACATTCCGATTCTGATGGGGTTCCTCAGCCAGATTGTATTCATCCCGATGAATCCGTATCTGAGTTTTCGCAGCGATCGGTATCGCAGCAAGTACGGGCGTCGTATTCCGTACATCGCCAAGACGATGATTCCGCTGGCGTTATGTTTTGCGGCTCTGGGCTTTACCGACGACATCGGAGCCTATATCCATTCGGCGACGTGGGTCACGAAGCTGGGCCTTTCATCTGGAACTGTGCTGCTTTTGACGTTGGGCGCTTTATTGTTGATATTTGATTTTTTTAATGCGTTTATCAACACAATTTACTGGTATTTGTTTGCCGATGTGATTCCGCGGGAGTTGATGGGGCGATTCACGTCGCTGTTCCGTGTTACCGGGATGGCGGCGGGCTCGCTGTTCGGCTTTTTTGTCCAGCGCTATATCGAAACCCACACCAAGTATATTTATCTCGGAGCGGCGGTGCTGTACCTGGTGGGCTTTGGCTTGATGTGCTGGTGGGTGAAGGAAGGGGATTATCCGCCGCCGAAGGAAATCGGTACGCGGGAAGCGTGGTACGTCCGGCTGTGGCAGACCATTCAATTGTACGTTCGGGAGTGTTTTCAGCATCCGGTGCATGTGAGCTTGTATGCCAATCAGGCCATTATTCGGCTGGCAGACGCGGCGATGTTCGGACTGGTGTTCTTCAATCGGCAATTCCTGCATATTTCGCAAGGAGATATGGGGACCTTCACGGCCATCATGCGCTGGCCAGGAATCCTGATGGCGTTCCCCCTGGGATGGCTGGTCGATCGCATCCATCCGCTCCGTGCATCCCTCATTTCCGCGTTTTTCGCAATCCCATTGAATTTTATTCTCTTCTACACGGATTCGTTTACGTTTTATATTGTTTTGTTCTGTTTGCGAACGCCCTTTACCCAGTTGGGTGACGCCGCGGGACAGCCGTTGTACGTGAGCATTTTTCCGCGGAAGCAGTACGGGCAGTTCTGTTCGGCCAACGGAACGGTCCGTTCGCTGGTGTCGATGGCCGGTTTCTGGCTTGGCGGGTCTTACATCAACTTTTTCGTGTCGAGAATGGGGCCGCGAGGCGATATCTATGGGTACCTGTGGCTGGCCGGGATCCAGTGCCTTGCTTTTGCCTTTTTGTTTTTGACATACGTCTATTGGAAGAAGCATGGGGCGGAGAAATTCAGTTACGATCCTGATGTGTATCTTGCCGAGAAGCTGGCGAGGAAAGCTGAGGCGGCTTTGGCGGTCGCCGGGAAAAAGTGAGCGGAGGCGCCTGTTTTTCTGGGGGCGCATGGGAATTAGCCACAGACAGACACGGCGCGGCTCTGCCGCGCCGGGTCTATCTGTGGCTCGTTTCATCATGACATTGTAGCGGGTTCCTATTTCTCCGCGGGGGGAGTGACGGGATTCTTGTCGTCGCGTTTTTGGTCGAGGTCGGCTTTCAATTTATCGATCTGGGCGACGTAGTCGGTGAGGCCGACGATGAAAAGGCGTTTTTTCAGGGCTTCGAGTTGCTTGATCTTGGCGTCGGCGTCGGTCCATTTTTTTGCGTCGATGGCGGCTTGGCCGTCGAAAAGGAGCGAAGCAGTTTGACGTTTTAAGGGGAAATTGCTCTTGGGCAGCCAGGCGGGGTATTGGGACTGGGCCAGGCCCAGGTACCAGAGGCTCAGGAGGATCAGCAGGAGCATGACGATGGCGATGAGGATGTTGCGTTTGGTATGTTTTTCGGCGTAGGGGTCGATGAGATTGCGTTTGGAGCCGGGGGGGAATTGCGGGGTGTGGGTGAGGGAGCGGCCGAAGGGGATGTTGAGTTTGGCCTTGGCGTTGACGGCCCAGCCGTTGGCGTCGAGGATCGGGCCGAGATTGCGCTGGCGAAGCTTGAACCATGCGATGATCATGGCGGGGCAGGAGATGAGGAGGATGACGACGATGAAGTAGAGTGGGATGTAGTAGAGGGGGATATCGCCGAGCCATTTGAGGAAGTATCCGAAGGCGGTGGAGAGCGTGCCCAGTGCGACGCCGAGTGCGGCGACGACGCCGACGTCGAGCTTGGGACGTGAGGCTGTGGCGGCGGCGGGGGGTGGCGACGCGGCGGTGGTGGCGGCGTCGGTAACGGTGGTCTGAAGTTTGTTGGTGGCGGCGGTATCGGCGGCGGCGGCGCTCTTGGCGATCTGCTCGTTGATGGCTCGGATGACGCGTTTGTACGGGCTCCAGAAAGCCTGGCGGATGGAGATGGGGTTCTCGACGATTTTGGTGATGGTGGCGTCCCAATCGCGGCCGAGGCGGTCGTAGAAGAGGCCGTTGCGGCCGACCATGAGGTTGTCGGAATCGCCTGCGGTGTAAGCGGCGGCGATGGTCATTTTTTCAACGGAGCCGTCGGCGGTTTTGTGGGAAAGGTCGCAGTAGGCGAGGTAGTTGCGGGAGAGGTGTGCCAGGAGAGCGTGTTTCGCGGGATCGTCGACACGGACGCACAGGTCGCAGGCACGCTGGTCGAGGTAGAGCGTGCCTGCCTGGAAGACGGCTTTGGACTTGCGGGCGTAGAAATCGCGGAAGTTCACGAAGTTGTTCAGCAGCACGTAGAGGTCGCGGTGATAGCGGACAAGGCGATCGACGGAAGCGATGCTGGCGACTTGCGATTCGAGGGATTTGTCCTGCGTGATGAGGTCGGCGAGGGCGGCTTTGGCGTTGCCGCCGGCGGCGGAGAGGATGGCAGCGATGCGATCGGGGCCGAGCTTTTCGACGAGCCCCCCCCCTGTGCCGGCCTTGGCGGCGAGCCAGGCGTCGACGGGAGCGAGCTTGGCGAGGAGAACGCTCCAGTTGGTTTCGGTGAGGGCGGACTTATCGCCGAGGAGCGGGTGGACGACTTGGGTTTTGAAGGTTGCGATGGCGGCTCGCCAGGCGGGGTTGATCTGCGGGATGTCGAGCGGGAGAGCGATGGCATCCTGACCAGGGACGATTCTTGCCAGCGGGAAGGCGGCGACTTCGGCGGAAGTTTGAGCGAGATCGTGCGCAGCAAGAGCGACGTAATCAGATTCCGCGCGATTGATGGCGGCGAGTGAGCGCGGATCGAAAGTGGCCAGACGGCAGCGGGTGAAGTAGTCTTCGATCTTGGGAGCGACGGCTTTGAGAGCGGCAGCGGCGGCGGCGGAGTTCGGGCCGAGAGGGAACTTCGCGGGATCGGCTTGCGTCTGGTTCTGCCAGGTGATATAGGCGTTGGCCTCGGCGAAGAAGAGGTCGAGTTTGGCCTGATCGATGCCGGGCTTGCCGGAGCGGTCGGGAATAGAACCGGTGCAGGTGATGATGTCGGCGATGATGGATTGGAGGGCGGGGTCGGTGGCGGTGTCGGGGGAGATCACGCCGTCGCCGTTGAAGCGGGTGTTGGTGAAAATTTTGACCGTGTCGGCGGTATCTGCGGGCGTGATGGCGGCGGCGGTGGGCTTACCGAGGTTGATGAGAATTTGTTTGGCCGAGGCCAGAAGCGTTTGCCCTTCCGGCGTGGCGTCATTGATGGCGGAAAGAGGAAGCTCGGGAGCGGATTTCAAAAGATCGTCAGGATTCTTCAGGAGTGATGTCGTCCACTTGGCGGCCGCGATGATTTCCGGCGAACGAATACGACCATCCTTGTCGGTGTCCAGCAACTCCAGTGTTTTGGCATCGAACTCCAATCCGCGAATAGGGCATGCCAGAGCGACCCAGAGCTTTTGATCGAGCTCTGCGAGGTGGACGATATCGTCGCCGGATTCGAGTCGGACCTGATCGAATCCGCCGGCGCGGAAAAATTCCCAGCGGTGGTTGTTGTGGTCGGCCATGAGGGCTCCTACGGAAGCGTGTATGTAGAAGGAAGGATACTCGGAGTCGGAAGCGGATGACAGGGGACGGTGACAGGGGGACAGAGAGCGCCGCGTGGATTGTCTCGTATGCCCCACCACTACCGCGTTACCACGCAGTGCTCCCTGTCACCTTGTCACCCCTTCACCTTGTCACGAACGCCTTGTCACGAAAAAAGCCCGCGTCTTCGGCGGGCTTTGTGGGATGTTGATGGAATGGGCGACAAGTTATTTGGCGGTCCCGGCTACGGGCTGGGCGAGGATCAAGGGGGCGGCCTGGTTGCTTGGGATGTTCAGAGCGCCCAGAGCGGCGCCGGCGGCGGTGCGGACGGCGGCGTCGGTTTCGGTGTTGACGATCTTGATGAGCGAGTTGATGGCCGTCGTGTCGAGGTTATTGCCGACGTTGCGGGCAGATTCGGTCAGGGCGTTGAAGAACGGTGCGCGAAGGCCGGCATCGAGATCCGCGGAGAGCACCACGGCGGCGATGGCTTTTTGGGCGTCGATGTTCCGCATCTTGCCCAGAGCCACGGCGGAGCCGGTGGCGATCTCCACTCGCTTGTCCTTGAGACCTTCCGTCAGGGCGGGCAGAGCGTCGGCGACGTTGTAGATCGACTTGTGATCGGCTGCGAGAGTGCCGAGCAATTGGACGGCAGTAATCGCGTATTGCGAGGCCTTATCGGGATCGAGCGGGGCGTTGCCCAGGTCAGCGCGGGCGTCAGCCAGAGCGGCTGTAATGGCGGCGTCATCGGCGGCTTCGTCGATTGGACTGGCACCGGCAGCCTTGAGCGCGAGAACTTCCGAGGCTGGGACGGCCAGCAGAACCGGAGCGCCGGCAAGGCGGTAATCCGTGCGGGAAATCTGGGATAGATCGTCACGAGCGGCACCCTGTCCGACGATCACCACGTCGAAAGCTGGAGCACGGTGAGCGATTTCCAAAGCGGCGGCCATCGTGGAGGCCGCGTAGACGTTAAAGTGCGTGGCGCCGTTCCGCAGGGTGTCGGCGAGCTTGTTGCGCTTGTCATCGTCGGCTATCACGACCAGGGCGTTGGGGGTGCCGGTGGAACTGATCGCTTCGGCTAGGATCGGCACAACGCGGTAGTGTGATGGGAAAGCTTCCGCGGGATTGGCCTGAGCCAGAGCGATCGCGGCGCTGAAGCGGACTTCGCGGCTGGGATAGCCCAGAGCACGGACCAGCGGTGAGCCTGTGGAGGAGACGAGTTCCTTGGTCCCGCCGGTGGCTTTCAGGGCGTCGATTGCGCGGAGAGCCAGCGGCACATCGCGGGCGTCCAGAGCGCGAGAAAGAACCGGATTGTCATACAGAGGCCCGGAAGCCAGGGCGATGTAGTCCGCATGGAAGTTGGGCATCGTCGGATCAGGAGCGCCGGCGAGGAGGATTTCCTTTTTGAGTTGAGCAGCGATCCAGAGCGAGATGGCACTGGCATTATTGGGATCGAGCTGGATGGCGGTGCGAGCGGCGCGAGCGGCCATGATCGCGCTCCAGGCCTGCGTGGGCACATCGATCGAGGTGACGTTATTCAGGCCTTTGTCGAAGATCCAGATGGGATTGGTTTTTTCGGTCGCGAGGATGGGCTGGAAGGAGGGCTCTTTGGCGTAGTAGTTTTCGCCGGCCTTGAGGAAGAGAGCGGCGGGGGTCGCCGAGGCCGCGGCGCCGGAGCGATCGATCAGGGCGATGGCGCTGCCGATGGCGGTCTTGGTCTGAGCATCGAGTTGGTCTTCGCTCTGGAGGGCTCGCAGGGCCGGGAGGGACTGCTTGTAGCCGATCTGACCGAGCAGGTTGATGACCGTCAGCCGAAGGGCGGTGTCACTGGTCTGGAGCTGTTCCACCAGCGGCAGGACCATGGGCCGACCAGTGTCAACGATGACGCGAAGAATAAACGGATGAAGTTCCTTCTTCTGCGCGTTCTGCAGGTACTCCATGTAAATAGGAACCGCGAACTGGCCGGCGGCGATGAGACGGTCGGCAGCATTCTTGTAAGCGCGAGGGCTCTCGGCAAGGCGGTCGATGTCCTTGCGAATACGCTGTGCATCGCGGGCAACCACACGGTAGCCTTCGTCGAGCTTGTCGAGGAGTTGTGCGGAGACTTCCTTGAGCTCGTCGCGGCGTTGGTTGCGGATCATGATTTCTCGCGGATTGCGAGCGGAGTCGCGGGCGGCATCTTCGAAGACCCTGACCAGCTCGGCCGGGTCGAGCTTGGCGTCGAGGAGGCTCTGGCCGCTGGCCTTGGCCATCTCGACGTTGTTGACCAGGGAGTAGTGCATGAAGTCGTCGGCGAGTACTTTGTTTTTGTCGTCGGCCGCAGGCGCTGCCGGAGTTGTCGGCGCCGCGGAGGCTGTGGGGGCAGCAGTTTCGGGCGCTGCATCCTGAGCCCTGAGGCTGGGAACGAAGAAACTTGCGGCCGCAATCACGGCAGCTGAAAGAACCACACCTGACCGAATCGACCGCTGGAGCATAAAGCCTCCTCATGCACACCGTTGGGATAAAGCCACAATGAGGATGCAGGTGCAACCGGCTATGAGCCGGTGGATCCATCCATCGCAAACTGCAGCCACGCCACGTGGGAACTTCGGGTACGTCCGAGGTTCCGATTTTGGGCCGATTATAGATGGGCGGCGGAGTCTGTCAAAGGGTTCGTTGCGGTATTTGTGACAAGGTGAAGGGGTGACAAGGTGACAAGGTGACAGAGAGCCCCGCGCAGCAACGCGGTGGTGGTTGGCAATGCGAGGACAAACACCGCGTTGCCACGCAGGGCGTCTTGTCACCTTGTCACCTTGTCCCTCCGCGTTGTGCGACTTCGATGAACGCGAGCATGTTTTCGAGGGGGACATCGCCTTCGACGTTATGCGCTGGCGAGAGGATGTAGCCGCCGTTCTTGCCCAATTCCAGCAGATGGCAGGTCTCATTCCGAACATCCTGCGGCGCGCCGAAGGGCAGCGTCCGTTGCGTGGAGAGTCCGCCGAGGAAGGCCATGCGACCGCGGTAACGGGGGACCAGTTCGTCGACGTTCATGACCTCCGGCTGGAACGGATTGAAACAGTTGACGCCGATTTGCACCAGGTCGTCGAAGAGTTCGTCGACGTCGCCGCAGGAGTGGAGCGAGACGAATTTGCCGCGGGCGTGTGCGGCGTCGCACATGCGTTTGAAGGGGGGGGCGATGAATTCCTGCCAAAATTTTTTGCCCATGAGGAGGCCGTGTTGCTGGCCCCAGTCGTCGCCGAAGCCGATCGCGTCGATGTCGTACTCGCAGGCGCGATTGAGCTGCGCAATATTCCAATCGGCGATGGCGTTGAAGAGGGCGCGGCTGAAGTCGGAATGTTCGATGAAGTCGGCGAAAATATTTTCCATGCCGCGAAGGGTCCAGGCCCGCTCAAAAAGCGTGAAGCCGATCTCGAAAATGCGGAAACGGTCGGGATAGCGCGTGGTCAGCGGCTCGATGTTGGCGAAATAACGCGGGTCGAATGGATCGGGGAATTGGTAGTTTTTGAGCGTGGGTTCGGGCAGCAGGAGGCCTTCGACGGTGCCGATGTCTTTGTCACAGGAGCGGTCCCAGATGACGCCGAAGACGTCGCGGACACGGTGTTGGTCGACGGGTTCGAAGAAGCCGTAGTCGTCGCCGAGGGTGACGATGTGGTTTTGCAAGGCGTCTTCCAGATCGCGTCCGACGTAATGTTGCGCCAATTTTTCACGCGCTTCGAGCGTGAACTTAAAATTCCACGGCACGTACGGCGGGCGTTGGCCGGTGAGGACCATGCGAACGATTTCACGTTTGGTCATGGTAAACTCCTTCGTTTCGCCAGATTTTGAGCATCAGTTCGTAGCGTTCCAGCGGCATGCCGGTGTAGATGCAGTTGCTGGTACAGAAGATGTAGCCGCCGCCCGGCATGCCGTGTTTCAGGGCGTAGCGGGTGGAGGCGATCACGGCGGCGTCGGAGCCGGTGTCGAGGGCGGCGCAGTTAACATTGCCGCAGAGACATGTCTTGTGGCCGTAGTGGCGTTTGATTGCGGCGATGTCGATGCCGCCTTGGGGGTCGAGGGAGTGCAGGGCGTGGGGGTTGGTTTGGACGAGTTGGTCGAGGATGGGCATGATGTTGCCGTCGGTGTGTTTGATGACGTAGAAGCCCAGGTCGCGGTAGCCTTGGATGAGTTTGGCGAGGTAGGGCGTGATGAATTCGGAGAATTGCAATGGGCTGAGGAATGGGCCGGAGTTGAAGCAGTAATCGGAGCAGAGGGCGAAGCCGTCGAGTCCGGCGTGGTTGCAGTATTTTTCGGCACGCTGCAGGGTGACGTTCACACGCCGGGCGGCTTCGGCGTGGAGTTTCTCCGGCTCGTCAGCGAGGCGAAAAGCAAAATCATTCATCTCCGCGCCGCTGGGAATCGAGAAGGTCGCATCACCGTGACGCATGAGGAAGTAGCGGTCACCGGTCTTCTCGCGGATCAGGTCGATCAGGCGGCAGGTTTCTTCGACCGTCCCGGGATTGGGATGCAGGAAGATGGCGCTGTGATCGAATCGCTGAGCGGTCTGGATGTGGATATCGGCCATATCGCGGCGGTGGCGATCGCGTTCGTCGGGACGCATCTGGAGCCATTGGCTGTAATTGCGGTGGAGCGGATGGACCTTGCCGAGCGTTTCCATCGTCAGGAAGAAGACCAGTTCGAAGTGTGGGACCAGGCCGGTGAGTGGACGGCGATCGAGCGCCGCCATGAAACGAGCCCGCGGTGTTGCCGGTGAAACCAAGCCATCCGACATTTGTCCTCCAATCATCAGAGCCGCAATCGTAAGATTGCGCCGTCACAACCGCAATCTGACGATTGCGGCTCTGATGGTTGGGGCGGGGGGCGGAAATAAAAAATAAAAAACATTTGCTTTTTCCAAAATTTGTGGCATATCTAACGTACAGCTCGCCGCCGTGTGGCGATGACGCGAAGATGTTTTCTTGTCAAGGTGACATAGGCCCAGCAATGACGCGGAGTTGGGGTATTTTTTCGTTTGTCTTCTCCCGTCGCGATGAATCGTGTGAAGCCTTTTCGAGCTTCCCCAGCCAAATTACCTATCCTCCCCCCCCCAGCTTAACATTGGTATCAACACATATGTAATGCACGTGGCATTTGGCACGTTCATGCCCAGGGCAAACGCATTTAACCGTCATCCGGTAGATTATTCTCACGCCGCGCAGTAATCTGTCGCATCGTTCAACTCATTGTTTTGTTCTCTCGAAAGGCGGAAACACATGCTCAAAGGCGGCGTACAAGGATTCGGCGGCGTTGGCCAGGAATTCACCAAACAGATCAATTTCAAAAAATTCTTCGGCGACGACGTCAAGATCGTCGCCTGCTGTAATCGCGGCAAGGAAAAGCGTGACCTCGCCAAGAAAGAATACGGCATCGCCGCCTACGAGAACGTCGACGACCTGATCGCTCACGGCCTCGATTTTATGCTCATCGTCTCCACTTCCCACGCTCATCCCGAAGCCGCCATTCATTGCGCCAAGGCGAAGATTCCTTACCTGATCGAAAAGCCCATCGCTCCCAACATCGAGCAGGCCCGCGAGATCGTCGCCACGGCCCAAGCCGCCGGCATCATCACCGGCGTCAACTATTCCATGCGCTACGTCCCGGCCTTCCAGAAAATGAAACAGATGGTCGACTCCGGCCAGCTCGGCGAACTGCTGGCGATCTGGTCCTCCACCCACCGCGGCTACGGCTTCTACGGCTCCGGCGACCGCCACGCCGCCATCACCAATCCCAAAGAATCCGGCGGATGGATCATTCACCACATGTGTCATATTGTCGATTGGTGCATCTGGTGTGCCGGGCCTGTCGAAGAAGTCTACGCTCTCACGCGCTCGACGGCTCCCGTCGAACTCGACAGCGAAGAACTCGTCTTCGCCACCATCAAGTTCAAAAACGGCGCCATCGGCACCCTGCAGGACCAGGTCGGCACCTACTGCCACCACGACTCCGGCATCATCGGCCGCAAAGCCTCCGTCGGTGAAATCACCTCCTATCCGGAAAAGAAACTCCTCAAATTCTTCTCGGAAAGCGAGCCGTTCCGTCCCGGCATGGAATGGGCCATCCCGCAAATCATCGACCCGGATGTCGATATGGCCATCGAGAGCGGCTTGGCGCATTTCATCCGCTGCCTCAAGGAAAAACATCCAACCAAGGTGCCGGTGAGCGAAGCGCTCTACAGCCTCGAAGTGTGCAATGCTCTGCGTCGTTCCGCCAAGGAACGCCGGCCGATCCGCATGGATTGACCCGCGATCGGGAACGTAACAATAACAGGGCCGCAATCGTAAGATTGCGCCGTTGTTCTCTCCTGCGCAATCTTACGATTGCAGATCTGATAGATTGTTGACTTTCGAGGGAGATTCGCCATGAGAATCCACTTGCTTATGCAAATGGCGTTCTGCTTCGCATGTTTGCTCATCAGTGGCAACAAGACTATCAGGCGACAAGACGCTGCTGCCGGAAATGCTGGCGATCATCAAAACAGAAAAGAACGTTTGGCTGTTCCGCTCCGCCTGTGACGCGGCTCGGCAACTTGGCGCAAAGCTCGCACTGGCGGAAGTGCTGGTGGAGCGATTGTCCGATGAAAAAATGGCCGATGAAAAAGCGCCCAGCAACGTGCATTGGGCGCTGCTTGGCCTGGTTATGGACGAGCCACCCAGCGGAATCGGAAGCCTGACACGACAGGAACGTCTCGATCTGCAAAACGCATGGCGAGAGTTCCTCACCGCACACGGCAAAGAGATCGACGCCGGCAAAACATATAAGATCGGCGACGATGAAGGTCTGCCCCGCGCCCTGCTCGGCAATATGTTCTGGTCTCTGCCCGATGGCCAGACATGGCCGAAGAAATGAAGCATGTCAGCCCCTGGCTTTGCCAAGGGTTTGACCATCAGAGCCGCGACCGTAAGGGAGCAACTTGCGTTATTTCTAGAGGATCGCACGGTCGCTCCCTAACGGTCGCGGCTCTGATGGTCAAATGCAATCGCCCTG
>WQYP01000075.1 GCA_009781185.1 Phycisphaerales bacterium | reverse complement strand
TCCTGCAACGTGGCCTGGGTGCCCTCGATCTGCGAGGTGATCAGAGCTTCCTTGCGAACGAAGGAGTAGAGGAACCACTGCGCGTTTGGCACCAGGTCGGCAGCGACAGCCAGACGCGAGAGTCCGGCCATGGCGCAATCCAAACGACGCTGAAGTTTCTGATCAATGGTCAGCGGCGGATCGGCGGGAGGCAAGGGATGAGGCACGAATGCTCGCACTTCTTCGTCGCCTGTTCGCGTCAAACGATACGTTCCGGTGATGCGTGTCACTGATCAACCATCCTTTCCTAGCGAAAATCGCTAGGAAAGAAATCTTACCTAGTGAAAATTGTTAGTCAAGGATTGTTTACTAGCGATGGAGATTCACCGCAGTGAGTGATTCACCCACATCCGCGAAGGTCAATCCGCTGTCTTTGAGCGTGGAAGAGGCGGCGAGGATGTTGTCAGCCGCTGGTCAGAAGCGGGTGACGCCGGAGCAGGTGCAGGCGGACGTTGATGCCGGTGCGCCGGTTGGGCGTGACGGGCGGATCAACCTGGTGAACTACACGGCGTGGCTGATTCGTGAGGTGCAGACGCGGTGAAAATGGATTCCAGGCAACTTCGCGTGGCGGATGCCGTGCGGCTCTTGAACTCCACGCCTTTGGGCGAGGTGGTTCAGCCGCATGTGGTCTACCGGCATCTGAATCGCGTTGCGTACAAGATCGGCGATGGGCGACGCATTGACCTGATGCGCTATGCCGCCTGGTTATTTCACGCGCGGCGGGAGGCATTTGAACCCGGCTGGACCGAGACGAATTACGAAGCACACAAGGAAGCGACCAACACGCGTAGTCGGGCGCAGAGTGAATCGTCACGCGACATCGCTGCCGAGGGATGGATTCATGAACCGCGTAATCTTGAGCGTAAGGATGCCTGCCGCCAATCGTTCCGTTTGTTCTGCGAGCAATATTTTCAGCAGACGTTTCATCTTGTCTGGAGCCAGGACCATCTGAAAGTGATCGGGAAGATTGAGACGGCGGTCATTGACGGCGGGTTGTTTGCGATGGCCATGCCGCGTGGATCAGGCAAGACCACGTTGTGCGAGACGGCCTGCTTGTGGGCACTTTTGTACGGGCACCGGGAATTCATCGCACTCATCGGCAGCGATGATCGACGCGAACTGGGGTAATTCGACGGACGTGGTCTATCAATTCTGCCGGCAGAGTCCGCACAGCGCCATCGTCATGCCCAGCCACGGTAAGTACGTCGGCGCGGCCAGTACGCCATTCTCCGATTACAAACCCAAACGCGGCGACAGGTGTGGACTGCATTGGCGCATTCCGGCTATCACCGGCAAACGTGCTGTGCGCTATGCCCTGATCGACACGAATTACTGGAAAAGTTTCATCCAGGCGCGTCTGGCGGTTCCGATGGGCGATCCGGGATGCTTGTCTTTGTTTGCAGGGGGAGGCGGGTACGACCACCGTTTGCTCGCCGAGCATTTGACTGCCGAATATCGCGTCAAGACGCAGGGCCGTGGTCGCGAACTCGAAGAATGGAAACTCCGCACACCCGGCACCGACAACCATTGGCTGGACTGTCTCGTCGGCAACGCCGTCGCTGCGTCCATGCAAGGCGCGGTGCTCTTTGGCACAGATACTCGGCGCGAATTGCGTAAGCCACGACTACGACTCTCAGAATTACAAGGGAGGCGATAATGAACAATATGACCAAACAACCCGCTGGTGAGGAACTTTCCAGAGGGCTGGTCTGTCGTACTTGTGGGTGTGGACACTTTCATGTGCTTTATACCCGTCGTGCTTGGGGAGGACGACTCCTGCGTCGGCGGGAATGTCGTCATTGTGGGCGACGCGTCACAACATACGAGCAATTCGCCGGAACCCAGGTGTAGGTCGTCCGCCACTCCGTGCATGTTCTATCTGTAGAACAATCTTCGTCCATCCAATCATTTTCTGAAGAATTTTTGGAGCGCGGGCTTGCGCACGGCATAGGTAACTAGTGACAGGACACTTTTTTTTCGGAACGAAACCGTGAGCGATGACCTCGAAGACATCTTGAAAGAAAACGCAAAAAATCCCAAACGCGCCAAGGGGGATGCAGCGGAGGTTGAGCAGCACTCGTTACGGGACCAGATCGCCGCTGACAAATACCTCGCCAGTAAAGAAGCCACGAAGAAAGGCCTTGGCGTGATTTTCAAGAAACTCGTACCCCCTGGAGCAGATTGACCTACGTATGCTCGGATTTTTGAAAAATATTCTCTCTTCTCCCTCCGCTCGCGCGGTCGCCTCCAGCCCGCGCACCACACGGGTTATTCCGGTGGTGCGTGGGCGCTACGACGCGGCGACCACGACGGATGAGAATCGTCGGCACTGGGCGGCGGCGGATGGGCTTTCGGCAAATGCGGCCAATATTCCTAATGTCCGTCGTGTGCTGCGGAACAGAGCGCGTTACGAGGTCGCCAATAATTCCTACGCTCGTGGGATCGTGCTGACGCTCGCCAACGACACCATCGGAACCGGGCCGCGTTTGCAGTTGCTTACCGAGGATGACGCCGCCAACGCCCTTGTCGAGGATATCTTCGAGCAGTGGGCGGATGCTATCAATCTGGCGGACAAGCTCCGCACTATGCGGATGGCTCGCGCCGAGTCCGGCGAATGTTTTATTCTGCTGATTGCCAATCCGCAGGTGGATTCGCCGGTGAAACTCGATTTGCGATTGATTGAGGCCGATCAGGTCGCCACACCATCACAAGCGGCTGTTGGTTCCAAGGTGCAGCTTAACAACATCACCGACGGCATCGTCTTCGATTCTTACGGCAACCCGGTTCTGTACCACGTCCTCAAGAATCATCCTGGTGAGCGTGGAGCATTGAACGACCTCAAGTCCGACCCGGTCCCGGCGGCTTCGGTGATTCATTATTACCGTGCGGATAGGCCGGGACAGAGCCGGGGCATTCCGGAGATCACGCCGGCGTTGCCGCTCTTCGCGCAACTCCGCAGGTACACGCTGGCGGTGATCGCCGCTGCTGAAACTGCCGCTGATTTCGCAGCCGTTCTGTACACCGACGCCCCCGCCAACGGCGAGGCCGATTCGATTGAGCCGATGGATATTGTCGAACTCGAACGCCGTATGGCAACGGTCCTGCCTGGTGGATGGAAACTCGGGCAGGTCGCCGCCGAGCAGCCAGCCACGACCTACGGGGAGTTCAAACAGCAAATCCTCAACGAGATTGCACGTTGTCTGAACATGCCGTTCAACATCGCGGCGGGGAATTCGTCGGGCTACAACTACGCATCGGGGCGGCTGGACCACCAGACCTATTACAAATCCATTCGCGTTGACCAAGAGCAGATCGGGCGCGTGGTGCTCAACCACATTCTGCGGGCTTGGCTCGAAGAAGCGATTCTCATTCCGGGCCTCCTGCCGTCGTGTGTGAAGAACGCACCTTTTAGCGAACTCGATCACCAGTGGTTTTGGGATGGGCAGGAACACGTCGATCCAAACAAAGAGGCCAATGCTCAGGCCACACGGTTGCAGAACAACACGACAACGCTTGCTTACGAATATGCACGTCAGGGGCGCGACTGGGAAGACGAGCTTCGCCAACGGGCGAAGGAAGTGGCATTGATGAACAAACTCGGGTTGACCATGGCGCAAGTTGCGCCATCTTCTACGAAACCTTATTCGGAGAGTAACAATGAACAAAATTCCTCAAAACACGCAGCTTGAAGCTGGACCGTTGGCGCTGACGGCGAGTTTTCAGATTGAGGCTGCCGCCCCTGGCGTAGAAGCTGGTAGCGCGACGGCGTTGCCGAAGTTTCGCATGGTCGCTTATACCGGTGGGCAGATGCGTCTGGCTGGCTGGCGACAGCCGGTGATCGTGGATCTGGCGGGTTTAACGATCCCCAATCAGAACCGGCCTATCCGTTTCGGCCATGACGCAGCCGCTGGTGTGGGTCACACCGATACGATCCGTGTGGAAAACGGACAGTTGATTGCGACGGGAGTGGTATCTCGCGACACGGTGGCGGCGAGGGAAATCGTCACGTCGGGTAAAAACGGATTCCCGTGGCAGGCGTCCATTGGCGCGAGCGTCGAGGAATTCGAGTTCATCAAAGAAAACCAAAAAGTCAGTGTGAATGGGCGGTCGTTCGACGGCCCGGTGAACGTCGTTCGTAAAGCGACGCTCGGCGAGATCAGTTTTGTAGACTTGGGCGCAGACGGCAATACCTCCGCGCGAGTGGCTGCCATCCGTCCACAACAGGAGACCAATGACATGCACAACGCGCAAATGACCGATCTCGCTCCGGCTCCAACCGCTGTCACGCTGGCCCCGACGATCCAGGCGGCACCAGCGCCAACGACGGCGGACATTCGTGCGGAGGCACTCGCGGAAACCAATCGTATCGCTGCCATTCGTAAACTCTGTGCGCCCTCCGCTCCGGGCGGACGATATTTCGCTGACATCGAAGCTCAGGCGATTCGTGAGGGATGGGACGCCACGAAAACCGAACTGGAAGTTCTGCGAGCCAGTCGACCGCCCGCTCCGCAGCCCGGTGCAATCCAAGGAGGGGGGGAAGCGCCGCATGGGTATTCTGTCTCCGCCCCTGGGCCGGTGACGCACGATGTGCTCGCGGCGGCGTGTCTGCTGTCGGCGGGGATCGTCAAACCGGAAGATCATTACAACGAGCAGACGCTGGAGGCGGCCCAGAAGCGGTTCCGACATGGGATCGGATTGCAGACTTTACTTCTGGAAGCGGCAATGGCTAATGGCTATACAGGCCATCATTTCCGTTCCGATTCGCACACCATTATGCGAATGGCCTTTGCGTTTCGTGACCAGGTACAGGCTGGCTGGAGCACCATCGACATCGGCGGCATCTTGAGCAACGTCGCCAATAAATTCCTGCTCGAAGGATTTTTCTCCGTCGAACGCGTGTGGCGAAATATCTGTGCGATTCGAAACGTCAACGATTTTAAGACGGTCACTTCATATCGCCTCATCGGCAAGGATCAGTACGAGTTGGTCGCTCCCGGCGGCGAGATCAAGCACGGAACCCTCGGCAACGAGACCTACACCAACAAGGCGGACACCTACGGCCTCATGCTCACCATCGACCGACGCGACATCATCAATGACGACCTCGGTGCAATCACCACCATTCCTCGCAAGTCCGGTCGCGGCAGCGGCCTCAAGATCAACGACGTGTTCTGGACTGTATTCTTGAACAACGCGACGTTCTTCTCCGCCGCCAACAAAAATCTGCTGACCGGTCCGGATACGATTTTGAATATCGATGGTCTCACCAAAGCGGAAGTGGCCTTCATGGAACAGACGGACAGTGATGGCAAACCCATCGGCTTGATGCCCTCGATCATACTCGCGCCCACCGCCCTTTCGGCCATCGGCACCCAACTCTATAAGAGCATGGAACTCCGCGACACCACCCCCAATGCCAAGTATCCCATCGCCAACCCGCACCAGGGCAAGTACCGCGTGGAAGTCTCACGTTATCTGTCCAACGCGCTATACAAAGGCAATGCGAGCAGCAAGGCGTGGTATCTGTTGGCCGATCCTAATGATCTGCCGCTGATCGAAGTGGCATTTCTTAATGGCCAAGAGTCGCCAACCATCGAAACAGCCGAAGCCGATTTCAATTATCTCGGCGTGAAGATGAGGGGGTTCCACGACTTCGGCGTCAACTTGCAAGACCCGCGGGCCGGCATCAGAAGCAAGGGAGAAGCGTAACGGAAAGAGGTGAAGCTGTAGACCGCAGGCAGTAGGCGCTGCGGTCTATGGCCCTCCCCGTCTCTTTTCGTCTGTCTACATCCTGCAACCTTATATATGGAGTTCTCATGTCTGTGATTTTTGTTCAGAACGGTGACAACGTTGATTACACCCCCAGCACTGACGTTCCCGCCGGCGCAGTGATTGTGCAAGGCGAACTGATCGGCGTGACCAAACGCCCCATTCCAGCCAATACGCTCGGCAGTCTTGCAGTCGAAGGTGTCTTTGAATTCCCCAAGGCTACGGCTGCTGGCAGTGCGATCGGCGTTGGCGTCAACGTGTACTGGAACGCGACTGCACAACAGGCCACGACCACCGCCTCCGGTAACAAACTTGTTGGTAAGACCATCAAGGCGGCGACGGATACCGACGCCACGGTTTGTGTACGCCTGACGCAGTAGGAGAAGTGCCGTGGTTGACCTTCTGCAGAAGGGTATGGCCTGGCTGGAAGACCAACGGACGAAGTTCATGACTCAGTCCGTGGTCTACCAGCGGGGCGACGACTCGGTGGAAGTACCCGCCACGCTCGGCACCACAGTTTTCAACATCGACGACGGCGGCGGTGCGTTGCTGCGGATCGAAGCGAGGGATTACCTGATCCGAGCGTCGGATTTGATGATCGGTGAAACGCCGATTCTGCCAAAGCGTGGAGATCGCATCCGGGAGACCAGCGGCTCTGGAGTGGAGCAGGTCTATGTGTACGAAGTGGTTGGTCCCGGTGATGAACCTTGCTGGCGATGGAGCGATGGATACCGGCAGACGTTGCGAATTCATACAAAACAAGTCGACATGGAGGCCACATGACAGAACAACATCAATATGAACGAGTTTGTCGTCAACATTTTCACGACATCAACGCCAAACTCGACCGGCTCGATGAAGCCGTCCGTGGGAACGGCAAACCGGGGATCAACCTGCGGCTGGAACTTCTGGAAACGGCTGCAGCTTCTCGTCGACGCCTGGCGTGGATCGTCGTCGGCGCGTTCGTGAGCGCCGGAGCTTCGGCAGTCATGCAATTGGTTCAGTTTATTGGGAGACAGTAAGTATGTCGCTCGTTGTCGATGTTGCTGACGCTGTGGTCGCGATGCTCAAAGCTGAACCGCTCAAGCTCGATGCGATACGAGCGTATCGTCCTGAGTTTGAACTTGTGGAACTCAAGACGCTTCGTGTGTCGGTGGTGCCGCGAGGCATTGAGATCACCAGCCTGAATCGGAACGCCAATCAGCACGACGTATCCGTCGATGTCGGCGTCCAGCAGAAAGTCGATCCCAATGATGCAGCGGCACTCGATGCGTTGATGGCGAAGGTCCAGCAGATTGCCGACGAGTTACGTTTGCGACGACTAACGCTTCCCAACGACGGATCGGCAATTTGGGTGAAGACCGCAAACGAGCCGGTCTATTCGCCGGATCACCTGCAAACCAAACAGGTTTTCACCAGTGTTCTGACATTAACTTATCGTGTGGTGAGGTAATCATGAATAACGTTGTCATGTTGTGTGTGGAACTTACCGGGGAGTACCGTCCGTTGTCGGAGAAGCCTCTGGTGGCCAGTGTGGACATCAACACGTCGCCGAACAATGCCGGACCGGTCTTTTTTCGCGGCACCGATGGCCAGGATGTGCCGTGGTTATCAAGTGTTGCAGAATGGCATGCGCTGACCCGCGTGGACCTCTCGGAAATCTACGTTAAAGGTACGCCCGGTGATGTGGTGACAGTGGTCGGAGGAACGTAATCATGCCGTATCGATTCAGTAAAACTGGCGGTTCGTCTCCACCCTCGTCTCCCCCTCCGTTACCGAATCAGCTTCTCGGTGGCATCACCGTCGCCGGCGTCGAGTCCTCGTGGCCATCTCCGATGGCGTACATGATGATCGTGCAGGTTGTCGGTGGTGGGATCATCACACTCGTTGCCGCCGTCGGCGACAGCAAGGTTTACCTTGTCGGAGCGGTGGCACCTGCCAGCATTGCTGGCGGCGGCTTGGCGTGGGTGAGTGATCCTGCCAATTCGATGTATCCTTCCGATACTCCGTATTGGCTACTTTCCGTGACAACACAGAATGGTATGCAACAATGGGTATCGCCAGACCCCACCGGTAGGAAACCGCCCTCAACAATTTCGCAATGGGAGCAGGTACAAGGCGACGACAAAATCGTCTCTCTTGTCAAACTTCATTAGCCCCCCCATTTTCCCTGTGATGTGGTGACAATGTTCGGAGGAACAGAATCATGCCGTATGGTTTTGGTGGTTCAGGATCAGGCGGGGGCGGAGCAGTGACGAGCGTTGCCGGCAAGATCGGTGACGTGACGCTTGTCATTGGAGACGTCAACAGTTTGCAGTCAATGCTTGACGCGAAGGTCTCGAATCCGCTTGCGGCGAATCTCAATGCCGGCGGAAAAGCGATCACAAACATCGGATCGATGAGCGGTGCCGGCAATCTGTTTTCTGTAGACAGTCAAGGCACAGTTTATGCAAACTGTTTTGATGCCTCGCAAGGATACGGGACGAGTTTCCTGGGACCACAAGGCTTTTTCAGCAGCGGTGCGAATTTCGGTGTTGATAGCTATGGCAACGTATCTGCTCGTGGAGCAACCTTCTCCGGCAGCGTATACGCCAACGAGATCATCTGCCAATGGCAATCCACCTTTTACGGCGGAATCGGCTGGGGCGGTGACATTTATGCACCTTACTTCTACGGCGGCAGCTTTTACGGGGACGGCAGCGGGCTGTACAACGTGAACGCGTCGTATGCGGATTACGCGAATAATGCCTATCAGGCTTACAACGCGGATAACGCTTATAACGCTCAATATGCAAACGACTCGTATTACGCTAACCAGGCATACATGCTTAACGGTCCGGCTTCGACGGATTATTCCGGGAATCTTTATGCGTATAACGTCTATGCATACTGTTTTTACGGTGACGGCTCTGGATTGACTGGGTACATCTACGCGAACGGGGCCGACTGGGCTGTCTACCTGAACGGCCCAATCTATACCTCCAACTACGACATCATTTCGAGTGGAGGATGGTCGATCCAAAACAATCACGCTGAATTATACAGTGCGAATTTCGCGGGATTCATCGGATTGAACGGCAGCAATCTCGCGGACAAGGACATCGGCATCACATTCCCACCCTTGTCCTCGGCAAGTCCATCCGCACCCGCTGGAACGGTCTATTTCGATTCGTCTTCGAACACGCTGAAGTTTTTCGATGGAACTTCGTGGAGAACCATTCAAACAATATAAGGAGCAACAATGTCCAAGATTTTTGACGACGTGAACATCACCAAGGAACAATCGGTCGCCGCTCAAATTGACGTGCAGGTCAAAAACGCTGCTCAAATGCTCAAGCGAGCCTACGAAATGATCTTCAGATTGGTCTACCAGAACCCGCAGTTCCGCAAGGCTGACGGTTCGTTCGATATGGATGCCGTCTGTGCGGCCTTTGCCGCCAATACCAAGTTGGGACTGACGCCAGAGCAGCTTAAACAGTTGATCAGGCTGACCAAGGCAACGCTCAACTTATTGCAGCCTGACACCATCACGGATGACGTGTCGGCAGCCACCGTCAGTTTCGAATAAATATGGAGCATCCGTGATTAACGCCAAGGCAAAGATAAAGTTCGATGCAAAGAAAGTGATGGCGGCTGCGAAGCGTGGCAATATCACCAGCCTCGGCCACGCGGCTGCGGTGATCCGACTGGTGGCGAGGCACTCGATCAGGAAATCGCCGAAGAAGTCACGGGCAGGGGCACCGCCAAATACCCGCAAAGGCCGCTTGCGGAGTGCCATCAAATATGCGGTGAGTAAATCGCCGCCGGGTGCGGTGATCGGCCCGGATGTCGAAGTCGCCGGCACCAGCGGGAAGGCTCACGAGTTCGGCGGGCGCTATAAGAAGCAGCGTTATGACCGTAGACCGTTCATGAAGCCCGCACTGGAAAACGTTAAACCCAGGCTCCCCAAAATATGGGCCAACAGTGTGAAAGGATCATAAATCATGGGAATTAAGTTCGGCCTTGATGCTAAGTTGTATTACTGCGTCGCCGGCATTGGTGGTACGCCCACCTGGATCGAGTTGACCAACGTTAAAAATGTCACGCTCTCGCTGACTAAAGGCGAGGCAGACGTAACCACCCGTGCGAATAAGGGATGGAGAGCAACGGCGGGAACTTTGAAAGAAGGCACCATCGAGTTCGAGATGATCTGGGATACAAGCGATACCGGATTTGTTGCGGTCAAGAATGCATACTTCAATAACTCGATCATTGGTATCGCCGCGATGGACGGCCCGATCACCGGACCGGATTCCAATGGTAGCCAGGGCTTGTGGGCGGATTGCATGATTACCGACTTCTCGCGTGACGAGCCGCTCGAAGAGGCGCTGGGCGTGAAGGTCACCGCCAAGCCCACGTATTCGACCAATCCGCCAATCTGGAAGACGGTCGGCAGTGCGTAATCGCCTCCCTCCTCTGCTTTAGAAAACCTGAAGCTCAAACTGTACTTTGAACGGAGAGTGCAATGAAAACCTTTGTCGATAACGCCGGGAGAACCTGGACGGTTTCCATCAACGTGGACACCGTCAAGCGTGTTCGCAGTTTAACGGAAGTGAACCTGCTCGAAATCATCGAAGGGAAACTGCTGAACAATCTGATCGGCGACCCAGTGCTGCTGTGCGATGTGATTTACGCGGTGTGCAAACCAGAAGCGGACACCAAGAATGTCAGCGACGTGGATTTCGGGCGGGCGATGGCGGGCGACGCCATTGACGGCGCGACGACGGCGCTGCTGGAGGATCTGGTCGATTTTTTCCCTCAGGGCCGGCGGCGGGTGCTGAGCAAGGCGCTGGCGAAACTTCGGAAATTCGAGACGGCGGCGCTGCAGACAGTGGAAACGCGGCTGGAAAGTCCGGAACTCGAACGGCAGATGCAAGCGGCGCTGGCAGAACTCGAAAGCGGGGGCGGGGGGCCGACACTGCATGGGAGCTTATCTGGCAGTGTGCCGGAATCCTCGGCATCAACCCCGGTCGATTCACGCTCCGCGAACTGATCGACATGACGCAATCGCGTCAGGAAGACAACTGGAATCACACCGCGGCGCTATTAACGATGTTGGCCAACGTCAACCGCGACCCCAAGAAAGGTCGGGCATTCAAGCCCGCGGACTTTCATCCGGCATTCCCCACACGGCGAAAACACACTGAATCGAAACCACCCGCCCCGCTCAAGGGCGACATCACAATGTTGAAGTTTTTTGTCTAACTAATGGAGGTCACATGAAAACGAAATTCAAAATCCTCATCGCGGCGATCCTCACGGCAGGCATGGTTGCATGTAATGGGGTGCAACTGAGTGCCACCTATTCTGAGCGTCTCGACACCGCCGCCGCTGCCGCCGCCGAAAGCTACCGTCGTATTCAGATTCCGGAAGACCAGGGCGGCCTCACCCGCGCACAGGCCGGACAGGTGCTCGGCGGACTCTCCGACTTCCTGCAATTGTTCCGTGACGCCAGAGATGGCAAAGCATCGCCGAGTTCGACCCCCGTCACGAAACCATAACGACGGAAATTAGCCGCTGATGCACACGGATAAACACAGATGAACATTGATAGTTTTCAATGACGAAAGGGAAATGCAATGTCGGATACAGTCCTCAGAACTATCGTTGAACCTCTCACTGAAGCGACAACGCTGGCGGTTCAGGAGATTGTCGAACGGGTAACGGCGAAGTTGGGCAAAACTCAAGCAGCCGCGCTCGCGCCGGTGATCGCCCAGTATGGCCCGGCCTTCGCCGCGATGACCGCCGCCGATATTTGGGCGTGGATTGAGTTGGCAACTCGGGGTGATCCCTACAAATCCTACGCCGCCATTATCGCCAGACTTCCCAACCAAGAACTCGCGGACGAGTGGGCGGCGATCAACCAGAAAATGCAAAGCGCGAACATTCAGAACGCGGCGACTGTCGCGTGGCAGCGCGATGCAATCGGTGCGTTGCTCAAGGCTCTCGTCGCAATTGCGGCGACGCTGGTGTTTGTTTAGGCGGCGGCGCAGGTAAGCAAGCGGCGGCTGACACCGCCGGATGGATTTTAATGAAAGGTATCAATATGGAAGCTGTAAGAAAGACACTTCAAGGTTGGAAGACCTATATCGTCGGCATCATCGCGATCCTCGGCGTACTGGTCACATTCGCCGACGGCTCCTGCGAGATCGGCACGGTCATCCAAACCGTCGCAACATCCATTCTCGCGATGACGGTGCGGGCCGGTGTACAGAAAGTGCAAGACGCGACAGACGCGGAGTAAGTGCGGCGATGACGAACGTCACAAACATCGAGATTTTCGTAGCGGTGCTTGGGGGGCTGGGAAGCCCCCAAACCGGCGACATCGCCGTTGCGCTATCGCAGCTTGATGGTGTTCGCGTCTGGACATCATCGCTACGTCTCGATCAGTTCCGCGCTGATGTCAACTTAGCCATTCGTCTTTTTCCAGCGGAGAAAGTGGTGCTGGTCGGGCACTCGTTCGGCGCTCAACGCGTATTGGACGTATGCAATGGAGTTTTCTTCTATGGCATCCGAGTGGATTATCTCGCGTTGATTGATCCAGTGGCATTCGAACCCTTCTGGTCGCGGACGTTGAATTATCCGACGGGAAATGCGGCTCCGAAAATCTGCGACATCTTCCGGGCCGCCAACTCGTTCCCCGTCTTTCCCGCCACCATCGTCGGCGGTCCTGATCCTATCGTGATTGCCGGAACCACCCACAATTCGCTGTGTCACAATCCTTCGGTAATCGCTTCAATCGTCAACCGCGTCGCGAAGTTGCAAGGAGTGTAAATCGTGGCTTCGTCTCAAGGCATCAAAGCTGGCAGCGCTTTCATCGAGTTGCTTGTGAACGACAAGTCGCTCATCAAAGGGCTGCAGAGAGCTGGTGCAAAGCTCAAGGCATTCGGCAATTCTGTCGCTGATCTTGGCAAGAAGATGGCTATGATCGGCACCGCCGTCGCTACACCGTTGGTCGGTTTTGCCAAGGTCTTTGCATCCGGGAGCAAGGAGCTTCAGACGCTTAGCCAGCGGACGGGTATCTCGGTCGAAGCGCTCTCGGAGTTGGGTTACGCCGCGTCGATCTCCGGCACCAATATGCAGACGCTCGAAGGCGGCATCAAGAAAATGCAGCGGACGATCTACCAGGCGGCGATTGGATCGAAGACGGCGACGGCGGCGCTTGCGCAGTTGGGGCTGACCGTCGATGATCTGCGAGGATTGTCGCCGGATGCGCAGTTTAAGCTCATCGCCGACAAGCTCACCGCCATCCAAAGCCCCGCCGTTCGCGCGGCGATGGCGATGGCGATCTTCGGTAAGTCCGGCATGGACCTATTACCCATGATGAGCCGGGGGGCTGCCGGAATTGATGCGATGCAGGAGGAGGCACGGAGGCTCGGATTAACGTCTTCGGAAGCCAGCGTCGCTATTGGCGTCAAATTGGCCGAGGCGCTCAGTACGCTCTGGATGGTGCTCAAGCAGGTTGGCGCAACGCTGGGGGAGGCGGTAGCGCCGCTGCTCACAGTTGTTGCCAACCGCATCATCGACATCGCGGTCAAGGCGATTGCATGGGCGAAGCAAAATAAGGAACTCATCGTCACCATTTTCAAGGTCGCTGCCGGCGTGGTCGCGGCGGGCATTGCACTACTCGTGCTGGGTAAGACGATTGTGTTGTTGGGTGGCGTGTTCGCGGCGTTGGCGGCGACGGTGGGCATGGTTTCCGCGATGACCGGGATGCTTGGTGGGATCATCGCGGGGCTGCTCTCGACCATCGGCCTTGTGGTGGCGGCAGTGGCTGCGCTGGGGACATACCTTATCTATGCATCGGGAATGGGCGGGAAAGCTCTATCCTGGTTGGGCGAGCGATTTGCGGAATTGTCGTCATTTGCGACCGAAGCCTTCGGCGGAATCGCCGACGCGCTCGCCGCCGGGGATATCGCACTGGCGGCGAAAATTCTGTGGCTGACGCTCAAGGTCGCTTGGCAGACAGGGATCAGTGCCCTCGAAACCTTGTGGACTCAATTCAAAGGCTCATTCGTCAATATCATTCAGGGGGCATTCTACGGAGCGCTGGCTGCGTGGGAGATCTGTCGAGGCTCACTCGAAGTCGCATGGGTTGAAACAACCGCATTCCTGTCAAAGACGTGGACGAGTTTTACAGCGGGCTTTCAGAAGACGTGGAATTCCGCGATCAACTGGACGACGAAACGGCTGCTGGAATTGTGGAGCCTGTTCGACGACAGCTTCGATGTGAACGAAGCAAAGAGCATGGCGGATCGGGAACTTGCGGATACGAATAACCAGATCGAGGCCCAGAAGAAACAGGCCCTTACACAGCGAGAAAACCAACGCAAGCAGGAGCGTAAAACTGCAGACGATGCGTATAACTACAACATGACGCAGATTGGTCAGGCCGCTATTGACGCCGAGGACAAACTCGCCAAAGAGCAGGCGGAGAAAATCAAACAATCCAATGAAGAACTGGAAAAAGCGAGAGACGAGTGGCGTGACGCGATCGGCAAGGCCCGCCAGGAACGGAAGATGAAAGAGGCACAGGGGCCGGATCGACTCGAACCGCCGCCAGCGATCTCCGATTACCTCGAAGGTTTGGGGACGGCGATTGAACAGGCACAGAAGAAGACCATCGGTGTGCGCGGCACATTCAATGCGATGGAAGCTGCCGGGATGGGTGGCGGCGGTGTGACAGATCGCATCGCGAAGGCGACGGAAGAAACAGCAAAACACACGAAGAAATTGGTTCAACAAGGCAACGATGACGCGGAATTCGACTGACGGAGTTTGCATGGCTACGGTTGTTACGGAAAAATTTGAGAGCCGTCAGGCGACGATGGGTGACAATGAGTCCGTCGAGCTTGCGTACAACATCGCGGGCAGCGATGACGATGCCGAGGTCCGTTCGGCCCTTTTAGCTACTTCCCCAATCTGGTTTTGTAATTTGATTCGCCAGAGTGCGACGGTCGAGCCGGTCGGGGAAAATCTCTGGGAAGGCAGGGTCAAATATGGCTTGTGGCAAAAGCAGCCGCCCGCTGGCGAATCCGTTTTCTCCTTCGACACCGGTGGTGGGATGCAGCACATCACCCAGAGTCGTCAAACTGTCGGACGTTATCCCAACAATGCCCCGGATTTTGGTGGAGCCATCGGCGTCACGCACGATGCCGTCGAGGGCGTGGATATCACGATTCCCGTGTATCAGTTTTCCGAGACGCATTATTTCCCGGCGGCGGTGGTGACGTGGCCTTACAGAGGGCAGCTTTTCTACCTGACCGGCAAAGTCAACAGCGCTTCGTTCCGAGGTTGTGCGGCTGGCGAGTGTCTGTTCTTGGGAGCCAGCGGTTCACGGCGGACCCAGGGGCAGAGCATCTTCGATGGGGACTGGGAAATTAGCTTCAAGTTTGCTGCCAGTCCGAATGCGACGGGATTGCGGGTCGGCACAATCAGCGGGATCAACAAACGCGGCTGGGAGTATATGTGGGTGCGTTACCAGGACGCCGAGGATGAAGATGCCAAGGAGTTAATCAAAAAGCCTGTGGCGGTCTACATCGAGCGAGTTTATGACTCGGCCAATTTCGCAGGCCTTGGAATTGGGAGCTGATAGATGGCGGCGATGGGCGATCCAATGAAAAAGGTCCGAACCGGCGATAAGTTACGTATCCCGGCAGCGACCTTCAATGCTTTCATCGACACGACGCGAGCGTTTCAGGCGTCCCAGCGGAACATCAGCTCGACGCCGCAGTCGGCGGTGCGATCCAGCGGGATCGTGCTACCTGCTCGCGACCGAGGCCGACAAGGTTATTATGTGCAAGCGCTCCGGCAAAACCCACCTCGCACCAGGCGTCGTAATTTTTCGGATCGTCGATCACGATCAGGGCGTTCTTCATGATAGTTTTGAGCAAAGTTTCGCAGAGGCCGTCGGTTACGTCAGTATTCAAGGTGTTGGTGAAATATCGTTCGAAGATATGACTCATCATGTCGGCCACGCCAGCCGGTGCCGACCGCCTCGGCTGCTCCGCGAGTATCGCCATCCTCAACGAAACCACCGCAAGGTAATATTCAGGCAACCATGAACTTGTAACGACTCATTTTCACGTCGTGCTGTTGTGCTTATACTCCTGTGGTACAATCACAGCTCAGGTCTACTGGATGTTGTGTGATCGTTGTTGTGTGGCACAGCATTTAGGTAGACTCGGGATGATCGCAGACAAGGGAACTTATATGGAAGTAAATCGGCTCTATAATCGGGACTGCATCGAGGGGATGCGCGAGATTCCTGAAGGGTCGGTCGATTTGGCGTTCGCCGACCCGCCGTTCAATATCGGTTATGACTACGACGTTTATGAGGATCGCCGAGCTGCTGACGAATATTTGGAGTGGACGCGTCAATGGGGAGCGGCCCTCGTCAAGGCTCTGAAGCCCGACGGCACATTTTGGCTGGCCATCGGAGACGACTTCGCCGCCGAACTCAAGCTGATTTTTCAAAGGGACTTGAAACTGACCTGCCGGAGCTGGGTCATTTGGTATTACACGTTTGGGGTCAACTGTAAGTTCAAGTTCAGCCGCAGCCACACGCATCTTTTCCACTTCATCAAGAATCCCAAAAAATTCACGTTCAATGGCCAAGCGATCCGCGTACCGTCGGCCCGGCAGTTGGTTTACGCCGACAATCGCGCGAACTCGACCGGGCGTTTGCCGGACGATACGTGGGTGCTGCGTCCGCAAGATTTGCCCAACGGGTTTGGTCCTGAAGAAGATGTCTGGTATTTCCCTCGCGTTTGCGGAACGTTTAAGGAACGTGCCGGCTGGCATGGCTGTCAGATGCCCGAGCAACTCCTCGGCCGTATCATCAAAGCCTGCTCCAATCCCAAAGATTTAGTTCTGGATCCCTTTGCCGGCAGCGGGTCCACGTTAGCGGTAGCCAAGAAACTTGATCGCAGCTTCATTGGGTTTGAACTCTCCAAGAATTACGCGGACCAGATTCAGGCTCGTCTCAAAACTGTCGAGGTCGGCCAACCGCTGTCGGGTGCCGAGGAACCCAAAGTCTCGGCCCCCAGCACGAGCAAGGGCAAGAAGCGACCGGAGTTTACGACGCCACCACCCCCGTCGCCCGCCCCAGTGGTTTTTCGCACGAAGCCCGATGATGTGAATCGCGGTATAGTCGAGGCTTTCTTCGCTGCTCGGGATGGCTTTCCTGTAGATCGACTCATTGCCGATCCATATCTTAACGCAAGTTTTGTCGATACTTGCCAGCGTTTGGGCTTGCCGGGTAAACCGGTCGAATGGAACCGTCGTTTGATGAATTTACGCAAGGCAGGTTATTTCAAGGGACTGCCGCGCAGCAAAGTCACGACGTTTCCCTTGGAAGAAGCTAAATTTCAAAAGTACAAATATGCATGTGAGATCGCCATTCAAAAATTCCAAGTCGAAGGTTCTCCCTTGGATCGGGTGCTCTGTGATCCGGCATTAGCAGCCCAGTTTGATGAATGTGTGATGAATATGATCCCTGAGTCGCTTACTTCACTGATGGTTCGGTGGTTCGCGTTGCGGCTACGTAAGCAGGCTTGGAGTTACCGCCGCCAGGCGCAGCAGATCACAGAGCCAGTGAACATCGCACGGAACTACAAAAGCCCATTTGATCTTGCCCACCTGAAACGCGCGCCGACTTCAGCGGGGTTATATTGGTTACGTGCGGGGAACGACCACCCTCTCTATGTGGGCGAAACCCCTAATCTGCGAGAGCGCCTCGAACTACAGTTCACGGCAACCGGGTTCGACTACTGGGGAACCGACCGCCGGAAGCTGGAACTGGGATACCGCTCAGTTGAACAACCTGAGCTCACGCAACCAAATCAATCTATTTGGATCGGAAGATGGAAGCCGCTTGGTAATCTCGCCAGTCTGGGGCTCGTCGCATGAACGAACAGGTTCTTCAGGCATTCTTACAGGTCCGCGACGGTCGTTCGCCAGATGTGGTCGTCGCTGATCCCGACCTGAATTCCCGGTTCTTGGCCGCTTGCCGTGCTGCCGGTGCTGAAGGCACGGACGTTGAGCTCAACCACTGCCTCTACAATCTGCGCAAGCAGGGTAAGCTCAAAGGTCAACCGATGCCTGTATCAAGACTGGCGGTGGCAAGGAATGTGAACTAGGCTGGCAAACTACACCGAAACGGCAAACTACATCACAATGCGCACGATTCCCCGGTGGTGGGTCCAAACGCTATAAAACAAGGGGTTTTGAGCGAACTTCGAAGGGCGTTCGAATCGTGCGCATCGCACGCCTATCGCTCGCGGATTTCGGACATAAGATACGAAGTTGCGAACAAAAAGAGCTGGTAAAAACACTGGGCAAAAACAAAACCACGCAGAACTGAACTGCGTTTTCAATCAGCATCGCGAATTCGGATCGAACTCGCAAGAATTTGGCCTGGCGTCTGGCCAGCTTGTCTGCCGGAGCGGCTGGTTCGTAAGGTTGGTCGGACCTTGGCCCGACGCCCGTCTCTTGGCGGCTTCCAGCAAACCCCGACGGTGGCTTCGCGGGTTTTGGTGATGGCGACGAGCTTGGCGTAGTCGCCGGTGTCGAAGGTCATTGTGCCACCAGACTGCGTAAACACAGTGACTCGTTTGCCGTTGACGAGTTCAAGTTCATTTCGCAAGGCATGGATTGTTTGTTGCGGCGTTCCTTCTATGATGCCACCGGCGATGATGCGGTTCACGTCGGCATTGCTTACGCCCAGGTCCGCCATGCGAGTCAATGCACGGAGCGCTTGAGCATGCATGGAGTCTGCAGCCTTGAACAGATCGTCGCCGGTTTGGGACATCCACCGGTGATCAGTGCGATGAGACTTTTGATCTGCCTGGCCTTGAGCCGAGGTTCGGGCCTGGGGCCGCGTTTGCGGGAGACCAACGCTCCATCGCCTGAGTTCTCGACGGCGGCCAGCCAGGCGTCGATGGAACTGCGAGAGACATGGAAGGTCACAGCCGCGTGCGACTTTTTCATGCCTTGATTGCTGATAGCATGCACCACGCGTCTTCGAAGTTCTTCCTGTGCTGACGGCGACAATGTACGTGTATCGTTCACTCTCATGAGAGTATATACGAATCGAAATCCATTTTCGCTCGGCGATTATTGGTTTAGCTCAACGTTTTCGACGCGGCGTTGGCCGCTTTTGATCGGCGGCGCAGGGGTGATCGTTGGTTCGGATTCGCCGGCGGCGAGCATGCGGGTGATGAGGCGGTTGCGGAGGATGTCGGAAAGTGGACGATGCGATTCGTAGCCGACGAGGTTGGTTAGCTCGTACGGATCGGCATAAAGATCGTAGAGACATTCCTCCACGTAATGCGTTGAATTCATGTCTTTCCAGCCGTTCTTGTCGGGGGCGGTGACGCTGTATTTCCAGCGGCTGGTGCGGATGGCACGGGCGACTTGCGATTCGCTGATCTGCACGAAAACGTCATCGGGCCATGTGTCGGCGCGACGCTGCACGAGCGGTAAAAGGGAACGCCCTTGCATAGTCGAGGGGATTTCGATTCCGGCGACGTCGAGGAGTGTGGGCGGGAAGTCGATGAGGCTGACGAGTTGCGGCAGGCGACCGCCGTTCTGGAACAGGCCGCCGCCGCCAAGAGCGCCGGGTACGCGGATGGAACTTTCGTGGCAGGAGCGTTTGTACTCGCTGTTGCGGGTTTTGAAGTGGCAGGCATGGTCGGAGGTGAAGAGGATGGCGGTGTTGTCCCAGAGGCCGAGGCTTTTGACAGATTCGCAGAGTCGTCCGAAGGCTTCGTCGAGACGGCGGCACATGCCCCAGTAACCGCCGAGGTCGCGTGCGCTGGTGCCGCCGAGAGCCTGGAGATCGGGGGGAGTCCAGCGGCCCTGGTAGCGCTCGCGGTAGCCGTCGGGGGCGGGGTAATCATCGCGATGATTCTGAAAGTGCGGCTCGATGTAGGAAACGAAGAGGAAAAAAGGATGCGATTGTTCGCGATCGATGTAGCGAATGGCGGCGTCGGTGAGGGCGTCGACACGATAGCCGGGCAGGCGAACGCGCTTGCCGCCAGCGTCGAAAACATTGCATCGGTAGGCGTCGGAGGTGAATTCCAAAACGTTGGAGGCGAGCCAGTAATCGTATCCGCCGCGTTGCTCGGGAGCCACCGGTCCCATCGATTCGCGGCTGGCCAGGTGCCATTTGCCGATGTAGCCGGTGTGGTAGCCTGCGTCATGGAAGTATTGTCCGAGCATTTTGTGCGAAGGGTCCGGGAGGACGTCGTTGCGGTAGGCGCCGCTGGCGGTGGCGTAGAGGCCGGTTTGGAGACAGGCGCGTGCCGGGCCGCAGACGGGTTGGCAGGTGAAGGTGTTAAACAGGTGTGTGCCTTCGGTGGCGAAGCGATCGAAGTTGGGGGTGAGATCGAGCGGGTTTCCGTGCAGGCCGATGCTGTCGTGACGCTGCTGGTCGGTGAAGAAAACGATGACGTTGGGGCGAGCGTTGGGCATGTTGTCCTCCGTGGCAGGCATTGTAACAATGGTGAGTCGTCAAGTCGTTCAATCGAAAGAAGGGGTGTATGACACTTTACTTCGGGCGGCTAATACTACAACGCTACGAAAGCTCAAGATAAAAGCGGTTGGAGGCCGATGGTGACTTTCAGGAACTGGTTTTCTTAACTGTTTTTCTGGAAGGAGCCAAGCATGAAAGCAGACACGATTCTCAGG
>WQYP01000074.1 GCA_009781185.1 Phycisphaerales bacterium | reverse complement strand
GAGGTGGTTGTCATCGGCGATCCTCGCCTTGCGAGCGTTATACCTGAGCCAGGACGACCGCTGGCACCACTACTGCTTGTATGGCCGACCGCTACGAAAGGCGGCATAACATGCCACGAACCCTGTAAACCCTGCCATGCCCCCTCGCCTACTTGTCCTCGTGATGCGTTCGGCTAGACTAATGAAGGTCGCTCAAACGGGAGCCCTTGTTACATGGATGGGATACTGATCGCCAAGATTGTGCTGGCATTGATCCTCATGCCGATGATGCTCGGCGTGATTGCTTATCTCATTCTGCTCGAGCGAAAAGTCGCGGCATTCATCCAGGACCGTCTTGGCCCCAACCGTGTCGGCCCGCAGGGACTATTCCAGCCGATCGCCGACGGCGTGAAGTTCATCCTCAAAGAAGAATTCATCCCCAAAAACGCCGACAAAATCCTTTTTCTGCTGGCCCCCGTCGTCATTCTTACCGCCGCCCTGATCGGTTTCGCAATCATTCCCTGGGGCGGCGTCCTGCAGGCCGGCTCATCCGTTCTCGGACGCTGGTCCTTTCCGGAAAACTTCCCGGTCATGGTCTCCAACACTTCCGTCGGCGTACTTATCGCCGTTGCCTCTGCCGGTCTGGCTACTTACGGCGTCGTCCTCGGCGGTTGGTCCTCAGGCTCAAAATTTTCCTTCCTCGGCGGACTTCGCGCCGCCGCTCAAATGCTCTCCTACGAAATCCCACTCGCTCTCTCACTCATGGCCGTCCTGCTCTACGTCGGTACACTCAACCTCGAAACCATGACCGAATCCCAGGTCGGCTACTGGGAGGGGTGGTTCGCCTTCATCCCCAAGTGGAACCTTTTCATCCATCCCGTCGCCGCCCTGATCTTCGTAACCGCCATCTTCGCCGAAGCCAACCGTACGCCGTTCGACCTCGCCGAGTGCGAATCCGAGCTCGTCGGCGGCTACCACACCGAATATTCCTCCATGAAATTCGCACTCTTCTTCCTCGCCGAATACGCCACTATGATCACCTGGTCCGCGATCATGGTCGCCATGTTCCTTGGCGGATGGCACCTCCCCTGGCTCGACAAACTCCTCTATCACAACAACCAACCCGCCATCGGCAACTGGCTGGGCGCCCTGCTCAAATTCGCCGTCTACTGGGCCAAAGTGATCGTATTCCTATTCTTTTACATGTGGATACGCTGGACTCTGCCACGCTTCCGTTTCGATCAGCTCATGGCCCTCGCCTGGCGCGGCATGATTCCGCTGGCACTGGCAACCCTGCTGATTACCGCCATCGTCGTCTACCTCGAACACGAACATGCCCTCGCCAACGGCCCATTCTGGATACTCGCAGCCAATCTCATCCTGATTGCCTGCTCACTTTTAATCATCGCCATCCGTCCGCACCGTGTCCCGAACAAACGTATCGCCGTCCTCAACTCCCGCTACAACCCACAACTTAACGACTTGACGATTTAACGACTTAACGATTTGACGACTTGGCGACATATTTTCCACGCTGCCTCCAACGTTCCTCCAACCGATCCAACGCCTCCACCGCCACTTTCACATTCCGCCGGCCGTGCCCAAGGACAACATCCGCCTTGTGACGCCCATGAAAATCAGAGCCGCCAGTCGGAACCAAATGATATTTCTCCGCAAGTTCCAGCATGAGCGTCACCGCGCGATTGTTGTGATCGCTGTGCCAGACTTCGATGCCATCGAGTCCCGCTTCGGCGAGATGATTGACGATCGTCGCCAGGTGCGCCGCGTTCTCGCAGCGTAACTGCACCGGATGCGCCACCGTCGCCAATCCACCCGCCTCATGAATGCATTCAATCGCCTGCCGCGGCGTGAGCCGCTCCTTCGGAAAATATGCACTCCCCGTCGTCCCGAGATAGACATCAAACGCCTGCCGGATCGACGCCACGCACCCCGCCCGCACCAACGCCTCCGCGATATGCGGTCGCCCCACCACCACTGCCGCACCCACCGGCACTTTCTCCGTCGCAACGCCTCGCACCTGCTCCATCGTGATCTTACATCCCAGCTCATTGAGTCGCCGCACGATCAGTGGATTCCGTGCATTGCGACTCTCCAATAAGATCTTTGACATCCTATGCAATCCCGGCGCATCGGGATCGACAAAATGGCCGAGGATATGCAATGTTCCCGGAAGTGGAAATTCCGCGGAAATCTCAATCCCAGGCACAAACCGCATCCCAACTTTCTCCGCCTCCGCAACCGCCTCCTTCAAACCATTCCCGGTATCATGATCCGTCAGCGCAATGCCCGCCAAACCACACGCCTTCGCCGCTCGAATCAACTCCGTCGGCGAATACGTCCCGTCCGAAGCCGTCGAATGTGTATGCAAATCCACAAATTGCGTCATTCAAAACCTGTCTGTATTACTATCGCGCAACTTCTTTCTATCCTGACAAAATTTAGCACGAAGACACGAAGAAACGAAGGATACGAAGTTTTTTTATTTATTTTTTCTTCGTCTCCTTCGTTTCTTCGTGTCTTCGTGCTTAAGTCGTTTCATGATTTGGTTGCGGCTCTGCCGCGCTGGGTTTGTCTGTGGCTAATTCCGTCGCGATTACGCCAGCAGACACCCACGATCTTTCAGATATGCCAGCACCGTCTTTACGCACTGCTCCACCGCCATCAAATCCGTCCGCAGATGAATCTCCGGTTTCCGCGGCGGTTCGTAGGGCGAGTCGATACCCGTGAATTGCAAACCTTTCCCCGCCGCAAGAGCAGCACGTGCCTTTTTATACAAACCCTTGGGATCACGTTGTTCGCAAACTTCGATCGGCGCATCGACGAAAATTTCAATGAACTCCCGCGGCCCAACGAGCGCCCGAACGCTCTCACGATCCGCACGAAAAGGCGAAATAAAGCTGGTAATAGGCATAACGCCGGCGGAAAGGAAGAGCTTCGCAACTTCTCCAACGCGTCGGATATTTTCCCGCCGATCCGCATCCGAAAAACCAAGGTTCTTATTCAATCCATGACGAACGTTATCACCATCCAGAACAAACGCCAGATGCCCTCGCTCAACCAGCGGCTTCTCCAGCGCCATCGCCAACGTCGACTTCCCACTCCCCGACAACCCCGTCAGCCACACAATCGCCGGCCTCACCCGGCTGATCCCCTGACGCTCTTCCACCATCACCTGCCCGGCATGCCACACAATATTTGTCGCTTCAGCCATAGTTCCTCGGAGCACTTGAGAAGTCCACATTATAGCCGACTTCACGAAATGCATGTAGCGCCCCCCCTTTGCGGGGTGGCGGTGGCTCGCCTTGGATACTTTTTACTGCTATAAGAAAGCATTGCAAAGAAGAAAGGTACCGTCATGACCGTGCGAGATTTCAACCAGGCAGCCGCTACGTGGGACGACAAGCCAGAACGGCGGGCGATGGGCCTTGCTATCGCGGATGGCATTCGTCGCGATGTGCCGCTGCAGGCCCAGTGGCGGATCATGGAATATGGCTGTGGGACCGCCACGTTGGGAATCATGCTGGCGTCTCATGTGCGCGAAGTGGTGGCCGCCGACGCCGCGAAAGGAATGATTGAACAAACAAGAAAAAAGCTGGCGGCCACCACGATCAAAAATGTAACGCCGCTGCAATTGGATCTGTCGAAGCCCTCCCCCTCCCCCGTTCCGCCCGGAAAATTCGACCTGATTACCACCGCGATGGTCCTGCATCACGTCGAACATATCGATATGTTGCTGAAACAATTCACGGCTCTGCTCTCGCCGGGCGGATGGCTGGCCATCGCCGATTTATGCCAGGAGGATGGCTCCTTTCACGGCGAATTCCAGGTCCCCCATCATGGCTTTGCACCCGCCGACCTTGTCGCCAGATTGGATCGGTTCCATTGCCAATACCACATCGTCCATCAACTGCAAAAAAACGCCAAGACCTACGATATCTTCCTGCTGACGGCACAGTCACCGCCCCTGCGCTGATTCAGTTCCGCAAATCGGCCTCATCCAGCAGATGGAACCGAGCCTCGGTCAGCACCTGGGCCGCCAGCGACGGGTTATCCACATGCACCACGATCGACGGCCGAATCTTCTCCGAGCTGATCAACGCATAGCAGTAATGCACATCAATTTCCGCCGCAAGCAACGCCTTGGCGATCAACTGCAACCCCTCCCCCCCCGGCGGCACCTCCACCGCCACAAGATCGCACACCGTAAAACGATAATTCGCGTCGATCAATTCCTTCGTCGCCACATCCGTATCGCTCAAGACGAACCGCACGATCGCGCAATCAAAGCCATGGACGACCGTCAACGCCAGAATCCGAACTTTTGTGCTATCAAAAACCGACAGCAGTGCCGCCATCGCGCCGATGCGATTCTCCGTGAACACCGACACCTGTCGCACCGACGGCACATCGCCCCCCCGCTCAGTCTTGAGTCTTTCCCGAACCTGCGGCATCCCTACACTTTAGCACGAAAACCCCGAACTGGGGAGAAAAAATAAACCCAAGTAGCGACCCCGCTTTGCGGGGTGGTTTCTCCCGCAAAAGTTTAGCCGTTGATCGAAGATCAACGCTCGTTCGCCTTGGATGCGATATGGAGTAGTTTGCAAAACATGCCACGCCCCCGCTATTTCCGCACCTCGAAAAGCAGGCACTCTTGAGCCGCGGGGCGTATACTAACGGACCAACAGAGCCCTCTGGAGGTTCAATGGCAAAGGCATTGCCGTATCGCAGAGCTTCGGGAGAGCCAGCTTGGCCGAGCCACGGATGGCTGCCGCGCCGACGTTTGCTCCTGGCGCTGCTGCCTCTCCTGGTCATTGGCATCATCTGCGCCGTCGCCGGCAGCCAGGCGCCGGCAGTATTCCAAGCCTGCACCTACGGCCTCTTCGCCCTGCCCATGATCGCCGCCGCCGGTATGCTCGGTCTCGCCATCACCGCTCCCTTCGCCAGGCGTGGCGTCTTCGAAGGCGAACCCAACAGCGGCTGGCCGGAGGCCTTCCGCGCCATCGTCTCCATCGCCCTCGGACTGGGCGCCTTCTCGCTCGGAACACTCCTGCTCGGTGCGCTCGGCCTCATCGAGCCGCACATGAAATGGGCCGGCGGCAACGACCAAAGCTGGGTGCCTGGCATTCTTCTGCTCCTCGCCATCGGCATCGGTGTTATTCCCACGCGTACATTTCTCCAATCCTCCGATCACAGCCGGCTTCTCGAACGCACCGCCCGCGAAGACTGGCTCCTCCTCCTCACCGCCCTGCCCATCGCCATGCTCTTGATCGCCGCCACTTTCCCCCCCGGCACGCTCTGGCTCAGCGAAGGCCGCGGCTACGACGTCCTGGAATATCATCTCCAACTCCCACGAGAATACGCCGCCAACAACTCCACCGCTCCTCTACCACACAACGTTTACTCCTACTTCCCCGCCAACGTCGAGATGCTCTACCTGCTGCTCATGCAACTTGCCAAATTCGTGCTGGACTACGGAGCCCCTGACACCGCCGGCAGTGCCGCCTATCTCTGGATTATTTATCCAGCTCAATTTCTCCACGCGTTTATGATGCTCCTGGCCATCGGTTCGCTGGCTGTCGCTCCCATCCGCATCAATATCCTCGGCCGCATCATCGCCATGCTCGTGATCCTCGGAATCCCCTGGACCCTCATCACCGGCTCTCTCGCCTACAACGAAGCCGGCATGATGCTCTTCGGAACCCTCGCACTCCTGCTGGCGATGGCAAACAAAAACGATTCTTCTCCCAATTCCATATCAAGCACCGGAGCCCCGCATGGCAATGCGGGGCTTTGGCGGGCCGCCGGCAACTCGTGGCGATGGTCTCTCCTCGGCACACTGCTGGGTCTGGCCGTCGGATGCAAATTAACCGCCGGCATTTTCTTCGCCATCCCCGTCGCTCTGATTGTCCTCGTGAAAAGCCAGCATCGAGCCCGAACGCTCAGCACCGTCGCTGGCTTCGCCTTGCTGCTTTACGCCCCGTGGGCCCTGCGTGCCGCACTCTACAGCCGTGGCAATCCCATCTTCCCACTCGCCGCCAACATCCTGCCCAGCAGCGACTGGACCCCCGACCAAGTCGCCCGTTTCTCCCGCGGCCACACCGCCCAAAACGACGGCCACCCAGTCCCCATCACCGACTTCAAAACCCGCAGTTCCCTCCTCCTGCACGAAACCATCCTCCACGAACAATGGTCCCCCGCCTGGCTCTCCATCCACCGCTGGGCCGGCATACGACCGCCCGACGAAACCGCCTGGTGGACACACATCGGCATCCTCTGGACCGTCGTCCCCATCGGCCTCCTCCTCGCATTCCTCGCCGCCCTCCGCCACCCCGGCAGCCTCTCCAATACCATCCTCCTCATCGCCATCATCCTCATTCAAATCGCCGCATGGACATTTCTCACACACACACAATCCCGTTTCCTCCTCCCCATGGCAATCCCACTCGGCCTGCTGATGGGCCTGGGCGTCCAAGGCCTCGGCCCCGGCGTCGGCGGGCTCCCCATCGGACTCCTACGCCTCCTCCTTGCCATCATCATCATCGTCCATGCACTCTGCACCGTCTTCCTGCTCCTCCCGGAAGCCAACCTCCTCGGCGGCATCGCCCAGCACGAAAACAAACCCGAAAAAATCTCCCTCCCCATCGCCAACATCTTCGAACACGCCGTCAATCTCGCCGCCCTCGCCGCCAAAAAAGACGAACCTCTTCCACCCCCACCCAACATCCTCCTCGAAGGATTCCCTCCCTACGCCCCCTTCTACTGGCTCGGCAACATCACCTACAACACCGTCTTCGACAAGAATCAACTCGCCGACCACCTCCGCCTCGGCATCCCCCACACCTTCCACTGGCTCCAATCCCAGCACATCCGCTACCTCATCTTCGCCTGGCCCGACATCACCCGTCTCCGCGACACCTACGGCTTCGACGAGCTCATCACCCCCGACCTCCTCCCCGCTCTCGAATCCGCTGGCCTCCAAAAACTCACCCCCCCCGAAATCGACCCCACCAAACTAACCATCCTCCGCGTCCCACCATCAGAGCCGCGACCGTAAGGGGGCGAGGGGGATAAAAATTCGAAACTCGAATGACGAATGATGAATCAAATTCAAATGTTCAAATGACAAAAACTACTGGAGCCATAACGGTTTCGATCATTCGTCCTTCCGTCATTCGGATTTGATTCGTCATTCGTCATTCGAATTTCGTCATTTCTTCCCACCTCTGCTAAAATAATCTCATCTCACAACCGGAGCCCATCATGCCCTCAAAAAACAACACCCCCCCCAAGAAATCCTGGCAAGCCCGCATCGGTGCCGCCCAGGACGCCCTCGCCGTCCAATTCGTCGAGTCCCTCTCCTTCGACCATCGCCTCGCCAAACACGACATCCTCGGCTCCATCGCACACGCCACCATGCTCCACTCCGTCGGCCTCCTCACCGCCACCGACCTCTCCGAAATCAAACGCGGCCTCAACTCCATCCTCGCAGACATCCAAACCAAGAAATTCCACTTCGATATCTCCCAAGAAGACATTCACATGGCGATCGAAGCCGCCCTGATCAAGCTCGTCGGCGAACCCGGCCGAAAGCTCCACACCGCCCGTTCCCGCAACGACCAGGTCGCCCTCGACATTCGCCTCTGGTGCCGCGAAGCCATCTCCCTCCTCACCAACAAAATCTCCGATCTGCAACGCACCTTCATCAAGATGGCCACCGAGCAGGGCCATCATCCGATGCCCTCTTTCACGCACCTGCAGCGAGCCCAGCCGATCGTCGCCGGCCACGAAATGCTCGCCTGGTGCGAAATGCTCCAGCGCGACAAGGACCGCCTCGCCGATTGCAGCAAACGCGTCAACATCAGTCCCCTGGGTGCCGGCGCCGTCGGCGGATCAACCCTCCCCATCGACCGCGCCAAATCCGCCGCCTTCCTCAACATGCCCGAAATCACACACAACTCCCTCGACTCCATCTCCGACCGCGACTTCCTCTGCGAACTCGCCTTCGACCTGTCGATGATCGCCATGCACCTTTCCCGCTGGGCCGAGCAGTGGATTCTTTACGTCACCACCGAGTTCGGTTTCATGCGGATCGCCGACGCCTTCACCACCGGCTCCTCCATGATGCCCCAAAAACGAAACCCCGACATGCTCGAACTCATCCGCGGCAAAACCGGCGGCGTCTACGGACAACTCCTCGCTCTCCTCACCATGATGAAGGCCCAACCCCTCGCTTACAACCGTGACATGCAGGAAGACAAACGCTCCATCTTCTTCGCTTACGACACCGTCGACGCCTGCCTCACCATGGCCGCCGCCATCGTCCTCAACACCACGCTTCTCCCCGACCGCATCGCCGACCGCCTCGACGAAGGCTTCGCCGACGCCACCGTCATGGCCGAGTACCTCGTCCGAAAAGGCATCCCCTTCCGCACCGCCCACCACATCGTTGGCTCACTCGTCGCCGATTGCGAAAAAAAAAGCTTCGCCCACCTCGGCGACCTCGACCTGACCAGCATGCAGGAAAAATCCCCACTCATCGACGAAAACATCTACCGCATTTTAGGCGCCAACAAAGCCATTCAAAACTACAAAAGCCACGGCGCCGGCGGCCTCCCCCAACTCAAAACCCAACTCAAACGTTGGCACAAACTCCTCACCTCCACAACATAACGAGATTATTTAGAGCATTTTTCACTCGCCCGTAGCGTTTTGGAGCCCCGCATGGCAATGCGGGGCTTTGGCTCTCGCTTCCTGCGCATGTCATCACGCCACGACCACATGAAAAATGCTCTAGCCGGCGTGCTTGCATGCCGCTCGCCCCGACAGGGGCGAAAACTCGCTCAATCATTCATAAATCCCCGCAATTTTCTGCCTGTCTGCACGAATTACGGAATGCGTTTCTCCGGCCCCATAATGGGCAGCGGCGGAGAAAATGGGGGCGGAGTAATCGACCGGGGCTGAAGCATACTCTGCAGCGGATGCCCAATCGCCAGCATAATCCCCGCGCGAAAACGTTCCGAAGTGATCAGCAGTGCCAGCAGCCCAATCAACGGCCAAGCCACAAACCGAAGATAAAGAACCAAATGCTGATAGGGATTCGCAAAATGCCCATTATCAGGCGCCACAACATCGCCGACGCGTTGCAGCAGTTCCGTGTAACCATAAATCACACCAGGAATCGGAAAATCCTTCGCAAAATATTGCCACGGCAAAAACATGAACAGCAGCAGCACGGACCAGATCAGGCTTTTCGTCAACTGTGTCACCCCCGGCGCCTGTGCAACAAGCACCACCAGAAGCGTAATGAACATAATGATCGCCTGGCTGGAAACGGAAATCAGCGCCGCAATCTGCGTCACAGGAACGCACATGGTGTAAGTCGCGTTCCACTGATCGCGGATATTCAGACGCCGGCTCTCGACGGAAGCAGGCACAAAATTACGCTCCATCGGCATGGACGTCGGCCCGATGATACGTTCAGGATGCATCGACTTATATGGCTGTGATGTCCACGCCATCAGCGCAAAACCGACAAACTGAAACAAAACGCACACCACCAGCAGAAAGCCCAGCCAACTACGAGCCGAGCGAAGCGTTCGCAACGCAACGCCATAATCGCTATAAGGATGAACAGGTGAAGGCATAGAACACTCCGGCGAAACGAAGACGATCTCAGTAGTTTACCAGAGAGTTCATAAAACTTCTGGCTTCTGGCTTCTGGCTTCTAACTTCTGGTCCTGCTGATCAATCACGATTTCCGGCGAATCCTCCAGTTCAATCGCAGGTTCATCGCGCCGAACGTGTGCGTAGCCTCGTCCGGCCTGCGAGACCTGAGCTTCACTCCCCTCATGTGCCCGCGGCAAAACAATCCGGAAAGTCGTCCCCTCTCCCACAACCGATTCGCAGAAAACAGTACCGCCGGCGCCGGAAACAACACGTCGAACCAGCGCAAGCCCCAAACCCGAACCATTAGGCTTTGTCGAAAAAAACGGCTCGAAAATGCGCTCGTGAAGGTCAGGTGGAATACCGCCGCCGGAATCACGCAGAAGAATGGTAACGCGATGCTCATTGGGAGCATCTTCAGCAACCGTGGAGACCGCCAGCATCCCGCCCTTGGGCATCGCTTCATGCGCATTGGCCGCAAGATTCAAAATCACCTGCCGCAGTTCATCCGGATGCACGTGGACAGCCGGCGACGAAGAATCGAGGTGAATCGAAATCTGAATATTCCGACGTTCAAGAGCAGAACGCAAAAATTCGATCGCTTCATTCACAACCGTATTCACGGCAGCCGCTTCGACCGGCCCAATGACCTGGGTACGTTGAAGAAAGTCGTTCAGCATGCCGTCAAGCCTGCGGATTTCCCGTTCGCAACGATCCGTCAGTACGAGTTGGCGATCGGTATCGCCGCTCCCTCCCCTTCCTTTAGCCGCGTAAGCCGCCACGAGTCCGCGAAGGGAATGGAGATTAAAGCGAAGCGCCGTGAGCGGCGAACGCACCTCGTGCGCCAGCACGGAAGCGAGCATCCCGCGCTCAGCAAGGAGACTGGTACGTGCCTGCGCCGTCTGCCGGATTTCGCGACGGCGGCGGTCCATCCGGGCAATCACAAAATGCGTAAAAAGAAAAATCACCACAAGCCCCGCCAGCGTAAACATCGCAGCATAGACAAGCGTACGTCCCTGAATCCGCCAAAATTCAGACTCCAGCCAGCCCTGAGGATAAGCCGCGGAAACGTACGCCACGTTCGCATCCTTGAGTTTCAGGGAAACCGTCGCCTCAAGAACACGCGGATCCTTGGAATGCGCCGGCACATTCAGCTTCACCACGCGCTGCGGCTGCTGTGGTTCCAGCGCCGGCCACAGCGTGGAACTGAGGCTCGTGTGCAAAAGCTCTCGCTTACTATGAGCGATGACATTCCCGTCCTCCGTCCAGACCATCGCATATGCCAGACGCGAATCAATCTGGCCGGAACCATCCACAATCGCCTGCAACTCCGGCCAAGCCTCAAGATCAAAACGCGAAAGCGCCGGCGGCACCGCCTGCAACAGTTCATAAGCAAACTGGGTCAGTTCCGGAATGCTCGACGAGAACCGCCGCGGATCGCTCATGGGCGCATCAAAAAGCCGGCGGGCCATCGCCGTCGCGGAGACCAGCAGGTGATCGTGAATTTGCTCTTCGAGTTGCCGGGTGCTGGAGACCAGTCGTGCCTCGACATCATGGTGAAAAGTTCGGGTCACAAGAAGCCAACTCCATCCCAGCGAAAGCGCAACCCATGCAATTATCGCCAGAAAACCATAAGTCCACAGGCGGAAATACCACCGGGCACTCGAAGCATGACGTGAGGAACGAACCATACATGAAGGATACCGCCAAAGCCGCGCCCAACAAAACCCCCGGAACCACAATCCCGGGGCATCGGCTTACTCCCGGAGTTCACGCTTTAGCGTGTTTCGACAAATGAACACGCTGAAACGCGAACTCCGTTACTTTGAGAAGAACTTTTTGATCGAGTGGATCGTTGCCGCTCGGCCGGACCAGCCGATGGAGTCGAGCAGCGGGATATCCTTGGGGCAGACTTTAACGCAGTTCTGGGCGTTGCCGCAGTCGGTGATGCCGCCTTCGCCCATGATCGCTTCGAGGCGTTCGTCGGCGTCGGCCTGGCCGGTGGGATGAAGGTTGAAGTATTTCACCTGCGAAAATATCTGGGCGCCTACGAATGTATTAGCCTTGGTGAATTGCGGGCAGGCTTCCAGGCAGCAGCCGCAGGTCATGCAGCGAGACATGTCGTAAAGTTCGTCCTGTGTCTGAGGATCGACCTTCGGCCCGGGACCTCGGTGGTAGTAGCCGTCGATGGGAAGCCAGCCTTTGATACGTTTGAGGTTCTCGAACATACGGGTGCGATCGACGATGAGATCGCGTATCACGGGGAACTTCGACATGGGCTCGATGATGATTGGGGGGGGGGGAGCGTTGCCGCACTTGGCGCGGAGGGGATCGATCAGGACGGAGCAGGCTTGTTGGACTTTGCCGTTGATGATCATGGTGCACGAGCCGCAGACTTCTTCGAGGCAGGCTGCGTCGTAGTTGACGGGAGAAGTTTTTTCGCCGTTGGCGGTTACGGGATTGCTCTGGATCTGCTGAAGCACCGAGGTCACGTTCATGTTCGGGCGGTAGGGGACAGAGAACGTTTGCCAATAAGGTGCGGCATCCGGGCGGTCCTGTCGCTTGATCCGCAGAACAATAGGGAAGGGGGGGAGGGGCGATGTCGGAGGCGTTTTAGTTGAATCAGCGGTGGTCATGGCGGGTTCCTATTGGGTTTCAAGAGTGCGATGGTCGGTGGTCTTGCCGTAGTCGCGTTTTTCCGGATGGGCCAGCGAAATATCGACGAGTTCATATGACAATTCGCATTGCCCATTGACATAAGTTGCAAGAGTGGTCTTGAGCCAGTTGGCGTCGTCCCGTTTCATGGCACGATCATCGAGCGGGATGTCGGAACGGGTCTCGTACTCGTCGGGAATCTTGAAATGTGCTCCGCGGGATTCGTCGCGAGCGATGGCCGCCTTGGTAATCGCCTCGGAGAGCAGCAGCATATCCCAGACCGATCGCGCAAAGCTCAACGTCTGGTTCGACCAGTGACTGCCGTCAGGCATGCCCAGGCGTGTCTGGTAGCGATGCTTGAGTTCCTCGATCAGGCTGAGCGTCTGCTTCATCCGCTTATTGATACGGAGGATAGTGACGTTGTCGGACATCGTTTGGCCAAGCTCACGCTGGATGACGTAGGGATTCTGATCGCCGTCGGCAGAGAGCAGTTTGTCCATGAGTTTCTGCTGATCTTTCACACATGCTTCGTAGATAGACGCATTCACATCCGATGCCGAGCCCCCCCCCTCTTTCACGTTGTTGATGTAATTCTTCACGCACGGTCCCATGAACAGCCCGGCGAAAATGCACGAAAGCAGCGAGTTCGCGCCCAGACGATTCGCCCCATGATACTGGTAATCCGCTTCTCCGACGGCATACAGGCCGGGGATGTTGGTCATCTGGTTTTTCGGGTCTCCTTCCTTCATGCCGCCGCCGCCCTGCTCGTAAGGGCGGGTGTCCTTTTCGAAGTCGACCCACAAACCGCCCATGGAATAATGCACAGCCGGGTAAATCTTCATGGGTTCCAGCAGCGGATCAACCCCGACAAATTTTTCGTAGATTTCGAGGATGCCGCCGAGGCGTTTTTTGAGGACTTCGTATTTGATGCCGGTGGCGCGTTCGGTGAGATCAAGGTAAACCATCTGCCCGTTACCCTCTCCCCCCACGCCGTAGCCTTGCTCACAGATGTAGAAAATTTCACGTGTAGCGATATCGCGAGGAACGATGTTTTTGTACGTGGGGTAGAGCCGTTCGAGGAAGTAATCGCGTTCCTCTTCGGGGATGTCGTTGGCGGGCCGCGGATCGCCTTTTGTCCTGGGCACCCAGATGCGTCCGCCTTCGCCGCGGGCGGATTCGGACATGAGCCGGCACTTGTCTTCGCCGGGAATCGCCGTGGGATGCACCTGCACGAACTCCGGATTACCCAGTCGAGCGCCCTCCGCGTAGCAGCGAGCCGCAGCCGACCCGGTACAGATCACAGACATGGTGGATTGTCCAAATATCAACCCATTGCCGCCGGTGGCCATGATGACCGCATCGCCCCGGAAGGCTCGTATCTGCATCGTTCGCAAGTCCTGCGCCACGATCCCGACGCAACGCCCGTGATCGTCACGCACCGGGCAGAGGAAATCCCAGAACTCATATTTGGTGATACGCCCCCCCCCCTCTCTTTCAGCTTCCCAACGACGGCACTGTTCGTCGAGCGCGTAAAGCAACTGCTGCCCCGTGGTCGCGCCGGCGAAATGCGTCCGCTTGAACAACGATCCGCCGAAGAGACGCAGTGCAAGGTAGCCCTCCGCCGTGCGATTGAACGGCACACCGATGCGGTCGAGCAAATCGATCACCTTTGGCGCCTGCCGAGCCATATCAAGCACCGGTGCCTGGTTCGCCAGAAAATCGCCCCCCTTGATCGTTTCAAAAAAGTGCTCCCACTCGGAGTACCCTTGTTGTCGTGCGACTTCATTGCACGCATTGATGCCGCCCTGGGCGCACACGCTGTGCGAACGTTTCACCGGCACCAGCGAAAACAAATCAACGGAAATCTCCTCTTCGGCCAGTTTCATGGCGGCCGACAACCCCGCCAGTCCCCCACCCACCACAATGACACGCTTCTGACTCATAACTCACTTTCTCAACGTGAATGGCCACGGATGGACACGGATAGATAATGACGAAATTCGAATGACGAATGACGAAACAAATCCGAATGACCGAATAACGAATGTTCAAAACGTTCGTAGCGACCCCGCTTGGCGGGGTGGTTTCCGTCATTCGTCATTCGAACATTCGGATTTGTTTCGTCATTCGTCATTCGAATTTCGTCATTAAAATTCATCCGAGTTTATCCGTGTTCATCTGTGGCCATTCACGTCGTTCATCTGCGCCTGTCCGAGCCCGCTGGTGGTGGTCTGCGATACCGGCAGGTCAGGGTTGCCGACGATGGCGAACGCCGCCCATGCGGTTGTGCCGAGCACCAGCATCACGATGCCGAAGCCGCAGCAGACATGTCCCCAGCGCTTCTGCGAGGCGGCGGTGGTCGTGAGGCCCCATGCGATGGCGGCCGTCCACAGCCCGTTCGCCCAATGAAACACCGCCGACCACGTGCCCAGCAGATAGAAAAAAATAACCGCGATATTGGCCAGTTGCGAACGGTACGGCGAGCGGACGGCACGCACCGTCGACTGATAGGCCATGTTCTGCGCGTCAAACTTCGGAAACCCCTGCACGCCCAGGAGCGCCAGCCCCCACTTGTGCAGCGTGGCAATGTGATACGCAACGAACAGCACCAGGATCACGCCCGCCCAGCGTTGCATCGTGTAGCGGATATTGCCACCATAATTATACTTCATCATATTATACTTCACGCCGGCCTTGGTGATGTAGATACCGTAAATCGCGTGAAGCAGCATCGGAACAAAAATAGCCCCGATTTCGATCAGCGGCAGCATCGGCTCAAGCGAATGAATGTGATCGACATTCTGCTGATAAGCTTTTGGCCATAACCCCGTCGCATTGACAAATAGATGCATGGTGATGTAAGCGCCAAAGACCAGCCCCATCAGCGAATGAATCCGCCGCAGCAGAAAGTGCCGTTGCTCGGCGATTGTATCAAATCCAAATTTCGTCATGCGTCACACTTCTGGCTTCTCATCTTCTGGCTTCTGGTCAATGTATTCCGTGGATCAGGTCGCCCCTGTGGAGACCCGAGGGAATCGTCAGGAACATCTGGTCGCTGAATTCCGAGCGATCGACGCGTCGCATCGTCGTCTGCGGGTCGCCTTCCAGGTCAAAGAGGTAAACCCTGTTTTCGTCCAGGGCAAAGATCCAGAAATCGAAGCGTCCCTTGGCATCCACGCGATGCTCGGTGGTGGCGCTAATGCCGCCGGGCCTGCCGACCGAGAGGGCCGCCGTCGCCGCGGGCCGCCCCGGAGCTTCTTCGACGACGCCCTTGAGATGCATGCAGCCCGTAGCCGCCATCCACACAACACCCAGCAATGCTATTGTCGCCATTCGCATGTCATTACTCCTACTCTAGCCACCGGAGTCTAATAGCCTTGCGTGGAAACGCAAGGCTGAATTGGGTGACAGGGTGAATGCTTCGCCGAAAACAAGTTCCGTGCTCAACCACCGCGTTACCACGCGGTGCACCTTGTTACCTTGTCACCCCTTCACCTTGTCACCCAATCATCGGCTCCGTACCAGCATCTCGCGTCGGATGCCCAGCCGTTCCAGGTGCGGCTCCACATCGCTGAGCCAGCGGATGCCGTCACTGTGATACCCCGCGGTCGGGCGGAGGCCCATGATCTGCTCGCACCACCACATATTGAAGTTATGCATGCACAGTTCGCGGAGGTATTTGCAGAGCATGCTGGCCAGGGCGGTGGGAAAGAACGCGGATTCCCCTTTCTCGCGGAAGCAGATCAGCGTCCGCCGGCCCGGCGAACTGCACCCCCCTCTCCCTGCCGCTTCCGTCAGCAGATACGTGCTCACCGCTTCCGACTCCTGCATCACCTTCAGCTCCGCTTCCGGAAAAGACCGCAGCAGCAACTGCGTGTAATGATCTCGTCCCCCCTGCTTGTCGACGCCCACCAGCAACCCCTGATGCCCAAACGTCATATGCAAGTGATACAGATGCGACAGCGTGATCGACACCAGCGAGGACGCCTTATTATGAGTGCCGTCGACCAGACGATTGAACGCCTTTTCGCTGACCACCGCCGTCCGCATGCAGACCGTCTTCACCCCGGCCTTTTCCATCGCATCGCTGAGCATATTGGCCGCGATCCCCAGGTCGCCCGCCTCCGCCAGCCACGGAATCGTCAAATGATCCGGCGAGTACCACGGATGGGCCGCAAGCTCGTGATTCGTGCATGAAAAAATCGCCATCAACCGATTCGCCGTCAGCCCATTCCACGCCGCCCCATCGACGCCGGTGCCCCCCCCCCCTCTCCCATAGCATCGCAAAAACGCCAGCACCCCGCGCTCCAGCAACTTCGTCCCATCCGTGAGATGATTAACGACCTTGGAATCCGCGACGAGCACACGCCCCTTTTTCGCCGGTGCCTTCTTCGACACCGCGACGCGGAGCATATGCCACAAATCCGGAATCTCCTCCGCATCCACCGGCAACGGCACTCCCCCAAGCTCAAACGCCGTCGCCGACACCACCAACGGCCCCAACAACGGCCCGTACCCCGCCTCATCTATGCCCGCAATAATCATCCCTGTGTTCTCCACCCGCGTCAGACATTATAATAGCCACTTCTCAAGGAGCTTTCATGATCCAACGTCGTAAAACGCGCCAAGTCCAAGTCGGCAACGTCCCCATCGGCGGGGACGCCCCCGTCTCCGTGCAGTCGATGACCTCCTGTTACACCCACGACATCGACACGTGCGTCGCCGAAATCAACAAGCTGCACACAGCCGGCGCCGACATCGTCCGCGTCGCCGTCCCGGAACGCAAAGACACCGAGGCGCTCAAGGAAATTCTCGCGCAGGTAAAGGGGAGCGGAGTCCCGATCGTCGCCGACGTGCATTTCCATTTCCAGCGTGCGATGGAGGCCATCGAAGCCGGCGTGCACAAAATCCGTCTCAACCCCGGCAATATCAACGACCGCAACCATGTCGAAAAAATCATCGACGCCTGCAAAGAACGTCGCATCCCCATCCGCATTGGCGTCAACGAAGGCTCCATCATCGAACGCAACGACAAGCAAAAACGCCTCAAGGAACTCAGCGGCCTCTTCTCCGACTCCAAGCACGGCCACCTGCTCGCCATCATGATCACCAAACTCGAAGAATATCTCGATATCTTCTACAACCGAAATTTCCACGACATCACCATCTCCGCCAAATCCATCGATCCCCTCCTCACCATCGACGCCTACCAGGAAATCTCCAAACGCTTCGACCATCCGTTGCACCTTGGCGTCACCCACGCCGGTCCCCGCGAAACCGGCACTATCCGCAGCGTCGTCCCGCTCGGCCACCTCCTCGCCCAAGGCATCGGCGATACCATCCGACTCTCCTATGCCAACGATCCCATCTACGAAGTCCAGGACGGCCTGGAACTCCTCTACATCCTCAACCTCCGCCCCCGCGTCGGCGCCGAACTCATCGGCTGCCCCACCTGTGGCCGAATCCAGGTCGACCTCTTCACCCTCATCCAAAACGTCCGCAAAGCCCTCCAAAAAGAAATCACACTCCCCATCAAAGTCGCCGTCATGGGCTGCATCGTCAACGGCCCCGGCGAATGCGAAGGCGCAGACGTCGCCATCTTCGCCGGCTCCCACCGCGGCATCATCTACGTCCAAGGCCAAAAAGTCGCAAACGTCCCCGAATCCGAAATCCTCGATCGCATCCTGGAAGAAACCCGAAAATTCCAAACCAAAGTCCAGCGCGGTCAAACCAAACTCGGCCAAAAACTCGTCGAAGTCGCCCCACTTTAGCGGTCGCCCTTGGGCGACCCGTATTCATCAGAGCTGCAATCGTAAGATTGCAGTTCATCGGCGAGACGCCGATGCCGCGGAATCTGCAATCTTACGATTGCAGCTCTGATGTTTCGCCCAAGGTAGTCGGCAAAAGCTATTTCGAAATGGGAGTCTTCACCTGCGACACGCGGTGGTATAATCACGCCCGATGTTCGTTACTTTTTGTTCCAACCAAGGAGTTTCGTCATGACCGCTATCACGCGTCATTGGTTCGCAGCTTCCCTTTTGGCCGTGCCCATCCTGCCTCTCCTCGCCGCCGATCAAGTCACAGTCGTCGATCCCATCTCTAAAGCCTACACCATCGCCTCTGAAAACGCCCAGCGCACATTCTACGATTCCGTTGCGGCCGCCCAGAAGCTTCGCAACGACCAGATCAAAAAAGCAACCGACACTGCCAACGCCTCGATCACTCAGGCGGCGAGCGTGATGAATGACACCCGCAAAAAAGCCGCCAGCGACGCTCTTGCCCAATACGACGCCAAGTCCAAGGATCTCGGTCGTCAGGACAAAATCGACGAAGCGATCAAGGTCCGCAACGACAAGGAAAAATTTCAGAAACTCGTCACAGCCGACGACGAGCGCCTGACCGCCGAAGTCGCTGACCTTAGCGGTTCCGGTCCAACCGCCAAGCCGGAGTTGCGACCCGATGAAATCATCAATCCCGGGCAGGTCAAACAACAACGCATTCTTATCACCGACTTTTTGGACAAGTACGTCAAAGCTTTTCCCACGTCCGGCAATCTTGCACGCGATGGCAATGCTTCCGCCTCGTCCATTAATCGTGGCCTCGAAGACCCCGTTACCGCGCTCGGCGGATCGCGCCGCCACGAGATGTTCTGCCTCACGGGTTCCAAAGGCTGGTGGGCAGCCGCCTGGCCAAAACCCATTGCTGGCCAGTACGTCCTCATCTTTCCACGCACCACCCACGCACAAAACGATCTTTGGGGAAAAGCCTCAATCGAAATCAACGGCCGAGCCGTCCCTGTTGAATCCATGGGGCCGCAAGTCGTCCTCCTCATGGATCTAGGAAAAATCACCAACATTCGCACCGTCAAAATCAACTTCGACGGCACCAATAACCCTGGCCTCGCCGGACTCGAAATCCACCGCGATATGAAAAAATAACCATCATCAGGAGTTCACGCTTCAGCGTGATTTATCTATGAACATCCTTATCACCGGCGCCGCCGGCTACCTCGTCCGCGGCCTCATTCTCCCCTTCGAACGCCCCGAATACACCCTCCGCCTCATGGACATCACCCCCTTCTCGTCCAAACACGAAACCCTCACCGCCGACGTTTCCGACCTCGACGCCGTCCGCAGCGCCACCAAAGGCATGGGGGGGGGGGACGCCATCATCATCGCCCACATGGCCCCGCGAAATCCCGATTCCTACCTGACGCCCACTCTCCCCTTCGACATCAACGTCAAAGGCACCGCCAATCTCTTCCACGCCGCTGTCGAAAACGGCGTCAAACGCATCGTCGTCATCTCCTCCACCGGCGCCCCCATCGCCTACAGCAAAACTGAATACGGCGAAGACGTCCCCCACACCGCCCCTCCCAAATCCAAAGGCATCTACGGCCTCACCAAGGCCCTCCAGGAAATCATCGCCGAACAATACTCCCGCGAACACCACCTCGCCGTCGCCGCCCTTCGCGTCGGATGGATCATGGACCAGGACTCGCTCACCAACAAATACGGCACTCGCATCACGAAATACTCCCCGATGCTCACCGACCGCCGCGACATCGGCGAAGTCACTCGCCTCTGCCTCCACCATCCCACGCTCACCTACGAAGTCTTCAACGTCATGAGTACCCCCGAATCCCTGACCGCCTCCGACGTCCAACACACCTGCGACTTCCTCCACTGGACCCCCCGCTACCCCTTCAACAACCTCCTTTAGCGCCATGATTTAGCCGGCAGGCTTGCCTGCCGTTCGTAGGAGCGGTGGCTTGAGAAGAACTAAATGATTGACTCCCCTCAAGTAAGACGCTATCTTACTTATATGAAGACGATCGTTTCCAGCAAGGGGCAGATTGTACTACCGGCAGAGATTCGCCAGCAGGATAATATCCAGGCAGGTCAGCATTTTGAGATTGAGCGAGTGGATCGCGGAGAATATCGGCTGACGCGGAAACAAGCCGCGCCCAACGAGGGGGTGTTAGAGTGGTTGCTCGCCTGTCCGGAGAAGAGCTATTTTGTGCCCATTGAGTCGGAGTCGACCGATACCATATAGCCCCGGCTTTAGCCGGGATTTGGCGGAAATCCATGTGGAGCAGGAATGGTTTACCTGGTTGATGCCAATGTCTTGAGCGAGGCGACCAAACCTGAGCCGGATACGAAGGTGATGGCGTGGTTGAGCGAACATTTACACGAGATTGTCGTGGACCCGATTATTGTGGGGGAAATTCGTTTTGGCATTCATTTGAAGCCGGCGGGAAAGCGCAGGCGAGCGTTAGAATTGTGGTTCGCCGACGGAGTGGAAAAGTTGCGATGTTTGCCGTGGGATGTGGAGACGGGTCTTAGGTGGGCGGAGTTGCTGGCGGATTTGCGGGCGGCGGGAGCATCGATGCCGATCAAGGATAGTTTAATCGCCGCGACGGCGCTGGTTCATGGGTTACGGGTGGTGACGCGGAATGGAAAGGATTTTGAAAAGGCGGGGGTCAGGGTGGTGAATCCCTGGAAAACCTGATCGTGGCATCGGCGTCCCGCCGATGTTCCCATCGCCCCCCCCAAAAAACAGGTTCATCGTGCTCTGTCTCAATCCTCTATCAGAGCCGCGACCGTAAGGGAGCGACCCGTGCGACAATGCGGAGATAAAGCCTGTCGCTCCCTTACGGTCGCGGCTCTGATGGCCAAATGGTGGAGGGTT
>WQYP01000073.1 GCA_009781185.1 Phycisphaerales bacterium | reverse complement strand
TGTTCACCTCAAGCTGCCGGACACTTTCAGCGTCCCCGCGATGCTCGAACTGCCCGATCGCGCCACGTTGCTCGTCGAAGCCGATCACGCCGGCCGCGCCGCCAGCATCAACCTCGCCCAAATGGTCATGGCTCGCCTCCTCACCCAAATGCCCGCCGGACGCGTCAAATTCACCCTCTTCGATCCCGTCGGTCTTGGCCAGAGTTTCGCCGGCTTCATGCACCTCGCCGACCACGACGAATCCCTCGTCGGCTCGCGTATCTGGACCGAATCCGAGCACATGGAGCAACGCCTTTCCGACCTGACCGAGCATATGGAAACCGTCATTCAAAAATATCTACGCAACGAATATGCCACCATCGATCAATACAACGCCCAGGCCGGCGAACTTGCCGAGCCTATCCGCTTCCTCGTCGTCGCCGATTTCCCCACAGGCTTCGAGCAGGAATCCCTCCGACGCCTCGCCTCCATCGCCACCACCGGCCCACGCTGCGGCGTCTACACCATCATCCTCCGCGATACACGCACACCTCTCCCCCCCAACTCCCGCATGGAAGAAGTCATCGCTCGCAGCGTCCACCTCCTCCACAAGAATGGCACCTTCACCTGGAACGACGCCGTCCTCAAACGCTTCCCACTCCACATCGACCCGCCCGCCGGCGAAAAAATTCTCACCGCCCTCATGGACAAGGTCGGCAAAGCCGCAAAAGAAGCCAAACGCGTCGAAGTCCCCTTCCAAAGCATCGCTCCCCCAAACGATCAATTCTGGTCCCTCAGCTCCAAATCCGATCTCCGCGTCCCCGTCGGCAAATGCGGCGCCACCCGCCTCCAATCCCTCCGCTTAGGCATCGGCGTCGCACAGCACGCACTCGTCGCCGGCAAAACCGGATCCGGTAAATCCAACTTCATGCACACCATCGTCACCAATATGTCCATGTGGTACGGCCCGGACGAAGTCGAGTTCTACCTCGTCGACTTCAAAAAAGGCGTCGAATTCAAAGCTTACGCCACCAGCCAACTCCCTCACGCCCGAGCCATCGCCGTCGAAAGCGACCGCGAATTCGGCCTGAGCGTCCTCCAACGCGTCGACGCCGAACTCACCCGCCGCGGCACCATGTTCCGCGACGCCGGCGCCCAGGAAATCAGCATGTTCCGCGACCGCACCGGCCAGAAACTCCCTCGCACCATCCTCCTCATCGACGAATTCCAGGAATTCTTCTCCGAGGACGACAAGCTTGCCCAGGAAGCCTCCGCCCTCCTCGACCGCCTCGTCCGTCAGGGCCGCGCCTTCGGCATCCACATCATCCTCGGCTCCCAAACCATCGGCGGCTCCTCCGGCCTCGCACGCTCCACCCTCGGCCAAATCGCCGTACGCGTCGCCCTACAATGCACCGAAGCTGACTCCCAAATGATCCTCGGCGACAACAACTCCGCCGCTCGTCTCCTCACCCGTCCCGGCGAAGCCGTCTACAACGACGCCGGCGGTCTCGTTGAAGCCAACAGTCCCTTTCAAATCGCCTTCCTCCCCGACGCCCAGCGCGAAGGCTACCTCGAACAAATCCAAAAACTCTCCCACTCCCAAAACATCGCTCCGCCCACTCCCATCGTCTTCGAAGGCAACTCCGCCGCCATCATCCGCAAAAATGACCGCATCATGACACTCCTCCAGCAATCCACCTACCCGCCCGCCGCCTCCTCCGTACCTGCCTACATCGGCGAACCTGTCGCCATCAAAGATCCCACCGCCGTCCCCTTCCGCCGCCAATCTGGCGCCAACGTCCTGATGGTCGGCCAACAGGAAGAATCCGCCATCGCCATCTTCGCCTCCATGATCGCTTCGCTTGCCGCCCAGCAAAAACCCGGCGACGCCATCTTCTACCTCCTCGACGGCAGTCCCGCCGACTCCCGCTACTTCGGCCTCCTCGAAAAAGTCATCGCCACACTTCCACACGAAACCAAAGTCATCCCCTGGCGTGACACCGCCGACGCCATCAACGCACTCGCCGCCCAGCTCAAAACCCGCCAAGCAAACGAAGAGCACGCCGCCCCTGCCATCTACCTCCTCATCTTCGGCCTCCAGCGCTACCGCATCCTCCGCCACCAGGAAGACGACTTCTCCTTCAGCAAATCCGACGAGGAATCAAAACCCAAACCCGACAAACAATTCGCCGAACTCCTCTCCGAAGGCCCCACTCTCGGCATCCACAACATCATCTGGGCCGACACCCCCATCACCCTCGAACGCACCTTCGACCGCGGCACCATGCGTCAATTCGACCACCGCATCCTCTTCCAGATGAGCGCCTCCGATTCCAGCAACCTGATCGATTCCCCGTTAGCCAACCGCCTGGGCGCCCACCGCGCCCTGCTCTACAGCGAAGAGCAAGGCACCTTCGAAAAATGCCGCCCCTACGAAGTCCCTGACGAAACGTGGCTCCAATTCCTCACCGCCCGCCTCAAAAATCGCACATAATCTTGCATGGCTTACGCAATATTTGCATTTTTCTATTGATAACAATGTCACACCCGCAAAACGCCGATATGCGGTGATAACAACATCCCCGATGAGTGATTCAGGAGAAAACGAATGATCCGCACATCGAAACTTTTGAAAGAACACGGCGCGGACATCAATGCCAAAGACAAGGAAGGCAAAACGCCCTTAGCTGTAGTTACTACCGTATGTGGTGACGATGCGAAGAACTGGCTACTCGCCAACGGCGCGAAATAGTCGAACAAAATCTTCCTTTTACCTTTTACTTTTTACCTCTTCTTCTCCCTCGCCCCCGTTTCGTTTCATCAACTCCAAAAATCTCCCCATCCAAATTGTCTTAAACTGTTCTCTCTCCGCGTCCAACTCTCTCGCATTCCATACATCCTCAAACTTCTGATACGCCTTCCACCGCACCACGAACTCCACTTTCTCCACCTGTCGCCGCACGCGTTCCAGCTCACTTTCCGTCGGTATTCCCAACTCCGGAAACCACGCATCCGGCAACTCCACATTCCCCGCTATCCACCCATTGGTCATCACGATCGTCCGTCCCTCGCCCACTCGCTTCATCACCCCTTCCCACTCCGCTTGCAGATCTCGCTCCACCCACAACCCATCCATCCGCTGTTTCCATTTCCACCCATTCCAAACCGCTCCCGCCGTCTCCACCTGCGAGAGCAGCATCACCACCACAACCGCCCCCACGATCCCCCTTCGCCACGTTGTAGCGACTCCGCTTTGCGGGGTGGCGGAATCCACCCCCATCACCAACCCCAGCACCGCCAGATACGAGTAATAATTCCACGATCCCGTCCACCCATAAAACCCCAGCAAAAACGCCGTATGCAGCACTCCCACCGTCACCATCATCTCCATCCGCCGCAACATTGTCTGTGTCTGTCCGTGGCTGTCTGTGGCTAATCTCCGTAAAATCCCCCACCCTGCCCATCCCGCTCCCCCCGCACTCACCACCGCCGCCAACAAAAACGCTCCCACCGGACTAATCACATATTTCCAGGCATCCCCCGGCATCCAAAACGCCCGCCCCTGTTCCCCAAAAAATCCAAACCCCGCCGCCGCATACGTCTTCATCCCCGTCGTCGGCAACATCGTCGCCACCACCGTTCCCACACCCATCCACATCGACAACCCCACCACCAACACTCCTCCCACGATCACCGCCGGCAAAACAAATCGGAGTTCACATTTCAGCGTGTTTCTCTTCCGACGAGAGAGGCTCGCTAAAGCGTGAACTCCGACCAGCCAGAACCCATACACATACCCCATCGACGGCTTCACCATCACACAGACCACCATCCAACCCAGTGCCCTTGAACGCTTCCCCTCCGCCTGCTCCGCCAGCGCCATCGTAATACACATTCCCTCCAAAACATGTGTCAACGTCAAATACGCCGGCATCACCGCCAGCGGCAGCCCCACGCAAAACAAAACCACCCCCGCCCGCCTCACCCGCATCGCCACCAACACCCGCGCCAACCCCCACGCCATCCCCATCTCCCCCAACACCATCAACCCCAAATACCCCCACGCCCCCCGCCCGAACACTGCAAACCCCACACGCCCATAAAGCAGCGACAACAATCCATGCGTATATCCAAAATCCACCGTCGGCACATACCCCTTCGCCACCAGCATATCCCCCTTGATCACCGTCCCGGCATCATAAAACGCAAATTCCGCCCAATCCGCCACCCGATACGTCGGCAACTGAGCCAGAAAGCTCACCACCAACACCCCCGCCACCAACAACGTCATTCCCCGAACCCCCAGTCCTCCTTTGACTCTTTTCAATTCCAGCAGCCCAACTTCTTCCATTCATGTTCCCTTCTGGCATTAAGCCACATTCTAATAGTGAATGGTGAATGGTGAATAGTGAAAGCTCAAACCCTCTTCCCTCCCATTATTTAGCCGGCAGGCTTGCCTGCCGCTCGGAGCCCCGGATGGCCATCCGGGGCTCTATCGCACTTGAGCCGCCTTGCCATTACACTCACATCCATGACGATTTCGGAGACCTACGCCGCCGCCGTTACCCACTTGCGGGCCGGACGACTTGCCGCCGCGGAGGAACTTTTCAACCAGATCGTCCGCGATCAGCCCAATCATTCCGGCGCATGCCACCTGCTGGGCATTGTCGCTTTCCAAACCAACCGTCTCGACGCCGCCGTCGATCGCGTGCAGCAGGCGATTCGACTCAACCCGTCGCACCACGAATACCATTCCAACCTGAGCGTCATTTTCGCGGCCCTGCGCCGCTGGCCCGAGTCCCTCACTCACGCCCAACGATCAGTCTCGCTCAAGTCCAACTTTCCCGAAGCCCACGTGAACCTCGGCAAAGCCCTCCGCGCCACACACCAGTTCGTCGCCGCCGAAACCGCCTTCCGCAAAGCTCTCGCTCTACGCCCCAATGACCCAAACGCTCTCCTGGACCTCGGCCTCACGCTCAAAGAACAAGGCCACCTGCAAAAATCTGTCGAAACCTACCGCCAAGCCCTTTCCTTCCGCCCCAACTTCCCGGAAGCCCTCGTCTGCCTCGGCGGCGCACTGCTCGAACTCCATCAACCCACCCAAGCCCTCGCTCTCTTCCAGAAAGCCCTCGCCCTGAACCCCAACTCTTCCGAAACTTGGATCGCTCTCGCCACCGCTTACAAGGTCTTGGAAAACCTGCAGGCCTATGCCGACGCGATTCGCAATGTCGTTCGCCTCCAGCCGCAATCCGCCGACGCTCACAACACGCTGGGCATCGCCTTTTACGATCTCCATCGAGCCGACGACGCGATTGCTTCGTACCGACGAGCCATCGCGCTCGATCCCAACCACACCGGCGCTCTGAACAACCTCGGCCTGGCTCTCAAGGATGCCGGTCAACTCGACGAAGCACTCGCCGCACATCGCCGTGCACGCGATCTGGGCATCACCAAAAACGCTCCGGACGCCAAAGACCACCATAGCAACTTCTGTTACACCCTTCACTTTCATCCAAACTACTCGCCGGCCCAAATCCTCGCCGAGCATCGCGACTGGAACGCCCGCTACGCCGCACCACTGAAGTCCACGATTCAGCCGCACACCAACGATCGCTCCCCCGATCGCCGCCTCCGCATTGGCTACGTTTCCGCCGACTTCACCGCTCACGTCGTCGGCTTCAACCTCCTCCCGCTCTTCCAACATCATAACCATGGGGGGGGGGAACAGTTCGAAATATTCTGCTACTCCGACGTTCGTTTCCCCGGCCAAATCACCGCAAGGTTCCAATCCTACGCCGACCACTTCCGTCCCGTCGTCCACCTCTCCGACGAGCAACTCGCCCAGAGCATCCGCAACGACCGCATCGACATCCTCGTCGACCTCGCCCTCCACATGGCCAACAATCGCCTCCTGGTCTTTGCCAGAAAACCCGCTCCCATTCAGATGACCTTCGCCGGCTACCCCGCCACCACCGGCCTCGACGCCATCGACTACCGCCTCACCGATCCCTACCTCGACCCTCCCGACGGTTCCACCGACGCCCACCACAGCGAAAAAAACCTCCGACTCGCACAGAGCTTCTGGTGCTACGACCCCGACCCCCAATTCATCCTCCCCATCAACCCCCTCCCCGCACTCACCGCAAGTGGAAAGGGGGGGGGACTCACCTTCGGCTGTTTCAACAACTTCTGCAAAGTCACCCCTCCCACGCTCGACCTCTGGGCCGCCGTCCTCCGCGCCCTGCCCACTTCGCGACTCCTGATCCTCGCCCCCCAAACCCAATACCGCGCGAGTATCTTGCGACATTTCGAATCGCAAGGCGTCACGCCAACCCGCATCGAATTCATCAACCAACAACTCCGCCGCGACTATCTCGCCCTCTACCATCGCGTCGATCTCTGCCTCGACACCTTCCCCTACAACGGCCACACCACCGGCCTCGACGGCCTCTTCATGGGCGTACCCACCATCACGCTCATCGGCCAAACCACCGTCTCCCGCGCCGGTTTCAGCCAACTTTCCAATCTCAACCTCACCGAACTCGCCGCCACCACCACCACCCAATTCCTGCAAATCATCATCGACCTCGCCAACGACCTCCCCCGCCTCGCCGCCCTCCGCCAATCCCTCCGTGCCCGCATGCAAGCCTCTCCTTTGATGAACCCACAACTCTTCGCCACCTCCATCGAAATCGCCTACCGCCAAGCCTGGCACATGCTCTGTAACACCCACCCTCTCCTCTCTCATTAACTCCGTTTAATGAGCCACGGACAGACACGGACAGACACAGAGAGAATTTGACTTTTACCTTCTTTTGTCTGTGTCTGTCTGTGTCTGTCGGTGTCTGTCTGTGGCTCATTTTAGTCATCTACACCCGGCGCCTGAAAAATTGGCCCGTGTGAAAGGAGAACAGTGTACGGGATGAGAGTAGGTCTCTCGCAGCCGGGCGGCAAGGGCCTGGCTGCAAATCAGCGCAAGCTGCGGCGATCAAGAGTCGTCGTGGTGAACTGCTGGTCAAGTCCGGCTCGCTTCCACACATGCGCCATCGCTGCTCCGATGGCGGTAGCCCTAACTGGAGTTCCATGAGGATGACCATAGGCATGAATGCGCGTTGCGGTAAAGGCCGAAGGATCGACCTGCCGCCGCTTGAAGTAGAAGCTCAGAAACAATTCCAAGTAGTGCTGATAATTTTTCAATGTGCTTTCAGCCAGACCTCGATTACGACGCAGGTGTTCAATGCAGCGAGCGACTTCCACTTGCGCGGGGGTTTGAGGTTGGGACTGAATCCGGCGAGGATTCGAGGGCTGGAATCGAGACAGAATCCGACGAGGAATCAACGCCAGCACAAAATTTACAGCCGAAAGAGCGTACATCCTTCTGGATGCAAACTTCCCCCGAGACTTTTGGCTGTACCAGTGCAGGAAGTTCGTCACATGCTGATTGGTAATCCGGTCCAGCGGCACGCGATGGGTCCGCAGCCATTTGCCGAAACGGATAGCAATTCCAAGCATATGGCAGGCATAGTTGTAGCCATATCCATCTGCGCGATAGCGTGCAGCCGCCTCCTTCAGATATGGCAACAACGGGTTGCGTTCCATCTCGACAAGCCTCTTACGCTTACGAATGTAGTAGTCCAACATATAGAGTTCTCCAGAACACAAGGGGGTACAGCGAATCACACTGATCCGCATCAATACCCCTTTTATGTGGAGTAACTCGTCAAAAAATCCCTGTAATTTCACAACAGAATTCAACTGCTCTACATAGAAAGGAGCTCCGCATAACTATAACTTTTCCCGGGATGATTCTATACATGTGGTCCCGGGATCGTTTTAGAGGGTGCATGACACTTGAGGCGGTCTGCCCTTGGTACCGCGACCGTTAGGGAGCGAGAGGGGCGATCCTCTGGTGCTCTAACGAACGCTCTTGCCTTCAAGCACAACCGTCATCCACATCCCCACAGATCGAATACGTGATCCGGCACTCCCTTACGGTCGTGGTACCAAAGTGGCGGCAGACCGCCTCAAGTGTCATGCACCCCGTTTTAGAACTTCCCATCGCGAGATTCGTAGTGGGTGGGTTTGCCGTGGCTGGCGCCGCCGCGTTTGACCCAGTCGGCGGTCCAGTGAATGAGTTGTTCGATGCTGACGCGGGGGTAGCCGAAGATGCGGTGGCCGTATTGGCCGTTGTTGAGGAGGGCGTTGGATGCTTCCTGGCCGATGAGGTTGACTTTTTTGCCGAGGAGTTTTCCGAATTTTTCGGCGACGCGGCGGAGCGGCATGAACTCCGGACCGGCAACATTGAACGGCGTCGCAGGAGAACCGGCGAGGTCCAGCGAACGAATCGTCATAGCGCAAGCGTCAGCCTGCCAAATCACGTTGAACATGCTCATGGAAACATCGAGCGGCTGGTCAGCCATGATCGTCTGACAAATATCAACCAACACGCCGTAACGCATTTCGGTGGCGTAATTGAGCCGGAGCAGCGTGATAGGCGTTTTATTGGCGATCGCAAAATGCTGGAACATACGCTCGCGGCCCATGCAACTCATGGCATAATCGCCCACAGGATTGAGCGGTTGGTCTTCCTGCGGCCCACCCATGGTGATGTCCTGGAGACCGTAAACATTACCAGTGGAAAACGCGGTAATGCGCGCAGACTTGAATCGCTGAGCGACAATGGCGGGAAGGTAAGCGTTCATGGCCCAGGTGAGCGCCTCGTTGCCGGTGGAACCGAACTTCATGCCGGCCATGAAGATGACGTTCTTGGCGTCGGGCAATTTCTCGAGAGCATCACGGTTGAGCATATCGCAGGTGAGCGTTTCAATGCCCCAGCCTTTGAGCTCTTTTTCCATGGCCGGCGAGTAGATTTTATCAACACCAAAAACCTTTGCCCTGGAACCGGAGGCATCGACGCAGCGCTTGACCATATGTGCAAGTGATGGCCCGATCTTGCCGCCGACGCCCAGAACCATCCAGTCGCCCTTGGCCTTGCCGACCGAATCGATGGCGCCTTGGGTGGGCGTGCTCAGCATATCCTCGAGCTGGGCGACATCTTTGATGGAATCAACTTTGAAAACGTCAGCAGCCATTAGAATTCAACCTCGTGTAAGAGAACGGTTTATCCACAATATCGAAGGAGTCATGGTAGCTGGAACCGGGAACATCAGTCAAGGCGGAGATTAGAGCGTTTTTCATGTGGTCGTGGCGTGATGACATGCGCAGGAGGCGAGAGCCAAAGCCCCGCATTGCCATGCGGGGCTCCAAAACGCTACGGGCAAATGAAAAATGCTCTAAAGCCGGGGCTATGTGGGTTTTTCGAAGGTCTCATATTCGAAAATTTGGGGGAGATGGGTGCAATAAAAGCGAAGGTTCGTCAGTTCATGAGATATCACGTCTACCGACACACTCTATTAAGGAGAAGACTGAATGAAATGTCTGTTGAGTATTCTTGCGGCGGGTATGCTTGCGGTTGCAGGCTGCTCGGTTGGGCAGAGCGATCCGTTTATGCATGGACGGCTTGCGGCTGAACCTGATAAGGGTGGGCCGGTGCTGGAGCCGCCGACGCTTCATTGTTTGGGGGCTTACTGGCTTGTTCGCGGGGATGAGAATCGTATGGCTCGCGTGGAAGTGCGTTACCGTAAGCTTGGCGATGTCGCGTGGAATCGGGCGCCGGATATGATCCGCGTGATTCAAGGGCCGTTCTCCAACGAAGGCGACCACATCAAGCCTCCCGCGGTCATGATCCACGAAGGATTTATGTTTGCCGGCAGTGTTCTGGGACTCGAGCCGGACACGGAGTATGAGCTGAAATACAATCTGATCTCGCCCAAGGGCGGGTCTGCCGAGAAAATTCTGAAGACCAAAACTTTCGTCGAACCTAAGGAGCCTGCCGGCATGCGTGTCCGGCACATTGTTCCCGGCAATGGCGGCGGCAGCGGCACAGCACAAGACCCCTTCAAAGGATTTGCGGCTGCGGATGCAGATGCCAAGCCAGGCGATCTATTCCTGGTTCATCAAGGCACCTACGATTCGATCTCGCCGACCACGCTGCGCCACGACGGCGAATTGGGCAAACCGATCATCTACCGTGGGGCTGGCGACGGTGAAGCCAGCATTGATGCCAAGAGCACGATCGGGCCACCTCCAGGCTTCAGGATGGAAGGGAAGGCCGTCTCGCTGAGTGGCCGCCACGACATCTGGTTTGAAAACCTCTCCATGTGCAACGCTTACACCGCCTTCCACGCGCCCAACTGCATGCGACTGGTGATTCGGCGTTGCCATATCCATCATGCGATTGAAGGCATCCACTCCGCGCCCAACCCCTACCCCAGCAAGGAACAGGCAAAGGAATTTCCAAAGCCTCCCGGCATCACCCAAGGCTATTTTTTCATCAGCGATAACCTCATCACGGGCGTCGTGAACTACCCCGCCACGCCCGAGCAATGGGGCACATGGCCGGAATCCCGCGGTATCTGGGTCACAGGCCCCGGTAACATCATGTGCTACAACCGCGTTCACCACTGGAAAGACGGCATTGATGTCGATGAGTCCATTCAGTCCATTGCCAATGATATCCATAACAACGAGGTTTCCGAGTGTTTTGATGACGGCTGCGAAATGGACGGATCGGATCGCAATAACCGGCTTTACACCAATCGCTTCGTCAACTGTCATACCGGGCTGTCGTTCCAGCCGATCCATGGTGGTCCGATTTACGCTTTTCAAAATGCTGTCTACAACGTCAAGGGCGAGTTTTTCAAGTTCCACAATAACCCGTCGGGCTGCATTGTCTTCCACAACACCTGCACGAAAAATGGTGGAGGTAGCGGTCCGCTGCTCATGTGCTGGACTAGCCGCTCCATCAATGGCGTCCACTTGTTTAACAACCTTTATCTGGGCAACAAGTGCACTCGGGCGGTCGACTACGATACGCCGCTGTTTAACTGCTCCTCCGATTACAACGGTTATGGCGGCTACGGCTACAAACCCGAGGGCAAGCCCGAGGACAAGGTCTTCATGAAATGGGCCGGCGTTATGTATAAAAATATCGAAGATGTTCGCGCCAGGTCGCCTTATGAAGCGCATTGCGTGATTGTCGATCCGACGACGGCGTTTGCGTCCGGGCTGCAGCCGCCGAGTGATTTCCAAGTTAATTATGACTACAAGACCATCGATATGCGTCTGGCTCCGAATTGCAAGGCTGTTGGAGCTGGGATTTACATTCCTGGCTATGAAACTGTTAAGAAGCCGACACTGGGTGCTTATGAGCCGAATGTGAAATTGCCGCATTATGGGCCGCGGGCTGTTCGGTAGTGGTTCATTCTTCTTCCATTTACGGTTGAGGAACGCATGAATTAAAGGAAAAGCGTATAAGACGCGCAGGAGACGTTAAGCCTTGCGTTGCCATGCAAGGCTATTGTGCATCGACGATTTCCAGCTTGATTTCGTCGGAGTTGGCTTTGAGTTCCGGTGCGTACATGGCTGCGGCTTTGGAGGGGAGGGCGGAGAAACTGCCGGGGATTTCGGCGCGGAGGCGGTAGGAGACGGAGTGTTTGCCGTGAGCGAGGCGATGGACGAAGAAGCTGACGCGGTTGTCGTGGAATTCGACATATGCATTCATGTCATTGCCGTTGTAGCCGGAGTGGACTTCGACGGGCTCGAAACCGGCAGCCTTCATGTCCTCGAGAATGATGTACTCGTAATCGTTCTTGGAATCGACTTCGAGTTCGATTTCGACGAGGTCGCCGGACTTGACAGTTTGGCCGTCGGCAAGTTCGGTGCGGATGTATTTTTCGACTTTCTGATCGACCACCTGGCCGCGATCGCCTTCGGCTTTCACAGTTTTTTCAGCGCGGGTCAGAAGGTAAACCTTGCGATTCACCTTGATTTCCAGCCCGGCATGGGTGATGTGCGGCTCCATCGTGAAATTCGTGAGATACGCATTGAAATAGAGCGGGCCTGTGCCTTCGCGGGAAATGTCGATCTGATGCTTGCCGTCAGTGAGAGCATTCCCTTCAAGAACGAGCTTGTTATCGAAGGAGAAGATATCTTCGGGTGTGATTTTGACTTCTTTGAGTTGTTTGCCGTCGATGCTGATGCGGACGGTCATGTTGGGCTTGTCTTCGCCGGAGGCACGCCAATAATCGGCGAGGGCTTCTATGCAAATGGCGGAGTCGCGGGTGGAATTCCAATAGGTGGCGTGCTTACGATTGTTCATCAGGTATTTCGCCAGGCGTGAAGCTGCTTCGCCTTTGGGATTAGTTTTCGAGAGCAACTTGAGGTAGTAAGCGTTGGCTTCGACGTCGGAGTTATACCAGTACCACCAGGCGTAACCTTCGGGCATCTTCAGATACGCGGTCTGGTTCTCGTCGTCCTGGACCAAGAATTGTTTGATGTTGTCGAGGAGCATATTGAGTTTGTCGTTATCTTTGGCCTTATGCAAAGCGAGAGCAAACATGGCCTTCGCATAGACAGCGAGCTTGGCGCGATCGCGGTAAAGGTAGTCTTTCATCGCGGCGTTGTTCACGTCGGCGTCAAGAAGGACTATGTAGACGAAAGCATCTGTTTCATCAGCGTTAGGCTTGGCTGGGCTGCGGTTGCCATTGTCTTTTTGGTTGGCATCCCAATTCTGAATCGCCTGGACCTGCTCTTCCTGATAGCGTTTCAGCCATTGGATGCCGCGATCGAGGACGGGCTGATCGACGCCCCCCTCCAAGGCGCCGCTGGCTTTGGCGAGTTGGAGTCCGTGGACGACGGTTGCGGTGGTGTGCGGCCAGGAGCGTTCGCCGTAGCCGGAGAACCAGCCCCAGCCGCCATCGCCACATTGCATATTCGAGAGGCGAGTGACGCCTTCGCGGACCATCTTGACGACTTCGCCTTGATCGAAAACAGGATTTTTGTAATCGGGGCGGCGGAGCTGATAGGGCGAACTTCCCTTGTGGCCCCAGTCTTTGGCGCGTTCCGCATCGTCACCGATCTCCTGTGCGTTGAGATTGGTGATCTTCTTCTGGATGGCAGCAAGATCAAGATTCATATCAAGAAGTACTTTCTGCGTTATCATAGTGGGGACGAAGCGGTTGAGCGTCTGCTCGGTGCAGCCGTAGGGATAATCGACCATGTAGGGCAGTGCATCGACCATCGCGCCGGCAAGCGTCGGAGAATAGCGGATTTCGAGGCGGGATTGCTCGGGGCGACGCTCCTTTGGAACGGTGATTTCGATTTTTGATTTTTGATTTTCGATTTTCGATTGGGTGATGGCGCCGGAGAAGGATTCGGTTTTGAGCATGCCGTGGACGTAGACGGGGAAGGATTGCTGGGTGGCGTCGGATTCTTCGTCAGTGATGGCTTTCATGCGAATCAGTGCGGTGCCTTCTTTGAACACGTTGACCGGCCAGTCGACCCGCTGTTCGCCATTGGGCTCGACACGAATCTTCCGTTCCCAACGCCAAAGGCTCTTGCCGTCCCAATCCATTCCTACGGGCGGCGCGATCGTTCCACCTTCGCACTCCAGCGACACTTTCACATCTTTGGCTTGTTTCAGATAGTTGTGTACATTTGCCGACAAGACGACCTGATCGGTCTCCACGAAGAATCGTGGTGCCTGCAAGCGGACGATGAGGTTCTTTTTGGTGATGATTTCCGTTTCGGCCTGTCCGACGCGTGAGCCGTTGCCGAGGGTCCAGACTTTGGCTTTCCACGTGGTGAGATTTTCGGGCATGGAAACTTCCACCGTCGCAAGCCCGTCCTTCGCGGTGATCAGCGAGGGCGCCCACAAAGCGGTATCGGCAAAATTCTGGCGAACGGCAGGCTCAACTTCGGGCGCACCGGAGGCGACAGTATTGGAGCCGGAGAGTGCGAGGAAGCCGGTGCCGCCTCTGGCGACGGGAAAGGTGGCTGCGATGGCCTCGGCGGGGGCGGGGCAAGCTACGGGGGTGGGTGAGGCTAAGGATAAGAGTTTACTACCTGCCTTCTGGTTCTTGGCAAACTGGCCACCTCCCTTGTCCTTGGCATCGCTATCGTAGAGGGACGCCGGTTCTTCGTTATTGATGCCGTAGTCGGTGGCCATGTAGCCGAAGGCGCCGAGGAAGCTCATGGCGGTTTCGCCGGAGAGCGTGATGTTGCCGCTCCACTTGTCGAGGCTGGAGTCGATTCGCACGTAGTGATAGCGTCGCCACTGCCAGAAATATTTGCGGATGTCGGCGACGTTGGAGCCGCCGGAGATATATTCGACGGATTTGTCGTACAGCGACAGCACGGCAGCGCCGGTGAAAGGCTCGCCATTCTTCTCGGTGACCTTGACCGTGAGTTTCGCCTTCTGGCCGGGCTTGTACTCCGCGGCGTCAGCCGTCACGGCAACATTGAGAATACGATCCGCAGGCGGAACGATCACCTCGCGGACATCCGTGAATATCTTCGCCGAAGAAACCGTCAACGCCTCCACAAAAAAGTTCGGCATATCCTTCTTCCCGACCTCAATCTCTTCAACCGCGGATTTTCCCTTCAATCGAATAACCTTCGGAGCAAGATATACACCATTGCTCGGCCGAACGAAGAGCAGAACCGTCGCATTCTCACGGTCGGCGTTAACGAGAAGTTTGACTTTGTCGCCGGCGGCGTATTCCTTTTTGTCGGTGGTGATTTCGATGTCGTTGAAGCGGAAAGAACCCCCGGCAGAGTCGGGGGCTGACGGATCGCCGCGAATGAGGAAGACGTAGCCGCCTTCGATTTCGTGGTTTTTGGCGTCGGTCATGGTGTAGGAGAGGCGATACTGTCCGGGAGCCTGGGCTTTGATCTGCTGGGTCGCTTCGCCACGGTCGTTGGTGTCGAGTTTCCAGCGTTGTACTTCAGTTTCGACCGGCTGAGCTTTGGCGTCATAAGCGATCTTAAAGAGCTTGATCGACCCGGTGCCTTTGACGGGATTGTTATCGAGGGTTTGAGCCTTGAAAGAGGCTTCGATGGCGTCGCCGACGTGGTAGTAGCCGCGATTGACCCAGGCGTAGACCTTGAAGGGTTGGCGTGCGACGAGCACCTGGCCGGTGCCGACGATGGTGCGACGAGAGGCGTCGGTGACTTCGGCAGTAATCTCGTAGCGATGATCCTGATCCGAATAGGCGGCCTTGGCGACAGACGTGTCAATGTCGAGCTTTACCGTCCCGTCAGGGCCGATGGGGACTTCGTTTTCCAAAACAATCTCCGGCTGCTGATTGGACCAGCGACCGGACCACCAACTGTGAATGGGCCGATTGCAGCCCCAGCGACTCCAGCCGGGATACCAGTAATAATCAGGAGCGAACCACCAGTAGCCGGGCTCGTAGAACCAATCCCAGAGGCCGGCCGGATACCAATTCGCCGAATAAGCGGTGCGTGTAACTTTATATTTGACCTTGGCGTTGATCACCGGTGCACCGAAGTAGTAGTTAGCTTTGATGGAGGCGGTAACAGTTTCGCCGAGCATGGCCGCTTCGGTGGGCGCATCGACTTTCACCTCGAATTCGGGCTTTTTGTATTCTTCGACGCGGAAGGTGGTACCGCCCAAACCTGAGTTGGCGTCGTTGATTCTGTACACGCCGAGGGTCGCTTCGTTTTCCAGCGTGAGAGTGCCGGAGAGACCGCCGAAGTCGTCGCAGGTGCCGGAGACGGATTGGAGCACTTCATTTTTGGGGTTTCGGATTTCGACGCTGGTGGTTCGGCCGGCGTAGGGCGACTTGCCGTCCTGATCGTACTGATTGTTGCCGATCCAGACTTTCCACTCGACTTTCTGGCCCGGCCGATAGACGGGGCGATCGGTCATGAAAAACGCCTTGGTCCGATTGTATTGCCAGTCATAAGCATTCTCATAACTTGGGAACCAAATGTAAGACAAGCCGGAGAAGGCAAGGCGAGCGGGCATGTTGTCCTGGCCTTTGGTCGTGGCGATGACGAGCCATTGCCAGCTATAGCCGTCTTTGGGGACACGCGAGGCGGCGACGAGCGATTGGCCGTCGGCATCGGTCTCGTTCGAGAATTCGGTGGTACTGGTGAGATAATTCTTGGTGCCGTCCTGCCAGGTCTGCGTGTAGCCGAAATAGTTGACGGTGACGCCCTGCAGCGGCTGCCCCGTGGCGGCGTCGGCGACGTAGGCGTAAAACGCGTCCGGCATGGGCTTGCGAACGATCACGGTATCCGCGATCCAGATCACGATGCGGCTGATATTGCCGTCGGGCAACTTGCCCACGAGCAGATACGCGCCAGCTTTTTTCAACGGCGTTTGCACGGTGATGCGACGATCAAAATGATCCGGTCTCGGCTCGAGAGCAAGGTCCCACGCCGCGATTTCTTTGCCGATGTATTTTTTCTGATCATTGTTCAGAATTCGCCAGCCGATATTGCTCAGATCGATTTTTTGCCAATCGCACTGATTCGGCTTGGCGTTGATGTAGTCCTTCATGTCGGCCAGGAGCGAGGGGACATTGATTTCATTGGCGGTGAAGGAAACCTTGTTGGCGTTGCGGAAACGGAAGTCGACCTTCGCGCCCTTATCCCCGACAGGCTGGGTGAGAGTGTTTTCAAACATGCCCCAGTTTTTGGTGATCTGTTCGAAACGCTGCTGGCGATATCCGCTACCGCTTCTCGCGAGCGCCTTCTTCCAGCAGTCGGCAGCGGTGTTGTATTGCTGACGGTCTTCGTAAGTCTCGGCGAGCATATCCATCGCCACACCAAAGGTGTACGAATCCATATGCTTTCCTTCACGATCGGTGGTCATTTCCTGGAGAATTTTGATGGGATTGAATTCATCGGGGAGTGCGAACCGCTTGATACCATTGGCGAGCTTGGCAATGGTCTCGTTATCCTTGAGGGTGTAAACCGCGAACGGGCCGGATTCGTCTTTTTTGCCATTCTCGTCTTTGCCGCGGAAGAAGCTGCTGTACTCAGCCATCGTTTGCACACCGAACTGCGAGTTCAGGAAACGCACCCATTCGAGTTTGGATTGCGTTCCCCATGAGGCAGACATTTCGCTGGCCTGCGCGATGGCCCAGCGGTAACGCTGACCATCCGAAACGGCGGCATCCCACGACTTGGGCAGGCTGTGGAAAATGGGTTTGCCATCCGGGCCAACCGGGGCACCGCGAGACGACGGACGCCAGTTATAACGGTCGGGCGAATCGTCGTAATCGGAAAGCCGTGTCAAATCCGTGAGAAACTGTAGCCGCCAGCCGGCGGCATCTTCCGTGCTTCCATAGTAGCCATCCGAGCCGCGGAGCAGGATGGTTGCCAGATTGTTATAAAACTTTCCCAGCTCCTCCTTGTCTGGACGGTGCTCCGTTTTGGCGAGGATTGTCATCGCCTGCGTCATGAATTGCAGGGCGCGTACGCGATCGCGGTCGAAAACGATGACCCACTTGCCGCGGGGACTGCCGCGATGGAACTTTCCGGCGATGATGTTGCCGCAATGCCACACGTCGGCATAATTCATCGCCGCCGCCCAGAGGAACCGCCAGTCCTGAGCATGAACGGCAATCGCCTTCTCGCGGAAATCGTCGATCTCATCGACTCGCCCAAGTTTTTCCAACGCATACGTACAGAGCCGAAAGTCTTCAGAGAGCGCATCCGTTCCCTCCGGCGAAAGCACCAGCTTCGACAGACCATCGTAGGCGTCTTTGAAATTGTCCTTCTTGAACGCCTCCCGTAGCTCTGCCGACGTTTTCTGCCCTCCTCCCTCATCCGCCGCAAAGACAAAACACGGCACCACCAACGCAACCACCAACAGCGCCAAACCCATCAATCGCATCATGATGAAATTCCTTCCTTGCAGAGACCGGACATCCTCTTCGACGCACGAAACGGACGGCGGTTCCATGGATAAAAGTTAAAAGATAAAAGGAGACAAGGGAACAAGGAGCACCGCGTGGTAACGCGGTGGTGGTTGGGAATGCGAGGACAAACCACCGCGTTACCACGCGGTGCTCCTGTCTCCCCCCTCTTTTAACTTTTACCTTTTAACTTTTTTATCCGATCGCCGCGTTGGGGACCGTCGGGCAGTTCTCATTGAACTTCGTCAAGGTGACCTTGTTGCCCTTGGGATTGAACACGACGTTGGACATATACGCGCGCATGAGGAGGATGCCGCGGCCGCAACAGCGGCAGAGGTTTTCGTCCGCCGTCGGGTCCGGCAGTTCCACCGGATTAAAGCCCGCCCCTTGATCTTCGATCGCCACGTCGGCCCGTTGATCGGTGATGCGGTACTGCACGCGGACCCTTTTGGCGCTGTCGAGCTTATTGCCGTGCTTGACGGCATTGACCAGCGCCTCCTCCAAAGCCAACTTGATCGCAAAAATATCCTGATCGTTGAAGTGATGCCTGCGGCATGCTGCCAAAATCTCCTCCCCCACCTGACCCGCACGCTCCAGCGAACTGGGAAATTCAATCGAGACCCACGGCAAGTCGTGGGCCTGCGCAAGCTTGAGCTTGTTTCTGGAGCGCTTCATCCGACGTTCCGGATTCTTAAACAGGGACGCAACATCCTGTCGGGTATCAGAAGACTCCATTCTTCCAAGTCATTGTATCGGACCGCTCTCCCACCAACTCAGGGAAAAACCGATTTTTCATGCCAATAATGGGCGTTCAGGGTGTCATTCAGGGACGAACTCATACGGATGGCAGACTTTCGTGGGCTTCTTTCATTGTACTATAAATACGGAACAGCTTGTTCAATTTCGTAATATTGAAAACTTCGTAAATCTGGGGATTGATATCACTCAGGCGAAGCTGGCCGCTTTTTTGTTTGACCTTATTATTGATGGTAATAAGGGTTCCCAAGGCTGCGGAGGAGAGGTGATCGACGGCGGCGAAGGAAATGATCATGCGAGGACGGTCTTCTTTTTCGACGATGGCGTTGAGCTGTTCGCCGATTTCAGCGATGTTCGCTTCATCGAGAATCTTTCGGCTGGTGAACTCCACCTGTACAGTCTCCCCAACCTTAGTGACTTTCAAGCGTGAAGGCTCTTGAGCCATGCGTCGTACCTCGTCAGCCCCCTCGCTAACCCCAAGTATACGATATGATAAGCTTGAGCGAAGAGGTGTCAAGATCGCTGTGACGCCACTATCGCCCCGTCACTCGCCTAAATTAGGGTCGATTGATTTGAGTTTAATTTTCGCGTCGTCGATTTTGAATTGCCAGTCGATGCCGCGTTGGGTGGTGTTGCTGGGCGCTCGTATTGGTAATCGCCCCGGCGTGGGCGTTTGCAAGTCGCCGGGACCGGTGTTCGGGTTTCCTTGAGCAGTTGTATCGGCTGCTCATCCATGCACACAACTGGGTATGAGGTGCCTTTGAATTGTCGAACGATCTCTTGGAGTGTTTTGCGTTCTTCGTTGGCGAAGATGTCCGTGTGATGGGGTTGCTCGTTGGGGAGCGGGGCGGTACAACTGCGAGAGATCATGTTTCGGATGAGCCTGGCTTTTGGGCGGGCTTGTGTGTGCATTGAAGTTGGAGAGTGACGGGCAGTGAGAATTGGCCGGGCAATGTCGTGGATGGTGTTGGTGGTGGTGCTGCTGTGTGTTGGCAGAGCGTGGGGGGAAGAACAAGGGGGGGGGGTGAGGGGGTATGCGCCGAGTCTGACGCCGGTGCGGGCGGGGGCGTGGACGGTGTTGAATGGGTGGGTGGTGAATGCGTCGGACGAGCCGGTGCGGGGGATGATGGTGGTGTCGGAGATGGCGAATCGGGATGTGCAGTTTATGAGGTCGGTGTGGGTGCCGGCGAAATCGGTGCTGCGGTTCCCGGTACCGTTCATTACGACGGGCGACAAGTATCAAGGCAAGTTCGAGACGGAGACACGTGTGGTGGTCACGGGAGGGGAAGGGGGGGAAGGAGGGACGGAGCGGGATTTGTGGAAGGCTTCGCTGCCGTTGGGGGTGGATGACGGCGATTCGTCGACGGGGATTTATTGGGCGATGGAGGATAACGGGCCGCCGGAGTTGCTGATGCAGTTGCGGGATTGGGAACATCGTAAGGGAGGGTTGTTGGCGTCGTTTGATGGTCGGAATCGGCCGTTTCCGTCGGGAGTGCTGGGCTTGCTGAGTTTGCCGGACCTTGTGATCGCGACGTCGGAGCGGTTGACGTTGGCGCAGGCAATAGCGGTGCGACAATGGGTGGCACAGGGCGGGAGTTTGTGGATCATGGCGGACCGGGTGAGGCCGGAGACGGCGAGGATGATTCTGGGGGACGATTGGACGTGCGAGGCGGCGGAGGAGACGGAGCTTTCGCGGATAACGCTGGCGGAGGTGAAAGGTGGTGGTAGCAAAGGGGAGACATTTCGATATGGGCCATATGAGACGCCGATTCGGATGGTGCGGATGGTGGCGACGGGAATGGAAGTGACGCATAAGATTGAGGGATGGCCTGCGATTATGTGGCGGTCGGTGGGGCGTGGGCAGTTGGTGGTGACGACGTTTGATATGGTGGGGATGGGCTTTGAGGCGTTTGAGGAGAAGAGGCCGGGGCAAAAGGGGAAGGGAGAGATCAAGTTGCGGATGAAGGAGGAGATGGGCTTTAAGATGGAGAAGGAGCCGGAGTGGTTGATGGAGATGCTGGAGCGATTTTTGTCGCCGGTGCGGGCGCAGCCGCCGGGGGCGGTGACGGGGGAAGAGAATGGGAATGGCGGGTCGTTGGTGGCGATGCATGGGTTGGCGGCGAGTTTGGTGGGGCATGAGGTGGTGAGGCGTGGGCCGGTGCTGGGGATTCTGGGGACGCTTTGCGTATTGCTGTTGGGGCTGGGATGTTTTTTTCAATGGCGGCGGCGGTTGGAATATCTGGCGGGGGCGGCGGTGGTGCTGAGCGTGGCGGCGACGGGGGCGATGCTGGTGTTGGGGGCGGTGAGTAAGGGGTCGGATCCGTTGACGATCGCGGCGGTGAACGAGGCGCGGGTGATGCCGACGTTGGGGCTGGCGACGTTTGCGGGGGCGGCGGATGTGTATAGTCCGTCGGCGTTTGAGGGGACGATGTGTGTGCCGGCGGGGGCGTGGATTTTGCCGGAGCTGAGGAATCAGGCGGGGCATATTGTGCGGATGTCGTGGGGCGAGCTTTCGCCGATGCAGTGGCGGTATCTGCGGTTCCCGTCGGGGGCGACGTTGCGGGGGACGGTGGGTGGGGTGATGCCGTTGGAGGGGAATTGGGTGGTGAGTGGGACGTTTGGGGCGGAGGGGTTTGAAGGGACGGCGAAAGATGGAGCGTTAGTGAATGGTAAAGATATGTTGCTGATTGGGCCGTCGGGGCGGTTGGCGCCGCGGATTGTGGAGGGGAGATTGGTAGCAGGTGCGGGGGATCAATTGGCGGGAGGTGATGTGGGGGGGGGGGGGGGGGGGTTAATACCGAACGAGGGGGCGGAAGGGTCCAAGGGGGGGAGGCGGATTGTGCCGGCTGCCCCGGT
>WQYP01000072.1 GCA_009781185.1 Phycisphaerales bacterium | reverse complement strand
GTTCCCCCAGGATCGCTCCCCTCGCCCCCTTGATTTCCCGCAGCAGCGCCTCGCCCCCCCCCGCCGCCCCCCCTCCCCCGATACCCGCCATTAACGTTGACGAATTTGCCATTACGGAGGCCCTCATGGTTGTGATCTTGCCTCAATACCAACGCGTTTTTTTTGATTTGCTTGCACGGCTGAGGGAAATTCCTCGCCAAGGAGTTCCTCGACAAGGAGAGGGGGAGAGAAGAAGGATAGGGGTGGCATTCGGAATTCGGTTGCAATTCCGTGATGCACGGCAGAACGGTAACCGAACGGCATGCAAGCATGCCGGCTAGAGCATTTTTCATGTGGTCGAGGCGTGATGACATGCGCAGGAAGCGAGAGCCAAAGCCCCGCATTGCCATGCGGGGCTCCAAAGCGCTACGGGCGAAACAATGCTCTCAATAGGACATGCCACCGATCACTGGATGCATCCGAGGAGAGGAGGGGGGGCAATAATTCTGAATTTTATTCTGTTTTTTTCATTGACTTTCATCTCAGAAATCCGAAAATATGAACTGAAGGCGTAGTTTGTGGATTTCCATCTCGGAGACAGGACTAGGAGATCATCATGAGGCAACGCACACAACACACAGTGGGATTGTATTTAGGAACGATCGCGGCCCTTGGCGTAGCGGGTCTGCTCTGGGCCGATGGCTCGGCATCGTCGGCCAAGACATCGAAGGCGACGTTGGCGCTGACGCCGCTGGGGCCGACCACTCCTGTTTATTCAACGACGGACTTTCTGCCGGTGACATCAGCGAGCGATCTTTCCCGCAAGAAACTTGAATTTTCGGCGTCGCAGAAGACCGCGGACATCACAGTGGGCGGCGGCACTGTGACCGTTGCATGGAATCCGCCGTCACAATTTGCGATAAAGTCCGGCAGCACGACGACGCCGCTGCAGGTTAACGCTCTGACCCGCGGTCTGAATCCGGCGGGTATTACACTGGCTAACAAGCAGAAATATGTTTTAGCGTTTCCGCGTGCCCTCCCGGCCGCCAAGGGGGGCATGGTGCTTACCTATCGCAGCGGCGGGGTGCAGAAAGGTTCCATCGGCGGGCAAAATATTCTGCTGTTCAACGAAAATGCTGACGGCGTGTATTCGATGAGCGACAGCTACCGCATGGAAAACGGTGCGACGGCTGTCGCGTTCTTCGCACCGCTGTCCAAGTACATCGCCACGAAGAACGGGATTTTTGAAATCACCGAAGTCGCGGAGGACGGCTCGTCGCTGAGCTACACGCCCTATGTCGGCAAGACGGGGAAGTTCTCGTGGAATCCGATGCTCGATGCGACCGCGGAAGTACACGCCATTTACAAGTCCAAGGGGGGTGACCTGAGTTTGGCGATCAATTCGCGTGGGCAGGCGGCCGAAACGGTTGCTATCCCCGGTGATTACGAATTGCAGAACGGGTTGGTTTATTCGACGCGGATCAATCAACTCGCGGCCGTGATCGTTCCGAAGTCTGGCGGTACGCTGACTGTCACCGAAGGTGCCACGACGAAGGCCGATTGGGGCAAGCCCTTCAACTTCGAATTCACCGCGGTCAAGAAAAATGGGAAAGTGACCATTTCGCCCACGTCGATCCACATCAAAGGCAAGGGCGGCGAGGAATATGCCAAGTTCGCTCGTGATACCTTCGAAGCTCTGCCGGAGGTGTTCCTCATCGTCGATGGAAAAGCTACTTCTATCGGCAAGATGGAATTTGGTTGAAGCGGCGGACTATGTGCGTATTCCGGCGGAATACCAAGCAGCATCAACCTCGACAAGGCTAAAGATGTCAAAATCGGACTCACTACTACCCTCCAAGGTTTTGGTACCATTAAAGGCACCACAACGTTGGACTAAACCGGAGTTCACGCTTCAGCGTGTTTGACTCAGACTGTCAGCCCCCGGCTCTGCCGGGGGCTTGTTTTTCAATTGCGTGAACTGGAAAAATGAGCGTACAACTGACCAAACGAAAAATCGTGATGCGGCGATCGATGGCGTTGGGCCATTGCGTGTGCGATCCCAGGCAGGCGTGTCCTTGCGAGGAGTTCAAAACGCATAACGTTTGCCATTGCGCAGGCGAAAGCCGTCCTCTCTCTTCAGCTAACGGCGAAGTGCTGGCCGTGAAACTGACCGAGCATGTCCGCAATCCGGGCTGTGCTTCCAAGATCAGCAAGGGCATTTTGCATCAGGCTTTGCAGGGATTGCCTGAGCTGAACGATCCACGAGTGCTCGTGGGGGCGACCTGCGGCGATGATGCCGGCGTGATGGATTTGGGGGGGACTGACAACAGCATTCTGACCGTCGATGTTTTTTCGCCGGTGGTGGATGATCCTTACACTTTCGGTCAGATCGCGGCGGCGAATTCGCTCAGTGATATTTATGCGATGGGCGGCGTGCCGCAGGCGGCGTTGTCGATTATTGGTTTTCCGGTGGATCATCTGCCGGTGCAGGCGATGCGAGAGATTCTGCGAGGCGGGGCCGACAAGATGAAAGAGGCCGGCGTTCCGATCGTCGGCGGGCATAGCATCAACGACCCGGAACCCAAGTGTGGATTTGCGGTGCTGGGGACTTGCCCGCGAGGGCGATTCGTTCGCAATGCGGGAGCGAAGGTTGGGGATGTGATGGTTCTGACCAAGCCGCTGGGGTCCGGCATCGCGGCTTTCGCCAGGCAAATTGGCAGGGCGGGTGAGGCGTTGATGGCGGACGTCGGTCGCAGCATGGCCGCGCTCAATCGCGTTGCCGGTGAAGGGATGGTTCGGCACGGCGTACATGCGGCAACGGATATCACTGGTTTTTCGCTCATGGGACACCTGGCGGAAATCGTCAAGAACAGCGGGGTGGAAGTTCAGATGACGTTCGACGATTTGCCGCTGTTTGAGGGTGTTCGCAAACTGGCTGGCGAAGAGGTGCTGCCTGGGGCCGTTGAACGCAATCGCGAGAGCGTCGAAGAAACCCTGCTCGATCTTGGCGAGCTGAGCGTCGGCGATCTCGGCATTCTTTTTGGCCCCGAAACCAGCGGCGGCATCCTCGCTTTCATGCCGCCGGATCACGTGGAGGCTTTTGTTCGCGAACTCTGCGAGCAAGGCACAGACGCCGCCCGTATTATCGGCGTCGTCACACGCTCGTGCCCTGAAGGCAGGATTCGAGTCATTCACGGAACAGAGGAACTAAGCAGAGCCGCGACCGTCAGGGAGCGACAGGATCAGGAGGTTGTCATGGCGACGCATTCAGATGAGAACATGCCGTGCTGCTGTTCGAGCGTTGTAGCTGCAGATTCGGACTTGCCGGCGGCAGCCCATGCGGACGCATTCAAGGCGTATACGGCTGCGATCAGCGGACCTGGCGCTCTGAGCGTCAAACATAAGAAGTTGATCGGGATGGCGTTATCGATCGTGACCAAGTGCGAGCCGTGCGTGAAGATTTACGCCAAGGCCGCCCGTGAAGCGGGGGCCAGCGAGCAGGAGATCGCTGAGGCTGCGGACATGGGCATCGCCTTCGGCGGGGCGTCGGCGGCGATGTTCTACACCAAGGCACGCGGCGTGTGATTCCCCTCCCCCCCTAGCCCCCGGCTCTGCCGGGTGGCGTCTGCCGGTGATGATTTGGCGGAATGATCATCACCGGCATGCCCCCCCGGCAAAGCCGGGGGCTAGAGCGTTTTTCATGTGGTCGTGGCGTAATGACATGCGCAGGAAGCGAGAGCCAAAGCCCCGCATTGCCATGCGGGGCTCCAAAACGCTACGGGCGAGTGAAAAATGCTCTAATAGTCGCGGTACGAAGCCTACGGCATTTTCGCCTACGGCATTTTCAGCGGGACAGTCGCGGAAAGCCCGTTGAAACCGTCCTGCCGAAATTTGAGTGTGACCGTGACTTCTTTGGCTGTCTTGAGATTGATGTTGGCTGGTACTCCGCCGGAGTACTCGCGGAAGCCGCCTCAGCCATATTCCATTTTTCCGAGGAGCGAAGAGTTGCCGTCGACATTGAGATAGACCTCCGGCGGATTCTTTCCGTCGTCATCGACCCGCACATAGGTTTCGCCGGTCTGCCCCTTGACGTGGATCGTATCGGGCTTGATGCTGATTTTGCCGTCGGTCATTGCCGCCTGGAATTCAAGCAGCTTGGGGCCGCTCAGGGTCAGGGTTTGTTTTTCGCCGGCCTTTACTTTCAGTGCCGGCATCCCGACCCCGGAGATATGAAACAATTGCGGCATCGCGTCTTGCGGTTTCGCGTCTGGCGAGATGGTGGTGAACAGCAGCGCTACCAGAATCGTATAATGACCCGGAATGACCGCGACCGATTTTCCTGCTTCGACGCTGACCGCCACAGTCAGGCCCGCGTCAGGGGAAGTCAGGATGATCATGCACTCGTACTTCTGCGGCACGGCGACTTCGATGCTTGCGGTGGGGCCGCGGTAGGGGAGGAGCGTCAATTCGCTGCCGTCCTTGGCAAGGTTTCGGATCTCGAAGATGCCGTTGGTTGGGGGGGGGATACTGATGTATTTGGAAAGAGGCTGAACGAGGTGGTACCTGTCCGTAAGCGAGCCGGCGATAACGATGCCGTCTTCGCTGGTGGTGTAAAACCCATCGAGATTGGAGTCGAAGATCGCGATGGTGGATTGAGGGGGGGGGCCGATTTTGCCGACTTGGACGCTGGCAGGCCAGAGTCTGCCCGATGTGATAAGGCTCGGCTCCCCGGTGTCGGTGTCGGGGGCGATGCAGGAGCAGGAACTGCCCCAGCCCCAGAGAGGATACTTTCGCCCGTTGCCCAGCGTGAGTTCCAGGGGTTTGGTGTTCGCGTCGAAGTCGTAGGGCATGGGCGGCAAGTCGAAGGTGAGTTCCCGCGCGGGAGAGGGAGGGGTGATGAGCAGTTTGCCAGGCATGGACTGACTAACATCGGGTATCTTGGCTGGCGTTTTGGCTTTCACGATGTATTCGATTCCGCCGAGCGTGAGTTTCATCGTGGGATGCTTCTCATTCAGGCGAAAATATCCCGGGTCCACGCTATCGAGAACATAGGACGGCAACTCGTAAGCGACATCGACGGGGACCGCGGTGGTGATCAGTGGAATCTTGATCGGATCGACAGCCTGGCAGCCCCACAGCGATGTGGCGAGGACCATGACAATACCGAGAAAAGCAAAAAACGTTCGCCTGGAGTGAGACATCATAGACATAAACCCTCCACGAAGATGCGTGCCTGACGTTCTGCGATATTGGCGCATGTTAGCAGTGTGCTGTCAAGATCAATTTAATGGAGTTAGGCGGAGCGACTCAGTGCGTGTAAAATGAAAAATTGAAATTTTCACGGAGTTTTTTATGAGAGCCGATCAAGCTGCGATGGCCACAGAACTGGTGCGAACGATGGGCGAGCGTGCTCGTGTCGCGGCACGCCAACTTGCCGTTGTTTCAGGGGCTCAGAAAAATCTTGCACTGAATCAAATTGCTGAAGCGATTCTCGGCGGCGCGAGATCGCTTCTTATGGAAAATGCTAAGGATGTTGAAGCGGCGAAGAAAGATGGGCTGAATGCGGCCATGATCGGACGACTTACGCTCACAGAGGCCAAGATTCAACAGATAGCTGTTGGGCTGAAGGAAATCGCACTCCAACGCGATCCTGTCGGCGAAACGATGGAAGCGTATGAACGTCCTAACGGGCTTCGCATCGAAAAACGACGCGTTCCGCTGGGGGTTGTTGCGATCATTTTTGAGTCACGGCCCAATGTCACGGCTGACGCGGCCGCCATCTGCCTGAAGTCCGGCAACGCATGCATTCTCCGTGGCGGGAAGGAGGCGCTGTCCTCCAACCGTGCGATCGCGGAACGGATTCACGAAGGGCTCACGGCCGCCGGCATTTCGCCCGATGCCGTCCAACTTGTAGATACTACCGATCGTGCCATCGTTCCGGCACTCGCCACCGCGGAAGGGCTCATCGATCTGATTATCCCTCGCGGCGGCGAGGGGCTTATTCGCAGCGTCGTTGAGGCTGCTACGATTCCTGTCATCAAGCATTACAAGGGTGTTTGTCATGTTTATATTGATAAGGCTGCCGACCCAGACATTGCGGTGAAGATCGCTGTCTCCGCCAAAGTCGACGGCGTGGGCGTCTGCAATACCGAAGAATGCCTGCTCGTACATAAGGATATTGCACCAAAAGTTTTTCCTCGCATTGCGGAGGCGTTTCGCGCCAAGAAAGTTGAAATGCGAGCCGATCAGCTTTCTCTCGGTTTGCTGCAGAACGCCAAGCTTGCCAAAGAAACCGATTGGGGGCATGAATTTCTCGATTACATCATCGCCATCAAGCAGGTCGCCAGTACTGACGAGGCCATCGCGCATATCACGAAATACGGTTCTCAGCACACTGACGCGATTATCACTAACGATCTGATCGCCGCCCGCAAGTTTATTGCCGAAGTCGATTCCGCCAGCGTGATGGTGAACGCTTCGACGCGATTTGCCGACGGGGGCGAATACGGCCTGGGCGCCGAGATCGGCATCTCGACCGACAAGCTACATTCCCGCGGTCCGATGGGCGCCGCTGACCTGACCACCTACAAATACATCGTCACCGGCAATGGACATATCCGGGTGTAAGCGAGTCAATCAGAGCCGCGAGTGTAAGCTCGCTTCGTCGTAACCACAATCGCACAGGGTGGGCTATGATCAATGGTCCCTAATGGGGCCGGATAGCATCGCATGACGATCTTCACGCCTTCGTCAGCCACGTGATGCCCATGTCTCCATAGCGTAGTTCTCGCACGATTTTCACGCCCAGTGCTGCGGCGTCGATTGTGATGTTTGTTGGATGGCGGAAGGAGATGATGCCGCCGTCGATCATGGCATTTGATGCCAGGCGGCGGAGCAGGGCGTCGAGTTTGTTTCGCCAGTGGCCGGTCGCGGTGTGCGAGTACGGCGGATCGACGAAGGCTATCGTTAAGTCGTGCATTTCCGGATGCAGTTCCTCCGACGAAGCATATGCATCGATCGGCAGAATTACCGCTCGATCCGTCATTTTCATTTCGTCGAGGTTCCGCCGCAGTGTGGCGAGCGCTCCACGGTCGCGTTCCACGAAAATGGCCTTCGCCGCTCCGCGTGAAAGACATTCCAATCCCATCGATCCTGAGCCCGAAAAGCAATCCATCACTCGCTGCCCCCCCCCCACAAAGCAATCTTGTAGCGCGTCGAAGAGCGATTGTTTGGCGCGATCCGTGATCGGCCGCGTTGTGTCGCCCGCATTGGCATGCAAGCGATGGCCACGATGTTGTCCCGCGATGATCCGCATTGAGTTTCCAGTTTCGAGTTTCGAGTTTCAAGTTTCGAGGCTCTTGAAACTCGAAACTTGAAACTGGAAACTTTCGTCATTTTTCCCGCCATTTTTCCCATGCCAGGGCTGTGCCCTGGAGGACCAAATCCGGGACGAAGGAGTCGACCATGCCTGTTTCGTCCAGGAGCGTTTGTGCGTCGCCGCCGGTGGCTACGACGTGCGGCCAAGAACCTAATGCGGTTGCATAACGCTCCAGCAGTTCTCTTACTGTGCCGCGTGCGCCGGCGTAAAGGCCGAGGTTGATCGCTTCCTGCGTAAAGCGGCCGAAGGCTACGTCCGCCGCGGGGGGCGTGAGCGATGAGACCGGGAGTTGTGCGGTAAATTCGTGCAATGCTTTTGCGCCCATCATAAGGCCCGGGGCGATCGCTCCGCCGCGGAAAATGCCTTCATGGTCTACGCAATCCACTACCAGTGCTGAGCCGACCTGCACGATCGCACAGGCTGATTCAACATGGACATATGCGGACAGTGCGCCCAGAAGGCGATCCTGGCCGACGGTCTTTTCGTCCCGCAGCATCGTTTTGAGCGGGACCATTACGTCACGGCCCACCACCAGCGTTCTGGCGTCCAAATACTGACGGGCGGAATGCTCGATCCGCTCCGTCGTCGACGGCACCACCGAAGCGATCACGATCTCGGGGGCCTCATCGTCCGCCCCCCCCCCCTCCTTCGTCTCACGCTGGGCTCGCACCCACAGCGTCTTGAGCGTCGAGGCCAGTTCCTTGTCCAATTCGTGATGATGCAGGCGGATGGAAGGGGCCTGCGCTTTGCCTGCCGTGAAGACGTTGAAGCCCACACGGGTATTTCCGATGTCGATCGCCAGCACGCTCATGACTTCACCTTATATGTTGGTCCATTCAGAATTTCGTGCCAAAGCCCCGCATTGCCATGCGGGGCTCCGGTCCCTCTTTTACACATCCGTTTTTTTCCCACGATTGTAGTATTTGCCTTTCCGCGCATCGTCCGCTTTCATCGCGGCGATTTCGGCGGCAAGGTCAGCATCAGCGAGCGTCTCAGCAGGCGTAACCCGCCCTTTCTTCTTTTTCGCTCGCTCATCATGCAGTTTTTTACGTTCCTTCGCCGTCGAACGCTGCTTCACCGGCTCGATCAGTGTCCGCTTCACCTTGCTTTTTTTCTTCGACCGCGACTCTTCGGGCAGCACCACTTCCTCACCTGCCGCATTGATCAAACTGCGGCGCACAGGTTGCACCTCAGCCACCGCCTCCCACGCATCCTCGTCCACTTCACCACCCACGTATTCAAACATCTCATCCTCACTCCGGCCAACCAGTTGCACCGGGGGCACATACGGGCGATCCTCCACCAGCGGCTCAGATTCCGGCAATTCCTTAACCTTTCGCCACATTTCCTCCAGCAATGGCCGCAGCCCCGTCCCGGCTACCGCTGAAATGGCAAATATCTGCATTCCTGGCAACTCGCCGCGTAAATCTGCCAGCGCTTCGCTTGCACCGGCCAGATCCATTTTGTTCGCCACCAGGAACTCCGGCTTTGCCGCCAGCTTCGGCGAATAGGCTTCCAGCTCCGCGCGAATTTGACGGTACGCGTCGATCGGGCGCCCCCCTCCCTCCCCATTCAGTGGCAAGATGTCAATCATGTGTACTAATACACGTGTACGTTCGATGTGCCGGAGGAAATCGAGGCCCAGGCCGGCGCCTTTGCTGGCGCCTTCGATCAGGCCGGGGATATCGGCGAGCACAAGCCGCCGCTGGGCGTCCAGTTCCGCGATTCCCAACTGCGGTGTCAGCGTTGTAAAGGGATAGTCTGCGATCTTCGGGCGCGCGTGCGTGAAACGGGATAACAATGTCGATTTGCCTGCGTTGGGCAGGCCTACCAATCCCACATCCGCGATCAGCCGCAGTTCCAGATGCAGCTCTCGCACCTGTCCTTTTTGTCCCGGCTCCGCGAAATCCGGGGCCTGACGCACGGAGTTTGTAAAATGTATATTGCCTTTTCCGCCCTTGCCGCCACGGGTTACACATACACGCTGGCCGAGCTGTTTCATGTCCGCGATCAGCAACGCAGACGTTCGGTCATACACCAGCGTCCCCGGCGGCACACGAATCACCAGATCCTTTCCATCGCGTCCCGCCTGTTTTTTGCCTCGCCCCATCTCGCCCGGCTCCGCGCGCCAGTGATGGCGACCGACCATATCGAGCAGGGTGTCGACCCCCTCGGCCGCTTCGAGGTAGACCGAACCGCCGTCGCCGCCGTCACCGCCGTCGGGGCCACCGTGCGGGATGAATTTTTCTTTGCGAAACGAGACGCATCCGCGTCCGCCGTCGCCCGCTGACACTTGAATATCCGCCTGATCGACAAACATGAGGCCTTTCATCTGGTAATTTGGTGATCTGGTGATTGACGTTGGCGCGTATGCGGAAACGCCATTCTATAAATCACCAGATCACCCAATCACCAGATCACCCAATCCAAAATGACCAAATCACCAGGGCAAACGCATTTGGCGTTCAGAGCCGCGACCGTAAGGGAGCGACCGTACGGCAATGCATGAATCACGCGGGTCGCTCCCTTACGGTCGCGGCTCTGATGGTCAAATGCGTTTGCCCTGACCAAATCGCCAGATCATTTTACCACAATTCCCCAAGTCTTCGCCCGTTTGCTATAATGAAAGCATCATTCTCTGGAGCACGGCATGACCATTAGCACCCAACAACTCACCGCCAGTCAATATCTGATGCTCGGCGAAGACCCCCCCCCCTCTATCAGAGCCGCAATCGTCAGATTGCGAAACAATAACCACAATCTTACGATTGCAGCTCTGATGATTTGCTTCTCTTCACGAGGGCTCCGCCATGCCCGTCACGCTTCAAAATCCTTACGTTCGCCGGCCCAACACCTCCTATCGCTGGCTCAAAGGCAACCTCCACGCGCACTCCACGCGTTCCGACGGCACACGTTCGCCGCAGAAGGTGCTCGATCTTTACGCGGCGCTCGGGCACGACTTTGCCGCCCTTTCCGATCACGATATTCTCTCCGACTACACCGGCCTCAATCCGCACCACATGATCCTCCTCCCCGGCTCCAACGAAGTCTCCAGCTTCGGTAACCATCTCCTCCAGATCGGCTCCACCGCCATTGCTCATCCTCACGAAAACCGTCAACGAGTCATCGACGACATCCTCGCCACCGGCGGACTCGCCATCATCAACCACCCCAACTGGGAAGCCCACTGGAACCACTGTCCTTACGAACTCCTTCAGAAGCTTCTAGGCTACCACGGCCTGGAAATCTTCAACGGCGTCTGCCTCGACCTCGAAGGCTCCGCCTATGCCATCGACAAATGGGAACGGCTCTTGTCCGAAGGCCGCATCGTCTGGGGCTTCGCCAACGACGACTCTCATCGCGACAACCAGGAAGGCCGCGGGTGGAATGTCGCACAGGTCCCCACTCACGAATCGCAAAACCCTGCCGCCATTCTCGCCGCCCTGAAGTCCGGCAATTTCTACGCCTCTACCGGCGTCACGATCGACGCCATCGAAGTCATCGGCAGCACGCTTCACATCACCGCCAAGGACGCCCAGGAAATCGAACTCTACGGTGACCATGCCGTTCGACTCGCCGTGTCCAAGTCCAATGAGATCACCTTCGATGCCGCCAACGCCAACGCCACCTACCTCCGCGCCCAGCTTTACGGCCAAGGCAGCGCCATGGCCTGGACACAGCCCTTCGTCATCAAGGGCGGCATCGCGGAGGGCCGCCGCCTCATGGAAGAAAAATACGCCAACTTCGACGCCCCACGCCCCACCCTCATCGCCCACCGCGTCTCCTCCATCCCCGCCCTGAGCTCCGCTGAACTCGAAACGCTCTGGCAGAAAGCCACCGAGTCGCTCGTCGCCTTCAACCACCGCGACGGCTCCCCGCCGCCCGTCAAAACCGCCATCCGCGCCCTGGTCTCCGACCAGCATCTCGCATTCCGCATCGACTGCGAAGAACCCCTCATGCACAAGATGCGTGTGAAAACCCCGCCCGGCCCCGGCAACGGCGCCATGTGGACCGAAGACTCCATCGAACTCTTCCTCGACACCGAAGCCTCTCGCAAACGCTATTTCAAGATGCTCATCAATACCAACGGCGCCTTCCATGTCACCGACTTGCAAGGCTGGTCCAGAAACCTCAAGGCCCAAACCATCTTCGCTCACACCCCAACCAGTTGGTCCATCCAACTCCTGCTCGACCTCCCGCCGCTGCTGCCAAACCAGCCCATCCCCCCCGGCCCCCCCCCCGGTACCCGCTTCGGCTTCCACCTCAGCCGCACCCGCTTGGCCGAAGCCGATCCCAACAAAAAACATGATGGCCAAGTCTTCATGTGGGCCTGGGTCGGCTCATCGAATCATGCGCCGAGCCGCTACGGCTGGCTGCAACTGTAATGATCAACACGATGAGGGGGGGGCCTGCTCACAAGGGCGATACGCCTGTAGGCAGGGAAATCATTGAGGCTCTCGCCGATCTGCACAAGACGCTGAAGAGCGGTGTTGCCGTTGCGAAGCGGTATGTCGTCAATGTGCGTGACGTGAGCGTGGCAACCCCCGGCGAATACGACGCGGCGGCGGTACGCGCCACGCGACAAAAACTTGGCGTAAGCCAGTCCGTCTTCGCCCAGTTGATGGGCGTCTCCACGATCCTGGCCCAATCATGGGAACAAGGGAAGCGTTTCCCAGATGCGACGGCCAGGCGGCTTCTGGACGAAATCAATCGCGAACCGCGACGTTGGTCACGCATGATCAAGCCCGCTCGCCATGCCGCGTAAATGAAACCACGGAGAACACGAAGAGCACGGAGTTTTTTTGTAAAAATACCGTCTCCGTGCCCTCCGTGGCTTCACCCTGTCCGCCGCCGGAATGCCATCACGGCCAGCGTTGTGAGCTCGATCAAGGTTCCCACAATCACCAGCAATGAGAGCGTGTAGCCAAACCGTAACTTTGGATAGCTGATGTAGAATCCGCCGATTGCGCCGATTCCAATGGATATCGCGCAAGAGAGCAGTCCCGCCGCGTACGGGATGCACAAACAGGCACATACTCGCGTGCCATGCGAAACGCGTTTACCCAGGAACCAGACGACGCAAGCGCCGAAGGCGATCACCACGGCAGGCACCATAAATGCCCCGGTTATAATCAGCCACTCTCGCATCATCCAGGTACCATTCGTGTAACCAGGGAAGAGGTCGATTGCGATCATGCTCAGGGATATCGCAACAGCGGCCATTCCTAAAACTGCCACGACGTATCCGGCCCATGTCTCCATTTTGGAAAGCTCACCCAAGATCAACAATCGCAAGTGGCAGAGCACCAGCGGAATTCCCACGAAAAAAATCAGTCCGTCCGTGGCTATCGAAATAGTAAGACTATTCCAACGATCGTGTCCTGTTCGATAGAAAAAATTGGCCACGCTATCCCAGGGCGACACTGTTCCTATATGTTCCACAAACGGTAGCACCAGCGCGGGCAAGATGAACAGGAGCACGATTCGACGAACGACTGTCGAAAATCTTGGCCCAATCGGCCGCGAATCGTACTCCAAAACCAAATTTTCTTGCGACATGATCGCTTCCGCGTACCGTCGAAACACACAACCCATCAGAACCGCAATCGTAAGATTGCGCAGTCGTAACCGCAATCTTACGATTGCGGCTCTGATGGTCAGATGCAATTGTCCTGCTGGGGATAGGTGATGATCGGCGGTCTGCCGCGATGCCGGTTTACCACGGCGAATGCTGTCATTTCGTGACGTTTTGCGGACTTTTCGCTCATGATGTGGCGCACTGGGATGCCGCGAGCTTCCAGCACGTCGGCGATCATTCGTCGATGGCAACGCCACCAGACGGCCTCCGAGCACATGATGCATACACGATGCCTGCGGCGGCGGGCGTCGAGTTCCTTCAATCCGACTGCAAACTCCACCGTCTGTATATAATCCGCGTACCCCCTGAAACTCGCGTTCCGCCACCCCACGTTCTGCGACTCTTTCTTGGCACGTCGCAATCCGCCGAGCCCCGCAAGGTGCACATAGCCGATCCCCTCTTTCGCAAGCCTCCCGCCCATGGTCTTGCTGTCGAACCACGGAAACGCTTGCGACCGCGGTACAGTCCGCACATCAATCAGCTCTTCGATCTTCCACGCCTTGAGCAGCTCAACAAACTCCCTCCACGTCCGCGTTGAATGTCCCACCGTAAAGAGCGTTCGCTGTGCCATGCTCATAGTGTAGCACAGGAGTCCACGCTCGGAGTTCACGCTTTAGCGTGTTTAGAATCGCGCTGAAGCGTGAACTCCGGAGTGCAATCCGGTAGACTCAATTCCATGTTTGAACGTGTGACCATTGTCGGAGTCGGTTTGCTGGGAGCGTCGCTGGGGCTGGCGCTCAAGGACCGCAGCCTGACAAAGCACATCGTTGGCGTAGGGCGCAAATCGTCACCATCGCTTGACGTTGCGCTGACACGTAAAGCTATCGACAGTTCAGCATGCGACGTGGCGACGGGAGCGAAAGGATCGGACCTGGTCATCCTGTGCACGCCGATCCGCCAGTTCTGCAACACGCTCCGCGACCTCGCGCCGGTCCTGCTGCCCGACGCCATCATCACCGACGTCGGCTCAACCAAGGTGGAAGTGATGCAATGGGCCGCCAAACAGTTCCCGCTGGAAAAAAAGGGGGGAGGGGAAAGCCCGATTTTCATCGGCTCGCATCCCATGGCCGGCTCCGAAAAACGCGGCCCGGAACACGCCCGACACGATCTTTACGAAGGCTCACTCTGCCTGCTATGCACCCCCGACGACCTCCGGCAAAACCTAGGAGGGGGAGAGAGTACCGGCACAACCCGCACACTGGCCGCATTCGAAAAAATACAACGGCTCTGGCGACACCTCGGCATGCGAACGCTCTGGCTGCCCGCAAAGGAGCACGACCGCTGGGTCGCCACGATCAGCCATCTGCCACACGCGGTCGCCTTTTCGCTGGTGAACGCAGCGGGTCGCGAACCGCAGATGCTCCAGGCGGTCGCCGGCGGCTTCATCGACACGACCCGCGTCGCCTCCAGCGACATCGACATGTGGGTAGATATTTTCCTGACCAACCGCGACGCAGTGACGCAGGCGATCGACACATTTTCCGCGGACATGACGACCCTCCGTCAAGCGATCGCCGACGGCGATGAACCCGCCATCCGCCACGCCCTGGCCGCAGCCAAGAAAACCCGCAACGACATGATCGCGAAGAGAAAATAATGAATGATGAATAGTGAATAGTGAATGGACGATTCCCTTTTCACCATTCACTATTCATCATTCACTATTCTCGTATAATGCCGCGTTTTCCATTGTGTTCTCGATTGACGAAAGCGATTCCACATGCCGGTCTATCGGATTGAAGTTCGGGCCATTCACTCATCAGACGACCCCAGCGGCGCCGGCGTGCTGAGCGAAATCCGCCAACTCGGCCTCATCCCTCCCCCCGAAGTCGTCGATGTCCGCTCCACTCGCATCTTTCTTTTGCAGGGACCCCAGAGCGTTCTCACGCCGGAGAATCTTGAGCGTATCGCCAACGAAGTGCTGATCGATCCGGTGACGGAGAGGTTTAGTATTGGCGAAAGCCCAGGGACTGCAGTCCCTGGGCTTGATGGTGGCATGATCGAGGTGCATCTCAAGCCGGGGGTGATGGATCCGGTTGCCGCTTCGTGTGAGGCGGCGATTAAAGACCTGCTGGGCACGGAGGGGGAAGGGGGGGGGGTGGAGGTTCGCACGGGCAGAAAATTCGTGCTGCTCGGACATGTCAATGATGATCAGCTCCGCCTGATCGCCAAACGCCTGCTGGTCAACGAATCGATCGAAACGGGCTATTTCGAACCGTTCACGCCCGGCGAATTTCCAGTCGGACATCCGTACACGTTTAAGCTTACGCATGTGCCATTGCGAGAGCTCAGCGACGAGCAACTGCTGGAGCTTTCCCGCAAGGGGCATTTGTTCCTCGATCTGCGGGAGATGCAGGCGATTCAGCATTATTTTCGCGATCAGAACCGCGAGCCGACGGACGCGGAGCTCGAGACGCTGGCGCAGACGTGGTCGGAGCACTGCGTGCACAAGACGCTCAAGGCGACGGTGGAATTTGTGGAGAAGCCGGGGGAGAGGAGCCAGAAGCCAGAAGCCAGAAGCCAGAAGACGGAAGATGTTGCGCCGGTGATTATTGACAATCTTGTGAAATCGACGGTGTTTAAGGCGACGATGGATTTGGCCAAGCCCTGGGCGTTGTCGGTGTTCAAGGACAACGCGGGAGTGATTGCCTTTGATGATGAGACGGCGGTCTGCATGAAAGTCGAGACGCACAATCGCCCATCCGCGATCGAGCCTTACGGCGGCGCGGCGACGGGCATCGGCGGGTGCATCCGCGACGTGATCGGGACGGGTCTTGGCGCTCGGCCATTCGCCAACACCGATGTCTTTTGCTTCGCCAATCCGCAGACGCCCGCCGAGACGCTGCCTGCCGGTGTGATTCATCCGCGTCGCTCGGCACAGCGTGTCGTCGCCGGCGTGCGAGATTACGGCAACCGCATGGGCATTCCGACCGTCAACGGCGCGGTCTTCTTCGACGATCGCTACGTCGGCAATCCGCTGGTCTTCTGCGGTACCGTTGGCGTGATGCCGCGGAAATTCGCTGAGAAAGGCAAAGCGAAACCGGGCGATCACATCGTCGTGATCGGCGGTCGCACCGGGCGCGACGGTATCCACGGCGCAACATTTTCATCCGATGTCGTTACCACTTCGCATGCAGATGAATTTTCACATGCAGTGCAGATCGGCAACGCCATTACTGAGAAGAAAATGCTCGACGTGATTCTGCAGGCTCGCGATCTGCCGGAGGGGCCACTCTATCACGCGATCACCGATTGCGGCGCCGGCGGCTTGTCGTCGGCGGTCGGCGAAATGGGCGAAAAGACCGGCGCTACCGTCGAGCTCGAACGTGTGCCGCTGAAATACCAGGGGCTTTCCTACGCGGAAATCTGGATCAGCGAAGCTCAGGAGCGCATGGTCCTGGCCGTGCCCGAAGAGAATGTCCAACGACTTCTCGACTTGTGCGACGCGGAAAACGTCGAAGCCACCGACATCGGCCTCTTCGACGGCACCGGCAAACTTACGCTGCACTACCAAAACACTCTCGTCGGCCAGATGGACATGGCGTTCGTGCATGATGGTATTCCCAAGCCAACACGTCAAGCAGTGTATACGCCACCGTCGCGAATCGAACCGCATATACCGGCGCCGAAGGATTACGCCGCCACGCTGCACGCGCTGCTGAAAATGCCGACGATCGCCAGCAAACACTGGATCATCCGGCAGTACGATCACGAGGTTCAAGGCGGCACGGTCATCAAGCCGCTGGTCGGGCCGAATCACGATGGCCCCGGCGACGCGTCGGTGGTGCGACCGCTGTGGGGAGGGGGGCAACGCGCCGTGGTGCTCGCCAACGGCTGCCAGCCGCGATTCGGCGACATCGACCCCTACCAAATGGCCTTGAGCGCCATCGACGAAGCGGTCCGCAACATCGTCTGCGTTGGCGGCGATCCGGAAAAAACCGCCATCCTCGACAACTTCTGCTGGCCCAAATGCACCGACCCGCAAAATCTCGGAGCACTGGTCAAAGCCTGCCAAGCCTGCTACGACGGCGCGATCGCCTACGGCACGCCGTTCGTCAGCGGCAAAGATTCTCTCTCCAACGAATTCATCACAGACAAAGGTCAGCGAATTCAGATTCCTTACACATTGCTTATCAGCGCTATGAGCGTGATCGACAACGCCGCCAATTGCATCACGATGGACGCCAAGCAGCCCGGCAATCATCTCTTGCTGGTGGGCCTGACGCGTCGAGAACTCGGCGGCTCACACTATTTCGCCCTGCACCATCACATCGGCAGCAGCGTCCCTGTCGTTGATCTCAAGACCGGCCCCGCCACCGCCAAGACCGTCGCGAAACTCCTCGCCAATCGCCTGATCACCAGCGCCCACGATCTTTCCGAAGGCGGCCTAGCTGTAGCACTGGCCGAAATGCTCTTCGCCGGCAACCTCGGAGCAACGATCGACCTCGCCGGCATCCCCGCAACCCCTGACGCAAGCGACGACGCCACGCTCCTCTTCTCCGAATCCGCCTCGCGTTACCTGCTGGAAATCCGTTCCGAACATTTCGATGCTGTCGCCCGCGTCCTGAAACAGGCCGGCATTCCGTTCGGCGTGATCGGTACCGTTACCGATTCGGCATCGCTCAAGATCCGCTCGCTCGCTGGCACACCGCTCATGGATGAACCGGTCGTAGAGTTCAAGAAATCGTGGCTCATGCCGCTCGATTGGTAAACCATCGCCGGCCCGTGGAATGGCAACATGGAGAATTCTAACTTGATTGTTTATTCCGCCGCAACGCTCGACGATCTGCCTGCGGTCGTACGCCTGTGCATGCTGGTGGAAGAGCAGCACGAAAACTACTGGCGTCTGCGTTGGGAACGTCGCCCCGGCCTCTCCGAAGGCTACCTCCGCTGGCTGACCCACCGTATCGGCGATCCCCGCATGTTCATCCACGTCGCCAAGGACCCCACCTTCTCTACACTGCCGGCACCGAGTATCGTGGGCATGATCGTCGCCTCCATCAACGACGAAATTCCGATCTACACCTACAGCGAGTACGCGCTCGTTCAGGACATGGCGGTCATCGCATCGCACCGCCGCCGCGGGATCGGGCAACAACTCCTGAAAAACGCCGCCGCTTGGGCCAGGGGACACAACCTCACGCAATTACGCCTGCTGGTAGCCGACAAGAACCCCGACGCACAAGCTGCATTCCTGAAGACGGGATTCGTGCCAACATATCACGAAATGGTTCTACCACTGAAAGAGGAAGGAGACACGCCATGAAAAGGAACCGCGATGATCTGCCGGCCACGTGAAGAACTACACCGGGAATTATCTGCGGCGTTTTCCGCGCAACCGGAAATCCGCGGCATCTATGTCTTTGGACGCGAAGTCGACGGCCAACCGGACGAATATTCCGACATCGACATGATCCTATGTTCCGATGATCTGGCCCGAAGCCATCGGAATTATCGTGATGTGCTTGGGAAAATCGCGCCCATTGTCGGCACGTATCTGATCCACTCGGATGCGGCCGAGATCGCCGAAATGGTCTTGCTGGAGGGGTTCAGTCCCTACCAGAAGATCGATTTGAGCATCTCGGCTGACCTGAGCAAGAAAGAAGCATTTGGCCCCTTTCGCCCATTGTACGAACGCCCCACCCCCACATTCCTGACGTCCTTTCACGAGCAAACGTCGCTGCCCGATTTGTCCCACATTCGCCACAGTTTGACCAATCGTCTCAATGATGTTCTGTTTGGTATTCCGCGATTCACCAAGTGCCTTTTTCGTGGCGAGCACGATTTTTATCGCCGATGGTTTGGCGCAACGGAAACACTGACCGCCCTTTTGCACGAATCGTATTTCGGGTGGTCCACAGCATCACACGCAAAACTTAAACTGCTGCCACACGAATACAAACAACTCTTCCACTCATTGAACCAGCAAGACTCCGATTGGCTCAAACATATCCACCCCATCGACGGCAAACCCGACCTCTGCTTGAGTTTCTATCACACAGTTTGCTGGATTGTGCGGTTGTATCAGGCCAAAGCCGCGCAGACTGGCGAAGTTCTCGATACGCGCGTGTCCGATCACCTCCTCTCGTTTCTTGAGAGGGAAATCGAACGATTTCATCGGCGCTCCTGTAGTAGCTCAACCGTTCGCAGGTAGGTGGACAGTATTGTATGCACAATATGGACTTCATCTGGGATCATGCCAAAAATGCTTCGAACCTTCGCAAGCACGGCATCTCTTTCGTCGAAGCAGCGACGGTCTTCAAGGACCCCTTGGCCAAAGTCATCGATGATCCCGATCATTCGAAATCGGAGCCACGATCGATTATCATTGGACTCTCGGAGGTACGCCGGTTGCTTATCGTCGTTCACGTGGAACGCGGCGATCGGATTCGCATCATCAGTGCTCGTCACGCCACGCGACGGGAGCGCAACGACTATGAAGAAAACGCATGGTAAATCCGACCGCCCCCCCCCTCTCACCGAAATGCGGCACGAATACGACTTCAGTCACGCCACTCGCGGCAAATATGCGGCCAAATTCTCCAAGGACGCCGTCATGGTCGTACTCGATCCCGATGTTGCAGCCGTATTCTCAACCGGCAAACAAGTCAACGACGCCCTTCGCGCAATCGTCCATATTGCCAAACGAACGCGAAAATCCGCCTGATTTCTGAAATTTCAGTTACTTCCCTTTGGCCTTCGCACCGATATCCTTCCGCCATTGCATACCTGCGAAGTGGATTTTTTCGATCGCCGCTGCGGCTTTGGCGCGGGCGTCGGGGACGCTGTCGCCGAGGGCTGTTACGCCCAGCACGCGGCCGCCGCTGGTGACGAGTTTGCCGCTTTTCATTGCGGTACCGCCGTGGAAGATCATGACGTCGGGTTGTTTTGACGCGGCGTCGAGGCCGGTGATTTCTACGCCCTTGGTGACCTGGTCGTCGGATTTCCAGCCGTAGCCTTCGCTGGCCAGCACGACGCAGACCGCCGTCCGCGGATCCCACTTGAGCGTGATCTGATCGAGCTTCTGCTCCACCGTCGCCAACATTACTTCGACCAAGTCGCTCTTGAGTCGCATCATCAGCGGCTGGCATTCCGGATCGCCAAATCGCGCATTGAATTCCAGCACCTTCGGCCCGCCAGCGGTCAGCATCAGCCCCGTGTAAAGAATCCCACGAAAATCAATCTCACTGCGCTTGAGCGAGTCCATCAGCGGAACGATCACTTCGCGTTCGACTTTTTCCAGCACATGATCGGTGAGCAGTGGGGCGGGGGAGTAAGCGCCCATGCCGCCGGTGTTGGGGCCGGTGTCGTTGTCACCGATGCGTTTGTGGTCCTGTGCGCCTTCGAGCAGGTAGGCGTTTGTGCCGTCGACGAACGCCAGCAGCGAAACCTCCGGCCCTTCCAGCCGCTCCTCAATCACCACACTATTCCCCGCATCCCCAAAAACCTTCTTCTCCATGATATTCCGCACCGCGTCGATCGCCTCGACCGGATCATTGCAAACGATCACGCCCTTGCCTTTCGCCAGCCCCGCCGCCTTGACCACCAACGGCTCGATCCGCGTCTCCACAAACGCCAGCGCCGCCTTGAAGTTACTGAACGCTCGCCCCTCCGCCGTCGGAATGCTCGCATCCCGCATCATTTTTTTGGAGAAGGCTTTATCCGCCTCGAGTGCCGCCCCCGCCTTGCTCGGCCCGAAGACCTTGATCTTCTTCTCCTGCAGCGCATCAGCCAACCCCATCGCCAGCGGATCCTCTGGCCCAACCACCACCAGATCCGCCGCAACATCCGCAGCAGCCTTCACCAACCCCATCACATCATTCGCCTTGATCGGCAAAAGCTCGCCGAGGCTGGTCATGCCAGGATTGCCAGGGGCGATGAAGAGGCGTGTACAGAGGGGAGATTGTTTGATTTTCCATGCGAGAGCGTGTTCGCGTCCGCCGGAACCGATGAGGAGGATTTTCATGGTACGGTTTCCAATCAATTAATAATTCAGGGGATGACTTCAACGCCTTCGGCCTCGGCGGCGGCGCGAAGTTTATTGTCGAGCGCCGCCAATTCAATATTGAGCGCGAGCCTTTTTAAATGCGGCGATTTCTTCCTTACTGCGTACGAGGGGAACAAGGGCTGCTTTTTTCTCGTCGTGCCGGGTGATGGGCACCGATTTGCCTTCATTGACCAGGTCGCGAATTTTCGCGCCGTTGAGTGAAAGGCCTTTTCGTGTTTTACGCCAATGGGTGAGAGATTTCTTGAATTTGGGGTTGCTTTGTTTGCGAGACCCGGAGGGGACGAGGCACACGACCTCTTCGCCGTGGCGGGTGATGGACACGGATTCGCCTGCCGCAACGCGGTCAACGAGTTCCGGAAAATGTGTTTGGGCTTCGTAAAGTCCGATCTTGACCATGACTGACCCTTATCAAACTGACTGAATTAGTCTAGTCAGAATATCGGCTTATTGCAAAAAACGTGGCGAATCCCGGCTAAAGCCGGAACTACTGGTTCATTCCTCTTTAATTTTCGGGTAAAGTCGTCGTCGTTTGATTCTTGCGTCTTTGGTTTGGAATTGCCAGTCGATCTTCTTGCTGCGCGTGTTACGGTCCGCGTTCCAGATCGC
>WQYP01000071.1 GCA_009781185.1 Phycisphaerales bacterium | reverse complement strand
TCACGTGGTCGTGGCGTGATGACATGCGCAAGAAGCGAGAGCCAAAGCCCCGCATTGCCATGCGGGGCTCCAAAACGCTACGGGCGAGTGAAAAATGCTCTAACCGCGAGCCGACAGGTGAGCGTTTTTCCACGAATTTTACGACTTGAACGAATTTTACGAGTTGATGTCAGATGGACACCTCAAGTGTCATGCACCCGTTCACCAATGTTTTCTGCATATCTTTAATTCTGAGGTTGGTTCGTCTCGGGCGTCGTGAACGCCTGCAGCAACTGCTCTGCGCGGTACACGATCTCCAAGTCCTTTTCCTTGATCGCCTTTTCCAACTGCGGCTTGGCCTTCGCGCCGATCTTGCGAAGCTCCGTCATGGCCGCCTCTCGCTTCTCCCACGCGGAATTTCCCAATTGCTTGACCAACTCGCTGATCTCGCTTTCCACTGCCGGGTCGATGTCGCGGACGATCACCAGCGCGATGCGAGAAATTTTCCGAGGCTGCGGTACCACTTCCAGTTGCAGCAACTTATCCAGTTCCGCCGAATCCATCCGATAGACCGCCGTCAGCCGCTTGGGATCCAGTGCATGATTTGCCAGGATTTTCAGAATCAGTTGCTGATCGTTCGCGGTGACGCCTGCCTCGGCCAGCCGGGTTCGCCAGGGCGCCAGCACCGCATCAGCGCTCAAATCTTCCGCGTTCATCGCCAGTTCCGCCGCTGGTGGTATCGCCGGCGCTGATGCCGGTTGCGATTCGGCTCCTCCTCCTTGCCGGGTGCTTGCAACCGCTTTGGTCGTCGTGGGCGGCATTGAACTCGCTTGGCCCTTGGCCGCGGGTCTGGTCGTGCGTTTCGTGGCCGGTGCCGGCGCTGTCGTCGGCGTTACCAAGGCCACCGTTTTGCCCAACTTCTCCAGCGTGCCCGTCCGCCACTTTCCAGACGCCGCCTTTTTATAAAACGTCAAGTCCAGCATCGGCGAGTCGGTTATGTTCGCAACTTTATATTTCCCCTCATCACCACTTGCCACCTGCAAGCCGACCGTGTGCGCCACTTCCAGATCGTAAAGCAGGAACGGCTCCGTCACCGTCCCGCAAGTCAGCATCCGCGGCCCCCCCTCGCCTCCTCCCTCGGCCCGCAAATCCCCCAGCCACGTGTCTGCCGGCAACTTTCGCGGTTGCTCCGTCGCCGTCGCAAAATGCACATCCTGCCACAATATACCGGACGTCCCCCCCCCTCGCGGCTTGCCCGTCGGCCAATGCCCCAGCACCCTCCCCGTCTTGTACGTCACCTGCACGTCGATCGCCACGTCCGTGTTCACCTGTCCCATCGGCGTCAGTCGGATCAAGCCCATCGGCGATGCGACCTTCACCGCCGTCCCATCTTTCCCGCTCGGTTCACGCCGCGAATCGTTCACAAACGACGGCATCGCATTGTCAAACGCATCCCGCTGATTCAATTGCCTGCTGGTCATGTCCGCCACGAAGATGACCCACTCCGTCGCGCCGACATTCACCGTCGGCCCGGCCGGCAAGGTCCGTGCCTGCGTCTGCGGGGCAGTTGCTGTCGCGGGGCCTGATGTCGGCTCGGTCACCGCCGCCATCCCCAAGCCCACCATCGCCGCTCCCATTACCACCGCTGCCGCTCGTTTCATTAATTTAGAAATCACCATACGTCCTTTATCCTGGCACCATTTTCTCTGACGCCGCCACCCGCGCAAAGCGGGGTCGCTACTTTGGCTATCATTTTGCCGGCTTCGTGAGTCTCGCATCGCCCCAGATGACCCGATCGCCGACGTCCTGGTCCTTGCCGTAGTCCGCTTCCAGCCGCAGCATTTTCACGCCCTGTATGTTCAGGTCCAGCGGTACCGACTTGCCATCACCTTTCGCATCCAAATCCTCCCACAAGACTTTTTCATCGCCGAGCACTCGCAGAGCCGCTCGCCCCATCTTCCCCTCCGGCTGTTGAAAGCCGACCGTCATCCGCAGTTTCTCAAACGCGCCGCTGAGGTCGTACGTCAGAAAACATTTCGAATGCACCGCGATCCCGCGATCCACGAACGTATCCTGCATCTTCAACGGCCCACCGGTCAAACTCTGATTCACCCGGTACGACATCATATAATCCAGGTACGGCACCTCCTGTACCAACGCCGGCTTGAGATCCCCCAACCACACCAATCGCCCGTTCTTCACCGCAATTTTATCAATCTTCGCAATCGGCACCGCGATGTTTTTCTTCACGTCACCCCCCCCCAGCACCGTCACGTGAAATGCATCCTTGTCCATCCCTGTGATCCGTCCGGAAATCATCTCGCCCGGCGTGCTGAGCATGAACGTCTCGTACATTTCCCTTTCCGCCGGGATTTCACGCTGTGCCAGCACCAGTCCCACCAGGCGATCGAGCTTGATTCCGTGATCCTGCCCATCGTATTTGAAGTTCAGGAACTCGCCATCGCATCCCGTGGCGAATCCTGCCACCGCCTTCACTTCGCCATCTTTGGAAACGTACGCAATATCCTGTCCTCTCGCGGTGATGCTGATTTCTTTTGCTTTTTTCACCAGATTGTCGGTTGTTGTCCAAATGGATCGCAACTGGTCTGCCGGGATGACGAACTCTCCGACGAGCGTATCGGACGCCAGGCAGACCCCCGTTTCGTTCCAGGCGACGAGCGTCGCCGTGAGCCGATCCGTTCCGCCGAACTCCACCTGCCATCGCAGCGACTTGGGGCGCGTCGCGGACGATGTCGTATTGGGCGTCGCCGCCACACGCTCCTGCCACGTGTATGAGATCAGCGTGATATCCGCCAGCGGCAACTTCGTCGTCGCATCACTCTCCTTGGGCTGCAAAATCAGCTTGCCGTTCTCGTAGCCGCTGATCGTCGCGGAGATTGTTTTCTCATCCGCTGTCTGGATCGTTGCCGCTCGCACGCTGCCTGCAACAATCGCTATTGCCGCACATGCAACCACCATGCTTTTGATTTTGCTTTGAATCCATTGTTGTTTCATCATGCCACCACCTGTTTCGTCATTCGAATTTCAGACATTTGGATTTGATTCGTCATTCGTCATTCGAATTTCGTCATTCAACTCCTGTCTGTGTTTGTCTCTGTCTGTGGCTTATTTTCATTGTCCCGGCTCCGTTGTCGCAGATTCCTTGTCTCCCACCGCTCGTTCCTGTGCCAATCGCTGGTAGTAGCTCTGCAGCAGCAGTTCATAGCCTGGCGGGAACCCTTCCGTCCGCGACTGCAAGATGCGTTCGCGTTCCTTCGGCGGCAGTTGCGGCCACGGTCGCCCGCGGCTCTCCACACCATGTAAATCATCAATTTTCGCCTGACCCGAAACAATGATCGATGCGCGCCGCCCCTGTCCGCCCGGAGCATTTCCACTGCCGTCCCCGCCGCCCTTGGGCGTCAACGCGACGATCAGCTTATCGAGCGTCTCGACCGCGTCCTTCTGTTTCTGTTGCACCGGCTGATCCGTCTTCAACAGCGTCAGGTCCTCGTGCACCGATGACATCAGGTTCGCCACATCGCCCAGCGGATCCGGTCCAAGATCGGCGGCGGGATCCTGCGACTCAGGTGGCCGCCCCAATCCCGGCAACAAATCGAAATCCTTTAAGAATTTTTCCAGCGACGCGCGATCCGCATTCCCGGCGGAGTCGACCGGCCCCCCGGCAGAGCCGGGGGCTGACGGGGGTGCAGGCGTTTCCTGTCCGATCGCCATGCCGCAGGTTATCACAGCCGCCAACCATATCGCACCAAGGCGAGCGAGCGTTGATCTTCGATCAACGGCTAAACTTTTGCTGGGGAGGGCATGCATTCCGCCGCCCCGCAAAGCGGGGTCGCTACCTGTATTTCGTGTCACATACCCTGTCGCACGGGCGAGACGCCCGAGCCACGAAATTGCACGATCAAAGCGGATTATCACGTGTGCCCTCGCCTTTCTCCGGACCTTCATCCGGCGCTCCCGGGCCGTATTGCTGATGGAGCCGTTCCATCGCGTCCCGCACCAGACCTTCCGCGTCGCGAACTTTTCCCACTTTTTCCCGCAGTTCCGGCGGTAATTCCGCAGCCGCAGCCGCTCGATGCTTGTCCGCGTCCGCTTCCAGCGTCTGCTTGTTCACCCGCAATTGCAGCATGCGGACCACCTTCAACTCCGCCAGCAATTTGTTCTTGTTCCCCTTGCAGCCTTTGCAATTGCCCGCCTTCCCATCCCCGTTCCGCGAGAGTTCCTTGAACGTTTCGAGCAGGTCTCGCAGATCTTGCTCAATCCCTTGCATGGTCGCGATCACCCGTTCGTCCGCTCGTCCGCCCTTCAAATCGCCCGCCGCATACAGCATGTTCCGATGCAGATTTTCCAGCGCCGGCGGCAACGCCACGCTGAACTCCGTCTCGTTGACCAGGTCCAGCGTCTGCTGGCAGATCGTCGCGATCCGCAGTTCCGCGGGCTCCAATTGCATCACCTGCGCAATCGCTGCACGATCCCCCCCCTTACCAATGCGAGGCGAAAGTGTTTCCGTCGCCTGTCGCACGCCGATCTGACGGTCCAGCATTTCCTGCAGATTTTCCATCACCACGCCCCTCACCTGCTTCTGCAATTCCTGCTGTACTTTTTGCCGTTCCTTCTCCAGTTCATCCCGCGCTTCCTGCAACTTCTTCGTCGCTTCTCCCTGACTCGAGCTTGCGCTGCCCGGTTTGCTGTTGCCCAGCGCCCCCTCCGCGTTCGACATCGCCTTGCTCCCCTCGCCCAGCGACGCCAGCGGCTTATCCAGCCCCCCCCCTCCCAACTGCTTCAAATTCCCCGCCACGTCATCCGTTTTGCCGCGATTCGCTTCCTGCTCCTTCTTGGCATCCTCAAACGTCTGCGGCTTGACTTCCTGGCTCTTCTTGAGCAGATCGTCCAGGGAGTTCGTATGCTTCTGCTGCTGCTGTTCTTCTTTGATCAACTTGTCGACTTTGGCGATTGCCGCCTGCAATTGCCGCAGCCGTTCCAACTGCAACTGGAATTCCAAGTCCGTCGCCGTGAGCAGGTTCCGCAGTTCCGCCAGCTTCGTCAGGACTTCCTTCGTTCCCACCGTCGCATTCGCCAGATCCTTCGTCGAAAGTTTCTCCAGAATCTCCTTCATCTGCTCCATGATTAACTGTTCGCGGGCCTTGCGTACCGCCAGCAGCAATCGCGTCGAACTCTCCGGCTCCGCCTCCCTGACCGTCTCGGCCAACTGAAACATCCGTCCCTCCAACTCCTGCATCTGCGCCTGCACATTCTTCTGCGTAAATTGCAGTTTCTCACTCTCCGAAACCCCGCCCCCTCCCCCCGTCACATCCGCCTTCACCGCCGGCTTCGTTGTTGCCTGCGTCGCCGCACTTTCCCCCAACGCCACCCCACACATCAGCACAATCGCCAGTAAAAAGTTTAGCCGCGAGCCGATAGGCGATCGCTCAGATGCCCTCTGATGCAATATTCTGCAAAACATATCATGCACCATCGCAACCCTCATCCAACACCTCCCAATTCAATTTCGGTCCGTGTCTATACCGGCCGCGCCTTCTCGCGTTCCGCGGCAAGTTTGTAAACCTCATCAATGGACCGATCTTTCCATAAATCTCGCTGCCATTCCGTGTATCGGAAGGATTTTCATCGTTCTCGGAGTCAAGGATAAACGACCAGACAAGCGAGTACAAACCCTCCTTGATCTTGCCTTGGATGAAGAGCTTGGCTTCCGTTTCAAGCATGACCAGACTCCGGCCATGCTCGTCAAACGGTCTATTGTAGCAACAGTTATCAAGGTATATCTTCAGCATTTGTCACTATTCTACCTCATCACCGATCAAAAATGCTCTCATCTTCTTTCTTCTTCAGCTTTTCGCTCTGATCTTTCACCTGCGTCTCCAGGCGGATGATTGCGTCCAGCTGATTGAGTACATCGACGAAGCTGTCCCACTGTGCCATCTGCTTCAGCAGCGATTTCATCCGAATCACGATGCGATCTTCCCGATCCGCCGCCGCCTGCACATTCGCCGGATCGCCCCCCCCCCCTCCTTCCCCTCTTGCCGACACCAGCGTATCGAGTGCCGGCCCCTGCGGACTCACCAACTCCTCCTGCATCCCCTTCAGCGGCGTGAGCACATTGAGCTCCATCATCGCATGCGATTCCGGCGACCCCAGCGCATTGAGCTTGATCTCGGTCAGGGATTCCGTCAGTGTCGTCCCGATCCGCAGCGTTTCCCGCTGAAATGCCCGGTGCCGCCGTGCCAGTTCCGCCGCACCGCGCGAATCCGCTACCGCCCGTATCCCATCCCGAATCTTCTCCGCCTCCTCGATCTGCTTACGGAATTTCACCCGCTCCGCCTGCTGACGCTGCAAAATCTCCCGGAACAATTCTTCTGGCGGCACCAGTCGGAACGTCACGCTCCGCGACCGACCCGTCTGCCGCCCCGTGTAACAATCATCCGTCGCCTCTGCCGTGAGCGTTACCAGCGATCCTGCCGTCAGCTTCATCGCCCCCACGTCCAGCGTTTCTTTCAAGTGCAATTCCGCCTCCATCGCCATCGGCTGCGTCGCGCTGGGCTGACCGCTCGCTTGCGTCGCCCCACCCCACAGTTCCCGCCGCGATTCCTGTGCCACCAGCTTCGCCGCATCCGCCGGGTCCGGCGTTTCATTTTTGATCGCCAACCCCGCCGCAATCATCCCATAATCATCACGCCCCTCCACCACCAGCGGCACCTTCGCCATCGGCGTAATCCGCTGCCTCACCCCACTATATGCCAGCGTCACCCGCGGCACCTGGTCCACCTTCAATCCCACCCGCACCGGCACCGGCAGCGACACCAGGCCCGACTCCGCCGCCACCAGTTCCATCTCGAAACGTGCCGCCGCTTCATGTGTCCATTCGATTACATAATGCGTCGCATCCACCCTCCGCACCCGATCCGCCCAAGGCGATTGCAAGTGACGATCAGAGCCGCGACCGTCAGGGAGCGACTGACTCTGCGGCGGTGTTATCGCACGGTCGCTCCCTGACGGTCGCGGCTCTGAATTCCCTATGCGATTGCCCTGCCCCTCTCCCCCAACCCCTTTCACCCGCAACTCCCGCAACGGCACATTCGACGTCACCGCCAACACCAACCGCGTCTGCGTCAGAAAACTCAAATCCCCTTCATTCCCCGTAAAATGATGCACTTCGTCCGCTTTGTCCCGAGGATGCCGGCTGATCAATTCCAGCCCCGCAATCCGCGGCCGATCCACAGGCGTCACCGCAATTGGCCCGCAAACATCGTCGCCGCCCTCCAACTCCAACTGCAGCGGCAGATCGATCACCGCAAACTCATGCCGAAAATCATTTTTCGCAAACTCCTTCATCAACTCCGTCGTCTTGCCACCCACCCCGATGCTCCGAATCGTCAAATGCACCCGCTCCGGCACTCCCCCCCCTTTCCCACTCCCTTCCCTGCCCTTCACCCGCAACACATACGCCTCCCCCCGCGGCACCGTGATCCGCCCATCCTTCACATCCGCCACTTCTAAATAGGTATTCTGCGGCCACGCTTCGTTCGACGCCAGAAACATCCGCCGCATCCACAAATTCGCCTGCCCCGGAAAAATCCCCTGCAGCACCGGCAGCACAATCAGAGCCGCCACAATCACCCCCATTGCCTTCCGCCGCCGCCCCCAATCAATCGCCGCCTCAAAGTTTACTCCCGCCAATGCCGCGTGACATTTCGCCACCGCCTGTTCCACCATCGCTTCGCTCGGCGGATTCTTCGTCCCCAAAAGCCCCGGCAATTCCAGCACCGACGCCACCCGCCCCGCCAACTCGCAATCATTCAGAGCCGCGACCGTCAGGGAGCGACGGGCTTCATCTTCGCCTTGCCGCACGGTCGCTCCCTTACGGTCGCGGCTCTGAATGGCCCTGTCCATCGCCCCCGCCAGCGCCACCAACCCCACCCGCATCCGCATCGGCCGCACCAACCGCCGCCAACATTCAATTCCCAGAAACACCACCGCCGCCACATCCAGCCCCACCCGTGCCGTCAACCCCAGTCGCAACAGATAATCCAGCACAAACATCACCAGCACCACCCCCACAAACTCCGCCACAAACTCCGCCAACCCCTCAATCACAAGCGCCCACCGCACCCGCCGCCGCAGCAACTCCAGCCGCGCAACCAGCTCCCGCTGCATCCCCGCCAACCGTCCCATCGAATCTATCCCAACCGTCGTCATCTACCCAACTTCCTGTTTGTGTCTGCCTGTGTCTGTCTGTGGCTAATTCCCGTCATCATTTGAATTTCGAACTTTGAGCTTGTTTCGAATTTCGAACTTCGAATTTCGGATTTGATTCGTCATTCGTCATTCAAATTTCGTCATTAAACCAATCTATACTTCTTCCTCAGCAACCATTCGACAAATAAAAACACCAACACCGCTCCAAACAAAACCGGCGCATTAAAAATCGTCTGTCGATCTTCCAGCACATGCGTCACGCGTTTCACCTTAAACATCCCCGGCGCCCGCTCCATTTCCGACACATCCAACACCGCCCCGCCCGTCGCCTTTGTCAATCCCCACAACCCCACCAAATTCACCGTCGGCTGATCGTACTCCAAATTCGGCAGTTCCACCGGAAACTCCAGCGTCGCCGCCCGCACCACCTGCTTCGCATCCACATCCCCCGCCCACACCTTCACAAAATGCGGCCCCGCTTTTGTGACCGCAAACGTCGCCTCAAACGCCGCCGGCTCACCCTTCCTCGCGAAAAGCGTGATCGGTAGGGGGGCTTCGTCCGGCCCTTCCACCTCCCCATGCATCTGATCGAGCCCCGTATCCTTGTCCGCCGGATTCTCAAAGCGTGCCACCAGCGTCACCATCGACCCCGGCCTGTAACTCGCACGATCCGTCGTGAGCGCATACGGATACCGCCCACCCAACTGTTTCGACCGCCCCGCCCGATCCACCATCCGTGCCCAGAACCCGTCAAACGTCTGTTCATCCAAAAACCGCCAGCGGTATGTCGAATCGAACCCCACAAAAAACGTCCTCCCCGGCCCGACCAGCTGCGTCGCCAGTAACACATGATTTCCGTACTCATTGCGCATCCGCGGATCCGCATGCCGCGCCAGAACCGTCGCCCCCGCTTTTGCACGGGTCACCGGATAATGCCAATACATCCCCGGCAACGCCGCCAGAATCCGATCATTCTCCTCCGGCTTATCCGCAAACTGAAACACCGGATCCGCATGCCCCTCCGGCGTCACCTCCAGCTTCCAAGCATTCCTCGCCGACAACTTCGCCGTCACATCTGTTCGGTACAACCCCGGCTCCGCCACCACCGGCATCAACGCCAGCCACGCCGAATTCGGATCGTCCGGCCGCTCAAAATAATCCTTCGTAAACCGCTCCCCCGCCACATCAATCAGCCCGCCGCCCGCCTTCCCCACAAAATCCACCAACATCTGCGGAAAATGCTCCGGCCACAACATCGGATCCGGATCATACATCACAACACAATCAAAATCGTTCAACTCCTCCTGCGTCTCCGGCAACCGCTTAATCGCCGGCGTCCCCGGCTGATCGTAATCCTTTCCCGCCGTCTGCAACCACGTCGCCGCCGAAATCGCCTGATCCCTCAGCAAACTATTCCGCACAAACTCAAACTCCGGAAACGGATGCCCCGCGATGAACAGCACCTTGATTTTCTGCCGAATCGCCCGCACCTCCGCCATCGCCACATTATCCGCCGTCGTCAGTTCCGGGCCGACATCCGCAATCGTCGCCTTGAGCGTAATCTTCGTCGGCCGATCCTCGCGGAAATCAAACACCACCGTCTGCAACGCTCCCGACTCCTCCAGCACCACCGTCTTTCGCCCAATCTCCTCCCACGTCCCGCCATCCGGCAATTTTTCCAAAATCACCGTTGCCGGATGCCCCGCCAGCCCTCTCGACTCCATCACCAAATTCGCCTGGTTCACATCCCGCACAAACACCACCGGACTGACATCAATCTTCACCATCTTTGCATTCCGCGGCCCTTCCGGCGTTCCGACCGCCACCGCCACCACCGGCACCCCCTCCGCCGCCGCCGCCTCCCCAGCCTTCTTCACCGGCTCACCACTATTCGATTGCCCATCCGTCAGCAGCAAAATCCCCGCCATCGGTTTCCCCCGATACGCCGCAAGCGCCTCCTCAATCGCCGTCCCCACTCCCGTCGTCGAACGATCCCTCAACTCAGAGCCGCGACCGTAAGGTCGCCCCGTCTCTCCGTTGTTCCCACTCTGCGTCGCTGCTTCCTTCTGTGTCTGTTTGTCTCCAATTCCCGTCGTCCCGTCTTTGTTTACACTCGCAACTGGCATCAACTGCCCCGCAAACCCATGCACCACCACCACCCGATCCCCACTCTCCTCCAGTTTCTTGAGCAACCCCGACTCCATCGCCCGTTTCACCAATCCTCGCCGCGTCGTCTCCCGCACCTCATCCACCGATGCCATCTTCAGCGCATCGGCAATCTTTTGTCCGCCAGCACCGTCCGCATACGCATCCTTCAAATCCATACTCTCCGATTCATCCACCAGCACCACCAACTGCGACGGCACTTCTTCGCGTTTGACGAACACAATCGCCGGCTCCAGCAGCATCACCAGCACCCCCAGCATCGCCGCCATTCGCATCCCCCCTAACCACATCCGAGCCCGGCGCGACAGCGTCTTGCCCTCCCGCCGATACAAATAAACAATCAATCCCGCAGCCAACAATACGCCCACCACCACCAACAGCGCAAACCCCTGCCGCGGCAGATTCATCCACTCAAACCGTACCGTCCCCCCCTCCGTCCAAGACGCCGGATCCACCCCGAAGAGATAATGTATCAATCCTCTCAACATCACCTGCTCGTCAATTCGCCACCCCGCAAAGCGGGGTCGCTACGGTTACTCATCGTTCTCTCCCGACCCAGACGGCGAACATCGCCTCCGCCAACATCAATCCCAGCAGGATCATCGCCATCTGCCGCCACATTTCGCGTGGTGGTGATCCCAGGCCGACGCCATTCGCGTCATACCGCTGCACATTCGCCTTCCAATTTCCCAGCAGCCCTTCCAATTCGCTCTCCGCGATCGGCTCCAATTCGCTTTCGCTTGCCGCTGGGTTTACCGCAAACGTCCGCGACATCGGCCGGGATTTGTCGTCCTTCCAACTCGCCGTATAAATTCCCGCCCGCTGCGTTTTGCCATACCGAAGGACTGTTCCCTTGCCTTCCGTGCGGTCCACCTCCATCGCCTCCGCGGTCTTCTGGTTCGGCCCTACCACCTCCGGCAAAATCGCAACACCGTCCGCCAGTGTCACCCGAATCACATCCCCCGCCGTCAGCGCCTCACCGCCATTCTGACTCTGCGCCACCGCCAGCGCCGCCGACCTCACGCCCAGCACATACGTCGGATCCAACGGCCAATCCGTCCACTTACGCCCCGCCGTCGTCGTAAACAACACCACTCGCCCCTTCCCAAACCCCTTCTCCACCACCGCCACCGGCATCTCCGAATTGTTCCACCTCGCCAAAACACTCACCCCCTCCGCCCCACAACTATCCGAGACGCGACCGTCAGGGGGCGTTCCGTCAATGTTGAGGGACGCCCCCGAACTTCCGGCTTCTGGCTTCTGGCTTCTGGCTCCCATCTGCACCGCCGTAAATTTCCGCGTCCGCACTCGCGCTAACGCCTCCGGCAACAACTTCCCCAACGTCGCCAACGGCGACTGCGGATCCTTCTCCACCACAATCCCCGCCACAGGCGTCTCCACCGCCCGATCCAACCTCACCGGCAAAAGCCCCTTGCCCTCCTTAAACAACTTCTGATTATAAAACTCCCCATCCACCAACTCCCCCGTAAAAATCATCAGCCCCATTCCATTTTGAACCAATCCCTCAATCGTCTCCACCTGTTCATTTGTCAATGCCGCCACATTCGCCAGCACCAGCACATCCGGCGGTTCCATTTTCAGCCGTCTCGCATCAATTTCCGTCACTCGCTGCACATTCCACGGCTTCGCCCCGATCGAATACGCCAACGCCAGAAAATCCGTTTCTGATTCAAACGCCTGCGCCGACGGTTCACCATCCACCAGCATCACCGTCACCGTCGGCCGCACGTTCACCACCAAATACCACGTATCATCCCCCGGCATCGCATCCTTCCCCACCGTCAAACTCAACACATGCGTCCCCACCTCCTCAAAACTCACCGTCAACGGCACCTCCACCCCCCCCCCAGTTCCCCCAGCCCCCTCAACCGCCAACGCCGGCAGCATCACCGACCTCCCCTCCCCATCCACCATCAACGTCGCCTGCACGCCCGTCATCGCCGCACCCGTCTGATTCCGCACCACCGCCACCAAATGCACCGGCTGACCCGGCAACGCAATCGCATCCTGCATCTCAAATTTCAAAACCGCCACATTCTCCGTCCGCCTATCCCCCACATCCACGATCCGCAACGGCACCCCTCCCCACTTCGCCGCCAACCGATTCGCCGCTGCCGTCACCTCCGTCGTCCAACCCGCCCGCCGCATATCCGTGATCAGCACCACTTCGCGGTTCGAAAAACTCGCCGCCGTCAACGCCGCCTCGATCCCCTCAAACACCGCCGCCCAGTTGCTCGCCGTCTCCGTCACCGTCAACCCACTCACCAGCTCCGCAAACTTCCCCGCCTCCTGCAAACTCGCATCCCGCACCAGTGGTGTCCTCGGCAAACTCGTCACCATCAACGTCAAACTATCCTGTTTTCCCACTCCCCCAGCCCCCTTAATCAAATCCTTCGCCGCCTGCTGCCCCACCGCAAACGCCGTCCGCCCCGCCACCGTGTACCCCATCGACAGCGAATCATCAATCACAATCACCCGGCTCGTCCGCGCTTTGCCCGGCAACAGCGCCGCCAACCCTCCACCCCACCCCTGCGAAACCACCGGCCTCGCCACCGCCAAGATCAACAACACCACCGCCAACACTCGCATCGCCAGCAAAATCATCTGCTCAATGCGAATCCGCTTCCGATTCTTCCGCAGCGTCAATTTCAAATACTTCATCGGCGGCCATTCCACCACCTGAAACCGCCGCCGATTCAATATATGAATAATAATCGGCACCGCCGCCAACCCCAGCCCAAACAACAACCCCGCACTCAAAAACGTCATAAAGCACCTGCCCCCTCACAACCGTTTAGCCGCGAGCCGATAGGCGAGCGCTCAGACGCCTTGTGACGCGATATCCCACAAACATTTGTCTGTGGCTGTCTGTGGCTGTCTGTGGCTAATTCCCGTCGTCTATCTGTGGCTAATTCAATCATCGCTCGCCCCCCGCATGCTCATGCGAACTCGTCGTCATTTTCCCAATCCGCCGCCCCGCTATCGCCTGGCGCTGATGCAGATATTTCGACATCGCCTCCCCCATATCATCCGACGTCGTCAGCAGCACATGATCGATCCCCGCCGTCCTGCAACGGCTCCCCACATCCCGGATAAACGCCTCCATCGCCGCCCTGTACGCCTTGCGAAACGCCCACGGCTCCGCAAACAGCTCCTCCACCCCCTCAATATCCTTAAACAGCACCGAATCCTCAAACGGCAGCTCTATCTCCTCCTTATCCAACACCTGAAATATCAAAATATCATGCCCCTGATACTGCAACCGCCCCAGCCCTTCATACAGCGCATCCAGATCGCACAGCAAATCCGAAATCACCACCACCAGTCCGCGTGCATGAATCTGAGCCGCCACCTTATTGAGCACCGCCCCCAGATCCGTCGTCCGATCCGGTTTCGCCGACTCGAGCGTATCCAATATTTTCGTCAACTGCGACTGTGCCGCCGAAGGCCGCAGCCACGCCCGCTCCGCCGCATCAAACAACGCCATCCCCACCGCATCCCGCTGTTTCAGGCACATCACCGCCAACGAAGCCGCCAACGTCGCCGCATAATCAAACTTCGTAAATCTGTCTGTGTGTGGGGGGGCTGTCCGTGTCTGTCTGTGGCTAATTCCCGTCTTCCCACGATTCCCCGCCCCGTACCGCATCGATGCCGAAGCATCCACCAGCAGCGTCGCCCGAAAATTCGTCTCCTCCTCGTACCGCTTGATGTAATACCGATTCGACCTTGCATACGCCCGCCAATCCAGCCGCTTGAGATCATCCCCCGGCGTATATTCCCGGTAATCCGCAAACTCCACCGACAATCCGTGCAGCGGCGAACGATGCAACCCCGACATCGCACCTTCCACCACCCGCTGCGCCCGCAATCCCAGCGGAACGATCCGCGAAAGGATCTCAGGCTTTAAGTACCCGGTTGATTCGCTCATGCGCCTGCTCTGCCGCTGTATCCGATGGAATCGTATCAATCAATCGACGGATGACCGTTTCCGCCGTCTGGCCCTGTGCTTCCGCGTTATAGTTCAGAACAATGCGATGCCGCAGAACCGCCGTCGCCATCGCCTTGATATCCGCAATATCCACCTCCGGCCGACCGTCCAGCGCCGCCCTCGCCTGTGCCGTCGCAATCAGCGCCTGCCCCCCACGCGGCCCCGCACCCCACTGCACCCAATCCTTTATAAACTGCGGCGACTTCGCTTCCCCATGACGCGTCGATCGCACCAGGTTCGATACATAGTTCACACAAAAATCGCTCACCGGCACTTTATGCACAATCCCCTGCAATTCCAGCATTTCATCCTCACTGAGCACTGTCGTCGCTACCACCGGATTCCCCGTTGACGTCAATCGATAAATTTTCTTCTCTTCCTCTTCCGTCGGATAACGCACCAATATCTTCATCAAAAACCGATCCAGTTGCGCCTCCGGTAGCGGATACGTCCCCTCCTGCTCAATGGGATTCTGTGTCGCCAGCGTAAAAAACGGATTCGGCAACACATGCCTTTTCCCGCCCACCGACACTTGCCGTTCCCCCATCCCTTCCAGCAACGCCGACTGTGTCTTCGGCGGCGTCCGATTAATCTCATCCGCCAACAACACATGCGTAAAGATCGGCCCAGCTATAAACTTAAACGCCCGCTCCCCTCCCCCCCCAATTCCCCCTCCCGATCCCCGATCCTCATACATCACCTCCGTCCCCGTAATATCCGACGGCATCAAGTCCGGCGTAAACTGAATCCGATTAAACCTCAACGACAAACACTGCGCCAACGTCCGAATCATCAACGTCTTCGCCAATCCCGGCACTCCCTCCAAAATACAATGCCCCCTCGCAAACAAACAGACCAGCAACTGTTCCACCACCTCTTCCTGCCCCACAATCGTCCCTGCCATCTGCTCCCGAATCGCATCCCGTGCCCGCTTCAATTTTTCCAGTCCCGCCAAATCAGCATTTTCAATCATTGTCACACTCTACTCCATTCTATCAAAGCGCCAAGCCCTTAAAATAACTCATCTTCCCTATACTTTTCCACTTGATTTTGTCAATCCTTGGACGATTTTCTCTATCGATCTCTAATTGGCAATCCGGGCGTCTAAAATCGTGCAAAGATCGTGCTCCAGCGACTGCCACTTGTCTTCCGCCACCAGCATCGCACAGAGAACAAAAATCGGCTGTTGCGGATCGTTGAAATTCAATCCCGTGTTCCCAGATTCATCAAGATATGCGAGTTGCATGATGCTCCCCAAACCTCCTCACCTCTGATAAATCGGAAGATACTTATACGGCAACTGCAAAATAATCAATGCGACACTCGTTGCAAACACCGGCCCGACATCCCGCTGCCACGATCCATCGCCGTTCTGCATCCGGAGCAGCGAATCCCGCGCTGCCGGGAAATAGGCATCCCAGTACTTGTCTCCCGCCTGGTAAAATGCCTGCGCTGCATACAAATTCGAGTAAAAATCATGTCCCATTCCGCCGACCCCCGAGAACGGATCTTTCTGGATCGAGAACTGTTTGTGCACGTATGCCATGCAGCTTTCCGCGAGTTTCGAGTCATATTCGCCCGCGTTATACAGCGTTGCGAGCGCCGCCGCCGAAATGGGCAAATGCGCGCCATCCCCGCTTCCAAGCGAATAACAAATGCCGCCCTCCGTCGTTTTGCATCGCTCCAGGTACGTCACAGCTCCTTCGATAATCCCCTTTGGCACCGTGAATCCCGCGTTCCTCGCCGCCCGCAACCCCTGCATCTGCGTCACCGTCACCGATCCCTCATCCCCCGTCCCCGGTGTATAGTACCACCCCCCATTCCTCGCCGCCCGCCCCGTCAGCACGATCCCATTCTCTATAAACTTCTTCATTTTCGCCCGCGTGCGGTCGTCCGTCTCCATTCCGTAGCACGACGACAAAAACAGAAGTGAAAAGCCATGTCCATACATAGAGTATCCCTGCTCCTGCGTCGGCCCCGTGATCAGCCCCGTCGGATGCGGATTGCTCATGAGGTACTCCACGATCCGCGAGACATTCTCCGCATACGGCCCGCGTGAGGGCGTATTCCCGTTCGCCAAAAACGCCATCCCCGCCAACGCCGACATCGCATACGGATACGCCCGCCCATCCGATTTCGACGTATACGATCCATCCTTATCCTGCTCTTTCGCCAGCCACGCCAATCCCTTTTCAATCGCAGCCTGCGTCTTCACCGTCACATGCTTGGGCAAAATCACGCCCGTCCCCCCCGTGCCCTCCCCCGTTTCCTCCGCACGCACTTTCCCCCCAATTCCACCACCCATGATCCCAACAACCGCAATCATCAACCCTCCCCCCACCCATCGCCAACGCATCCCCATCACGATCACCTTTTTCAAAATCTGTCCGTGTCTGTCTGTGTCTGTCTGTGGCTCATTTCCGTCACTTTACTATCTCGAACTGCACCGTCAAATTCACGCGTTTACTCAATTCTCCCGCCGTATTTCCCGCCACCGATCCATCCGGTCGTTGGGATCCGGGCATTTCCTGGATCGCCATGATCTTCCCCAGCTTCACCCCCGCCAGTTCCGCAAGTTTCTCAGCCTTCCCCCGTGCATCGGCCAACGCCGCCTTGTACGCCTGGTCCCGCAGTTCCGTCCCGTCGGCCAACTTGAAACTCACCATCGCCATCCCACTCGATCGATAATTCTGCATCTCATTATAATCCGTCGGCTGCTGCGGCCCCACCTGGAACCCGCCCTCCTTCGCCACATCCAAAATCTTCAATATCGTCTCCAGCAACGCATCCGGCTCCAACTTGCCTGCGTTCGAGAGCACAACTCGGCTCTTCTCCATGATCTGCACCCGCGGCTTAGCTACCTGCGTACCGCCCATCCCTCGCATGATCATCATTTGCGTATTCGGATCCATCATGCCGCCGACCGACACGCCGTCCGAGATCACCTTCAAATCCGGATTCTTCAGTCCCTCAATCGCTGCCGTCGCCCGCTTCTTGGCATCCCGAAACTTCACCGTCGCATCCGACGCCAACTCCGCATCCCCCGAAACAATGCACGCAATCTCCACCTGCGTCGGCTTACCCTTCGCCTCCCCAACCCCTTGCACCGTGATTCCCGCATTCGTTCCCCCCTCCCCCGTCTCCGCCTGCGCCATCCCCACCATCAGCAGCCCCAGCAACGCCGCCATTCCAACCCGCTTGATTCCGTGCATCATCAACTCCTCAAACATTTCGGCACAATTCCCTACTTTTAACTTTTACTCTTTTATTCTTTCACTTTTCATTTCATACGCGCTCACCGCCAAGTCCGTCACGCTGATCAACTTATTTCCCGTCAACAATAATCGTCCGCCCGAGACCTCCCGATCTCCCCACCGCGTCGTCGAGCGCAGATGCACGGTTCTGGGCGGAAGCGTCGGATCAATGTCCACGATACCCGTCGCCGTCAGGAAATACACATGGTCCTTCATCATCAGCGGCGTTAAGCTCGTCCGCTCGGTACCCAAATACTCCGACCACGCAATCGCATCGCGATTCTTCAAATCCAGCATGGCAAAATAAGTCCCGCCCGTTGTTCCCTGTCCCAGAATGTACGCCTGCTGGGCATTCACCGACAGGAGTTGCGAATCTCCATCGATCGTCCGCTTCCACCGCAGCTTCGGCCCAGACAGATCCACCGCATACAACATGCTCCCTCCGCTATCCTTCACATAAAGAATCCCTTCGTCCATCAATAGCGTCACCGGCTGATCGCTCGCCCCCGACCCCATCTCGTCCCAGCCTCCCCACCTGTTGTAGGGTACGATCGTTTTGGTCTCGTGTTTGAGCGCCCACTCCACGCGTCGCTGTGCCGTGCTCACCGCCACCAGTGCCCCATTGTTCGTCGCCACATATATCATCCCCTCCGCCCCCATCAGCGCCGGCGTCCCGCTACTTCCCATGTCACGATACCCGCGATAACTCGACGATCCCTGCGGCTTCCCCAACGCCACCTTCCATTCCTCCTTCCCCGTCTCCATGTTCAACGCCTTGAGATACATCGTCTCATCTCGCTGCGACCCCAGCGAATACCCCGTCCCCCCCCCCCCATTCATCACATACGGGATCGTCCAGAGACTGTCTCCCTTCCACAACAGCTTGCCCGTCTCCGCATTGAAACACTGCACCTGGTACGGCCCGTCTCCACCATTCCGCGGATCACCCGCGATCGCAAAAACCTTCTCACCCATCACCGCGAGTCCGAACCGTTGCAGATCGATTCCGTATCGGAAGAAGTTTTCCGGGTTGGCCGAGATATCCGTGAACTTCGCCGTTCGCCAGAGCATTTTCCCCGTCTCGATATCCACCGTGTAGACCACTCCCAGCCAGTTCACGTAGACGCGTTTCTCATCCGCTGCCGCCGCCGGTACCAGACCCTTGAACTGATAATTCCGCGACGACCACCCCATGTTCCGGAGCTTCTGGTCCATCTGCTCGAGCGACTCGGGCAGCACCGCCCGCACCTGCCACAACGGCTTTTGTTCCGCCGAAAATTTCAACGCTTTCAGTCCCTCTCCTTTAGCCGGCTGACTCTCCGCAACCGCCTCCGCTTCCGGTTTCAATTGCAGTCCATCGACAAATGCACCCGCCTCCATTTCCTTTCCGCCGAAGGTCACCATCTGCCCCGCGTAACGCTGCTTCACGTACGCGATCGCTGCCGCCAATTCCTCGCGGCTGCCCTGCCGCCACAACGCCAGACACCGCTTCGCCGCCAGTTTCGCCATCGACAGATGCGTATCGGGATAATCCTGCAGTACCTGTTGCCACGCTCTGGCCGCATTCCGGAAATCCCCTTGCTCAAAATAAATATCCCCCAGCCGATCCGTCGCCATGTCGCCCACGCTCGTCAAAAAATACTGTGTCACGATCTTCTGGAGCGCCTGCAATTCCGCGGTCGTCGTCATCTTTTCCGTTTGCAACTTCTCCCACAACTGCCGCGCCTCTGCATCATAAAACAGCCGATACGCCTCACGCCCCTCCGCCGGCAATGCTTTCAAACTCTGCGCAATTCTTCGCCGCAGCGGTACCATGAACCCATCCGCCGCCGGTACCATCCCCTGCCCCTCCGTATCCGAAAAACTGTTCATCGTCCGAAACGCCAAATCCCACGCCTTCTTCCCCACGTAGCGATCAAAATCCTCCAGCCTCCCGATCGCCTTGCTATCCTCCTTCGGCAGCGCAAATCCCCCCATCGTCGCCGCCTCCTCTTCCACGACGTCATCCGACGAAAGCACGACCCTCCCCTGCCCCCTCGCCCCGCTCGCCAGCACCACCACACCCGCCAGCACCACCGACGCCCATCGCCATTGTCTCATGCCTGCTCCAGCCATCAGCGACTCCACCAACGCCAACTTAGTTTACCATGTAACCCCAGCCCTTCCAAGGTGTGAACGCGAGTGCGAAAGAGCCTTGTTTTCCGCATTCTGCGAGCTCGGAGGGAAGCGTGAGGAATCGCCGTTGCCAATCCGCCGTAATGGAAACTCGCGAAAAACCCTCAAAAAGCCCCTTTTCACACCTTGGAAGGGCTGCCATGTAACCCGTATTCCCCAATCCTGTCAACGCACTTCGGTTTAGGATGAATTTCTTCTGACTACTGGCTTCTGGCTTCTTAGCCCTCAACCTTTTATCCTATTTATCTGAACCATTCACTTCCTCGAACGTATAAGGATCAGCGGGTGACTTCCGACGAACAACTGCTCGCCGATTACACCCATGGCAACCAGCAGGCCTTTGCCACGCTGGTCATGCGTTATCAGCCGGAGCTGTTTGCTTTTTTGTACCGTTTCGTATCCGATTCCGCCATCGCGGAAGACCTTTTTCAGGAGACTTTCGTCCAAGTCCACAAAAGTGCTGAGAATTTCGATCCAAAGCGTCCATTTCGGCCGTGGCTTTTCACCATTGCCGCCAATAAAGCGCGTGATTATCTCCGTTCTGCCGGGCGTCATCATATGTACTCGCTTGATCGTGCCACGTATGGTTCTGAGGAGGAGACTACGTTTCTGGATTTGATGGAGTCCACTTACGCGCCGCCGCAGGTGGAGTTGCAGACCGCTGAGGAGATCGCTCGCGTTCAGCAAGTCTTGGCCAGCCTTTCCAGTATTTATCGAGAAGTGCTCGTGATGTCCTACTTTCATCAGTTTTCGTACAAAGAGATCGCGGAAATGCTCCAGATTCCACTGGGTACGGTCAAAAGCCGCCTGCACGCCGCTCTCGCCACTTTCGCCAAGGCATACAAACAGGCCATAAGGTAACCAAAATGTCCCAATCGCCCGACAACTTCAAAGCAAAGCTCACTCTCTCCGAAAAGGACGCCGCCGCTGTTGACGCTCTGCTCGACTCCGAACTCACAACTCCGACCCCCGACCTCCGAACCCAGCGTATCGAATCCTGGCTGAAAACCCTTAACGCCGCTCAAGTTCCGCCTCCCTCTCCCGACCTTCTCGCCCGTACTCTCGCCGCCGTGCAATCCGATCGCATGAAACTTTCCTCTCCCCCTGTCACCCTGTCACCTTGTCACCCTGTCATCCCATCCTTCTTCCGTCGCCACCTTGCCGACATTGCCGCGGGTCTCGTCGCTGCCTGCATTCTCGTTGCCGTCACTATTCCGGTCGTCGCACACACCCGATACACCAACCGCCGCATCCTTTGCGCCGCCAACGTCGCCACCATCGGCACCGCTTTCGACCAATACGCCATCAACGCCGCCAATCACCTCCCCTCCCTCGCCAACACGCCCGGCTCCAACTGGCTCCGCCCCTCATCCACCACCCACACCAACACCGCCAACCTGGTTCCACTCGCTCTCACCTCACTCAATGCCCCAGCCTACATCTCACTCGTCCATTTCCTCTGTCCCGGCCGCGATCCGCCCAGTAGCCGTACACCGCTCTACGAACACCCTGTCCTCTCTTCTACTTCGAACGACATTCCCGATTGCGACTACTCTTACACCAACCTTTTCTCCCCTTACCATCCTACCTGGGACGGCAAATCCTCCACTTTCATCCTCGCCGACAAAAACCCACTCTTCTCCGCCGACGCCACCATCAATCCCGACTTCAACTCCATCAACCACAACCGTCACGGCAACTACCTCCTCCACGCCGACCGCTCTGTCACCTGGGAATCCACCCCCAACATCGGCCCCGCCCCCGCCAACATCTGGACCATCAACCCACCCCCCCCCCCCC